>CAMLDZ010000048.1 GCA_946478985.1 uncultured Solimonas sp.
CGAGGACGCGGCCGCCGTCACCGCCGGCATCGCGGCGAACGCAGCATGGTGGCAGTCCTTCCACGATCCGGCGCTGGACGCGCTGATCGAGCGCGCGCAGGCGCGCAATCTCGATCTGCGCATCGCCGAAGCCACCGTCGCCGAAGTCCGCGCGCTGCGCGCCGGCAGCACCGCCGTACTGCTGCCGCAGCTCGGCGCCGGCATCGACGTCACCCGCAATCGCAGCCTGCGTTTCGGCGACGTGATGACCACCGCCACCGCCAGCCTCACGGCGAGCTGGGAGCTGGACCTGTTCGGACGGCTGCGCCACGAACGGCAGGCGGCGATCGCCGATCAGCAGGCCGCCGAGTCCGACCGCGACGCGGTGCGCCTGCTGCTGCTGGCAGAGGTCGCACGCAGCTATCTGGACTACCGCCTTTACGGCCTGCAGCAGCAGCTGGTCGAAAAGACCGCGCAGGCGCAGGCCGAGACGCTGCGCATCACTCGCGCCCGCTACCAACAAGGGCTCGGCAGTCGCCTCGATCTGGAACGCGCGACCGCCTTGCTGGCGAGCACGCGCGCACAGATTCCGCAGATGCGCGAACTGCACGCCTCGGCCTTCCACCGCCTGGTGCTGCTGACCGCCGAGACGCCGGAATCGCTGCAGCCGCTGCTGCCGGAGCGCGCGCCGGACGCGGCCTTGCCGGACAGCGATGCGCTGCAATTGCTGGCGGCGCCGACGCAGGTGCTGGCGCAGCGGCCGGACGTGCGCGCCGCCGAACGGCGCATGATCGGCGCCAGCGCGCGGCTCGCCGCCAGCCGTGCGCTGCGCTATCCGCAGCTGAACCTGTCGGCGCTGATCGGCCTGTCCGGCAACGACCTCGGCCGCGTCTTCGACGACGGCACGCGCACCTGGTCGGCCGGTGGCAGCCTGCTGGCACCGCTGTTCGATTTCGGCCGCATCCGCGCCGCGATCGACGCCGCCGATGCGCGCGAGGAGCAGGCCTTCCTGCAGTACGAGCGCAGCGTGCGCACCGCGCTGCAGGAAGCGCAAACCGCGCTGATCCTCTACACCGAGGGCAAGCGGCGCCAGCGTGAGCTGCAGCACGCCGTCGACGCCGCGCGCAAGGCCGCGCAGCTGGCGCGCCGCCAGTACGGCGAGGGCGCGCTCGGGATGCTGGAAGTGCTGGACGCGGAGCGCAGCCTCTACCAGGCCGAGCTGGACTGGTCGCAAGCCACCGGCGCGGTGTCGACGCGGCTGGTCACGCTCTACCAGACCATGGGCGTCGTACCGCCGCGCGACGGCGCGCTGGCCTTGGCCGAAACCACGCCGGGTCGCTAGCCTTGTCCGCCATGAAGATCCTGATCGTCGAAGACGAGCCGAAGACCGCGGACTATCTGCAGCGTGGACTGTCCGAGCAGGGCCATGTCGTCGACATCGTCGCCGACGGTCGCGACGGCCTGCATCTGGCACAGGAGTTCGACTACGACGTGATCGTGCTCGACGTGATGCTGCCGGGCATCGACGGCTTCAAGGTGCTGCGCCAGCTGCGCACGCGCAAGCAGACGCCGGTGATCATGCTGACCGCGCGCGACCGCGTCGATGACCGCGTGCACGGCCTGGAAGCCGGCGCCGACGACTACCTGATCAAGCCGTTCTCGTTCATCGAGCTGGTCGCGCGGCTGCAGGCGCTGAGCCGCCGCGGCCGCGGCCAGAACGAATCGCAGCTGCGACTCGCCGACCTGGAGATCGACCTGTTCGCGCGCAAGGCCTGGCGCGCCGGGCGGCGCCTGGAACTGACCGGCCGCGAGTTCGCGCTGCTGGCCACGTTCGCCCGGCGGCAGAACGAGATCCTGTCCAAGACGGTGATCGCCGAGCTGGTCTGGGACGTCAACTTCGACAGCGACGTCAACGTCGTCGAGGTGGCCATCAAGCGCCTGCGCGCCAAGCTCGACGACCCCTTCGACACCAAGCTGCTGCACACCATCCGCGGCATGGGCTACGTGCTGGAAGTGCGCGACGGGGCTGCGCGCAAGCCGTGAACGTGTCGATCTCGCGGCGGCTGGCGCTGATGTTCGCCGCCTGCGGGCTGGTGGTGTTCCTGCTGTTCTCGATCACGCTGCGGATGTCGCTGTGCAACGCGCTGGCACGGCACGAGCGCTCCGAACTGCTGACGCGCGCCGAAGTGCATGAGCCGCAGATCCGCCGCGCCGACGACACCGATCGCTGGGGCCGCTTCCAGGACAAGCTGGAATCGATGACGCCGCCGGACGGCAGCACGCGCTACTGGGTGCTGTCAGCCGATCCACGCTTCAGCTTCAACACCTGGCCGGCCGGCGTATCGCTGCCGCCACTCGACCGCAGCGGCTTCGGCCGCGTGCTGTTGCCGGGCGAACAGAAGCCGCGCGCACTGCTGCTGCGCGAATTCCCCGGCAACGGCCCGCGTCCGGCGGTCCGGCTGATCGTGGCGATGGACCGCACACCGTTCCGGCAGACGCTGCGCAGCTTCACCGTCGGCCTGATCGGCCTGTCGATCGCCGGCATCGTGCTGGTCGCCGGGCTCGGCTACCTGATCGCCCGTTTCGGCCTGCAGCCGCTGCGCCGGCTCGCCGCCGACGCGCAGCAGCTCAGCCCCAGCAAACTGTCGCAGCGGCTCGGCGGCGGCTCGCTGCCGCCCGAACTGGCGCAGCTCGCCGGCGCCTTCAACGGCGCGCTCGACCGTCTGGAACTCGCCTACCAGCAGCTGGAAGCGTTCAACACCGATGTCGCCCATGAGCTGCGCACGCCGCTGTCGAACCTGATCGGCCAGACCCAGGTGGCGCTGTCGCGCGAGCGCAGTCAGGCCGAGCTCGAGGAAGTTCTGCAATCCAATCTGGAAGAGCTCAACCGGCTGCGCTCGATCGTCCACGACATGCTGTTCCTGACCCGCGCCGACAGCGGCGAGACCGCGCGCGGCCGCATCGAGACCTCGCTGGCGCAGGAAGTCAGGCGTACGCTGGACTTTCTCGACATGCTGTTCGACGAAGCCGGCGTGCGCACGCGGATCGACGGCGATGCCCGGCTGCCGGTCGATCCGGCGCTGTTCTGCCGCGCCATCAGCAACCTGCTCGTCAATGCCGTGCAGCACACCGCAGCGGGCGGCGAGGTCCGCGTGGAGATCGCCGGCACCGACGACGGCGCCGTGCGGGTGGCGGTCAGCAATCCGGGCGCACCGATCGCCGCCGAACAGCTGCCGCGCCTGTTCGACCGCTTCTACCGCCTCGACACCGCGCGCAGCAGCAGCGGCGACAACCACGGCCTGGGCCTGGCGATCGTCAAGGCGATCGTGCGCATGCACGGCGGCAGCGTGTTCGCACGCAGCGAGCACGGCATCAACAGTTTCGGCTTCACGCTGCCGGTGGCGCGCTGATCGCCAGCGCCACGTGCGTGCTCAATAACGTCGCGGATGCCGCGATTCAGAAACGCGCCTGCCTTCTCCGCACGCGGGGAGAAGGTTTGACCGCGTCGATCGCGCTGTCGGCGGTGATCTCCTTCTCCCCGCATGCGGGGAGAAGGTGCTCAAAGGGCGGATGAGGGGCCGCTTTTGAGCGTGCCCCTCACCCCGGCCCTCTCCCCGCGCGCGGGGAGAGGGAGATGTGCTGGAAAGCGTGGCATTGCCGGAAGACGCCCTCTCCCCGGGCGCGGGGAGAGGCAGAGCCGGAGACTCCCCCTGACAGTGAATCAACGTCCGGTTGCCGAGAACTCGGTGACGCTGTATCCCGCTTCCGCCGGAATACGCAGCAGGATCTCCGGCTTCTCGGCGATCACCTCCGGCAGCACGGTGACGACCGGCGCACTGCGCGCGGCTTCCAGCGCCGCGTCGACACTGTTGCTGAAGCCGAGCTTTTCGACATTGAGCAGGGTCGCCGGCACCAGCGTGCGCGTACCGTCCTTGAATGCCGACAGCGCATCGGCCGGGCGGATCCACACCGAGTCGACAGCCTCGCTGCCATCGTGCGCCGCCACCTGCGCCTCCGGCGCCACCGCCAGATAGAAGTAGGTGTCGAAACGCTTGGGCATGAAAGTCGGCGTGATCCAGTGCGCGAACGGCACCAGCGTGTCGGTCGCCAGTTCCAGATCTTCGGCGTCCAGCATCTCGGCGATGCCGATCTCGCCCTTGTCGAGCGGCTTGCGATAGCGCTCCAGCGCGGCGACGCGCTCGCCGCCGATCAGCGCCGCCTGCCCGCGCACGCGCGCCAGCAGTACGCCGCTTTCCTCGAAAGCCTCACGGATCGCGCCGACACGCAGCGCCAGCTCGTCGTCCGACAGCGTCGTGGCGCCGGCACAGCGCGTACGCACGCGCGCATCGGTATCGCCCGCGGCCAGCTTGCCGCCCGGAAACACCAGCGCTCCCGACGCGAAGTCGATCTGCTGGTGGCGCACCACCATGAACACCTCCATGCCCCGCCCGCCCTCGCGCAGCAGCAGGATGGTGGCGGCGAGACGCGACGGTGTTTGCGGCGAAGTGCTGGCAGCGGTCATGACGTTTCCGGATGGCTAATCAAAAGGGAGCTTCATGGCGATGTATCACAGCACCGCCGTCTGCGCGCCCCCCGTTCGTGTCAGCGCCGCGGCGGTTCATCATCCGCTTGCCGCTTGTGCGAAAACGGATAAGCGCCGCGCTGCCTGGCGTCGCCCTTGGGCGGGATCCACAGCGACAGCAGCATCGTCGCGGCGAGGATCGACACGGTGCCGAGCAGCGACCACTGCACCGGGATCTTGTAGAGGTCGATCAGCAGCATCTTGCTGCCGATGAAGACCAGCACCACCGCCAGGCCGTAGGGCAGCAGGTGGAAGCGCTCATGCACGCCGGCGAGCAGGAAGTACATCGCGCGCAGGCCGAGGATCGCGAAGACGTTGGAGGTCAGCACGATGAACGGGTCGGTGGTGATCGCGAAGATCGCCGGGATCGAGTCGACCGCAAACACCACGTCGACGATGCCGATCAGCATCACCACCACCAGCAGCGGCGTCATCACGCGGTGGCCGTCGATGCGGGTGAAGAAGCGCTCGCCGTCGTAGTTCGGCGCGATGTGGAAGCGCCGCCGGATCCACAGCAAGGCCGGATTGCTGTCGAGGTCCGGCTCCTGCCCGGCCGCCCACCACATCTTGGCGCCGGTGAAGACCAGGAAGGCGCCGAACACGTAGAGGATCCAGTGGAACTGCGCGATCATCCAGGCGCCGACCAGGATCAGCGCACCACGCAGCGCCAGCGCGCCGAGGATGCCGATCATCAAGGCCCGCTTCTGGTATTCCGCCGGCACCGCGAAGTAGGTGAACAGCATCAGGAAGACGAAGATGTTGTCGACCGCCAGCGCTTTCTCGACCAGATAGCCGGTGACGAATTCCAGCGCCTTGTCCTGCGCGAAGGCACGCGCAGCGGGGTCATCGCCGCTGCCGCCGAGCTTCCACCACAGGAAGGCGACGAAGGCGAAGCTCACCGCCACCCAGATCACGGTCCAGATGCCGGCCTCGCGCATCGACACCTTGTGCGCGCCCTGGCGATTGAGCGCGAAGAAGTCAACCAGCAGCGCCACGACGACGAAGCCGGCGAACAGGGACCACAGCAGCGGAGTTCCAATCGAGATCACGGCAAGACCCTTTGGCTAGAAAGTGACGGACACGGCCGTACCACTGGCCGGTTCCGGTCTTGCCAATCGCACCGCTGGTGCGAGCTGCAGTGCCGGGAGCGATGGCGGCGCCATCGTCCGTGCTGACGACACTGCAGGAGTCCAGTACCTGCGACCCCGGCTACTCCCCGTGAGAACGGAGTCGATTAAAGCAGCGGTGCTGCGAGAGCGTCAATGCGCTCCCTCACCCCAACCCCTCTCCCGCAAGCGGGAGAGGGGCTACACATCCCTTCTCCCGCTCGCGGGAGAAGGTGCCCCGCAGGGGCGGATGAGGGCTCAGCGCAGCAGCCTGGCGATCTTCTCGCGCGTCGGCTTCTCGATGACGCCGTGCTCGCAGACGATGGCGTCGATCAGCTCGGCCGGCGTGACGTCGAACACCGGATTGAAGGCGTCGTATCCCTGCGGCGCGACCTGCTGGCCGCGGAATTCGGTGAGTTCGGCCGCGCTGCGCTCCTCGATCGGGATCTCGGCGCCGCTGCGGCAGCGCAGGTCGAAGGTGCCGCTGGGCGCAACGACCATGAACTTGACGCCATGACGCCTGGCGGCGACGGCCAAGGCGTAGGTGCCGATCTTGTTGGCGGTATCGCCATTCTCGGCGATGCGATCGGCACCGACGATCACCCAGTCCAGCCGGGTGCTGCTCATCAGATGCGCGGCGGCACCGTCGGCGACCAGCTTGGCGGGGATACCCTCCTGCTGCAGTTCCCAGGCGGTCAGACGCGCGCCCTGCAGCCACGGCCGCGTCTCGGTGTTGTAGACCTGCGTGACGCGGTTGCTCCGGTAGCCGGAACGGATCACGCCCAGCGCGGTGCCGTGGCCGCCGGTGGCCAGCGCACCGGTATTGCAGTGGGTCAGCACGCAGGCGTTGGCGGGCAGCAGCGCGGCGCCGAATTCGCCCATCTTGAGGTTCTGCGCCAGATCCTCGTCGTGGATCTTCACGGCCTCGGCTTCCAGCTGCGCCAGATCGCGGTGCTGCAGCCAGTGCTGCCGCATCCGTTCCAGCGCCCAGCGCAGGTTGACCGCCGTCGGCCGCGAGTCGGCGAGCAGATCGAAGACGCGCTGCAGGCCGTCGGCGTCGGCGCGCAGGCCCAGCACCAGACCGTAGGCGGCGGCGATGCCGATCGCCGGCGCGCCGCGCACCGCCATGCCGTGGATCGCATCGGCCACGTCGCCCGGCGTGTGGCAGTCCAGATAGCGGGTCTCGGCCGGCAGCACGCGCTGGTCGAGCAGCTGCAGGTGCGTACCGCGCCAGAGAATCGGCTGCACGGAGCTTGCGGGGGCGGATGTCATGACGGCCTCGGGTAAACTTGCGGTTCCGCATTTTACCCGTGCCGTGTCTCCGCCATGTCCTCGCAACCGCAGACCGTCGATCTCGTCGTAGCGCCGCGCTGGCTCGTGCCGATCGAGCCACAGGCCACGGTGCTGGAAAATCATGTGCTGGTCGTCGACGGCGGCCGCATCGTCGCCGTGCTGCCGGCGCCCGAGCTGGCCTCGCACTACGCTGCGCGGCAGACGCTGACGCTGCCCACGCACGCGCTGATGCCGGGCCTGGTCAATCTGCATACGCATTCGGCGATGACGCTGCTGCGCGGCATCGCTGACGACCTGCCGATGATGGACTGGCTACAGAACCACATCTGGCCGGCCGAGGGCAGGCATGTCGGCACGGCCTTCTGCGCCGACGGCGTGCGGCTGGCGGCGGCAGAGATGATCCGCGGCGGCACCACCTGCTTCAACGACATGTACTTCTTCCCGGAGACGACGGCCGCCGTTGCCCGCGAAGCCGGCCTGCGCGCGACGGTGGGGCTGGCGGTGTTCGATTTCCCGACCGCCTACGGCAGCGGCGCCGACGATTACATCCACAAGGGCCTGGAGCTGCACGATCGCCTCAAGGGCGATCCGCTGATCACCACGATCTTCGCACCGCATGCGCCGTACACGGTGTCGGACGCGCCGCTGAGCAAGATCCGCCGCTACGCCAATGAGCTCGGCATCGGCATCCACATGCACGTGCACGAGACCGCGTTCGAGGTCGAGGAGGCGCTGCGCCAGACCGGCAAGCGGCCCTGGCAGCGGCTCAAGGAGCTGGAACTGCTGGGCCCGGACTTCGTCGCCGTGCACATGACCCAGCTCACCGATGAGGAGATCGCGCAGGCCGCCGAATACGGCGTGCACATCGCGCATTGCCCGCAGTCCAACCTCAAGCTGGTCAGCGGCTTCTGCCCGACCGCCAGGCTGGAGAAAGCCGGCGTCAACTTCGGCATCGGCACCGACGGCGCCGCCAGCAACAACGATCTCGACCTGTTCGGCGAGCTGCAGACCGCCGCGCTGCTCGCCAAGGGCGTCAGCGGCGATCCCGCCGCGCTCGGCGCCGCCGCCGCGCTGCGGATGGCGACGCTCGGCGGCGCGCAGGCGCTCGGCCTCGATGGCGAGATCGGCACGCTGGCAGCCGGCAAGTCGGCAGACTTCATCGCCGTGGATCTCTCCGCCGCAGCGACGCAGCCGGTCTACAACGTGCTCTCTCATCTCGCCTACGCGGTCGGCCGCGACCAGGTGACGGATGTCTACGTCGCCGGCCGGGCGCTGCTGCGCAAGGGCGAGCTGCAAACCATCGACGCCAGCGCGGCGATCGCCGCCGCCACCGACTGGCGCAACAAGATCGTGAACTCATGACGCACGCCAGCCGGCAGCAGCACAACGTCGACGCCCGCGAGATCGCCAACTTCGACCGCCTCGCCTCGCGCTGGTGGGACCCGCATGGCGAGATGCGCACGCTGCACCAGATCAACCCGCCGCGCGTGCGCTACGTCAGCCAGTGCAGCGGCGGTCTGGCCGGCCGGCGCGTGGTCGACATCGGCTGCGGCGGCGGTCTGCTCAGCGAGGCGCTGGCGCTCGAAGGCGCGGCGGTGCTCGGCATCGACATGGCGCCGGAGCTGATCGAAGTGGCCAGGCTGCACGCGCTGGAAAACGCCGCGGCGCTGCAGCGCTGCACCGGCGCCGCCCTCGACTACCGGCAGCTCAGTGCCGAGGCCCTGGCGGCCGAGCAGCCGGCCGGCTTCGATCTGGTGTGCTGCATGGAAATGCTGGAGCACGTGCCGGAACCGGCGGCGGTGATCGAGGCCTGCGCGACGCTGGCCAAGCCCGGCGCCGACATCGTGTTCTCCACCATCAACCGCAATCCCAAGGCCTTCGCGCTGGCCATCGTCGGTGCCGAGTACCTGACCGGCCTGGTGCCGCGCGGCACGCACGACTACGAGAAGTTCATCCGCCCGTCCGAGCTGCACGGCTGGGCCCGTGACGCCGGGCTCGAAGTCGTCGGCGTCAAGGGCCTGCGCTACAACCCGATCCTGAAATCGGCGCGGCTGGCCGACGACATCGACGTCAACTACTTCATGCATTGCCGCAAGCCGGACTCCGCGACTTGAAAACCGGAACCGGCATGCGTCCTTCTCGCCGCAGGCGGCGAGAAGGTGCCCCGCAGGGGCGGATGAGGGGCGACAACGCGGGCCGCGTCACGCTTGCGACACACCCCTCACCCCAACCCGCTCCCCGCACGCCGGGAGAGGGAGTTCTACAGATTCGCCAGGACTGCCAAGGCTCATGACCATCGCCGACTCCCGACTGGCGCTGCCGCGCGCCCTGCTGTTCGACCTCGACGGCACCCTGGTCGACACCGCGCCGGACCTCGGCTACGCCGCCAATCGCGTGCGCGAGGAACAGGGCCTGGCGCCGCTGCCGCTCGCCGACTACCGTCCGGTGGCCTCGGCCGGTGCGCGCGGCCTGCTCGGCATGGCGCTCGGCATCACGCCGGAGCACGCCGATTTCCCGCCGCACCGCGACCGCCTGCTGGCCCTGTATCGCCAGCATCTGACGCGCGCCTCGCGGCCCTTCGACGGCATCGACGTGCTGCTGCAGTTCTGCGAGGCGCAGGGTATCCGCTGGGGCGTCGTCACCAACAAGCCGGCCTGGTTGACCACACCGCTGATGGAAGGTCTGGACCTGGCTACGCGCTCAGCGGTGACGATCAGCGCCGATCAGGTCGCCCGGCCCAAGCCGGCGCCGGACGCCCTGCTGCACGCCTGCGAACTGCTGCAACTGGCGCCGCAGGCCTGCTGGTACGTCGGCGACGACAAGCGCGACATCACGGCGGGCGCCGCCGCCGGCATGGCGACGATCGCCGCCGACTGGGGTTACCTCGGCGCCGAGGGACCGATCGAGGGCTGGGGCGCCGACCGCGTCGTCGCCACGCCGCAGGCGCTGCGCGCACTGCTCGGGGCGCTGCTGCCGTGAACGGCGCGGCGGCACGCCAGAGTCGCCTGCAAAGCCTGGAGTCGATCGCCCGGCTGCTGCGCAGCCGCGCCAACCGCTATGCCTGGGTCGGCCTGGGCGTGGCGGCCTTCGCGATCGTCGCCGCGACACTGCTGAGCTGCCGCTACGAATTCGACAGCTATTCCATAGAGGGTTTGATCGCCGTGCAGGCCGGCAACCCGGCGCTGTGGGCGCTGGACCTGATGCCGCTGATCTTCCTGATCTGGGGCCAGTACATCGGCGTGGTGATGTCGTATCAGGCCAGCGCGATGGTGCTCGACGAAACGCGCGAGCTGCGCGACGAGGCCAGCCGGCTGCAGCACGAGCTCAACTTCCGCAGCGACGGCCCGGCGTTGGGCATGCCCAATCGCCACGCGCTGCTGACGGCCATCCAGCGCGCCATCGATTCACCGTCGCCGCGCGGCAGCGGCTTCGCGGTGCTGGTGCTCACCACCGAGCACTACCACGAGCTGGCGCATGGTCAGGGCGACGAGGCCGCAGCGCAGTACCTCTCGCAGCTGCGCGAGCGGCTGCGCAGCGTGGCGCGCAACGCCGATTTCCTCTGCCACTTCGGCGACGACGAGTTCGGCCTGCTGCTGCCGGACAGCGACGCCGCCGCGGCCCGGCGCATCGCCAGCCGCGTACAGCTGGCGCTGGACCTGCCGATCAGCATCGGCCGCAGCGCGATGACCTTGCGCGCGCACATCGGCATCGCCCTGTTCCCGATGCACGGCGGCGATGCCGAGACCCTGCTGCGCCGCGCCGAGACCGCCAAGTTCGCGGCGATCGGCGCGCGCCGCGACGCCCTGGTTTACGAAGCACAGCTCGACGACGAGCGCACGGAGCGTTCGCGCCTCACCGCCGAGCTGCACGGCGCGCTCTACCACGACGGCCTCGGCGACGAATACCTGCTGCAAGAATCCCTGCAGCCCGGGCGGCCGCAGCGCCTGCGCCTGATCCCGCACTGGGAACACCCGCGTCGCGGCCGGCTCGCCGAGGCCGGCTTCCTGCATCTGGCCGACCGCGTCGGTCTGGTCCACGGCCTCAGCACCTGGCTGATGCGCGAAAGCTTCGCGCGCCTCGCCAAGTGGCGTGTGCAGCGGCCGGAACTGCAGCTGGTGTTGCGCCTGCCGGATGCAGCGTTGCGCGAGCTGGCGCTGGCCGATCTGACGCTGCGCATGCTGCAGTCGTACGAGCTGCCGGCACAGGCCCTGGTGCTGGAGTTCAGCGAAGCCGCGCTGACCGCCGCCGGCAGCGCACCGCGCCAGCAGCTGGAACTGTTGCGCAAGGCCGGCATCGGGCTGTGCCTGATCGGCGTCGGCGCGCCTGGCGCCTCGGCGCTGAGCAGCCTGTACTACCCGCTCGATGAGTACCGCCTGGCCGCCGAACTGCTGGAACGTGCCGCTACCGAAACAGTTGCACGCGAGGCGCTGCGGCTGCTGATCAGCGTGATGCAGACACAGCATCTGCGCATCAGCTTCCCGGCCATCAGCGACGATGCGCGCCGCGCGCTGCTGGCCGAACTGCGCGGCGATTACGTCGAAGCATTGAGCGCACCGCTGGCGATGTCGCCGGCCGCCGTCGAACGCTGGCTCGCCGCGCGGCGCAAGGCCTGATCCTTCTCCCACCTTATCTGCGTACCGAACCGATGCCCGCTGTGCTGCCGACCGACTACCTCCCCGCGCCCGACCTGCTGCGCGATCGCCGCATCCTCATCACCGGTGCCGGCGACGGCCTGGGCCGCGCCGCCGCGCTGGGCTGTGCCCGCCACGGCGCCACCGTGATCCTGCTGGGCCGCACCGTCGCCAAGCTGGAACAGGTCTACGACGAGATCGAAGCGGCCGGCGGCCCGGCGCCGGCGATCTACCCGCTCAACCTCGCCGGCGCCGCCTGGGCCGATTACAGCGAGCTGGCCGGCAGCCTCGACCGCGAGTTCGGCGGGCTGGACGGCCTGCTGCACTGCGCCGCGCATTTCAAAGCCTTCTCGCGGCTCTATGACGTCGAGCCCAAGGACTGGATCGAGAGCCTGCAGGTCAATCTCACAGCAGCCTTCGCGCTGACGCGGCACTGCCTGCCGCTGCTGACCGCCGCCGCCGACGCCTCGGTGGTGTTCTGCTCGGACCACCATGGCCGTCAGGCGCGCGCCTTCGACGGTCCGTACGGCATCGCCAAGGCCGGCATCGAGCAGATGGCGAAGATGTGGGCCGAGGAACTGCGCCCGCACGAGAATCTGCGCCTCAACACCTACGATCCCGGCCCGCTGCGCACGGCGCTGCGCCTCAAGGGCTATCCGGGCGAGATTCTCGACAATACCCCGGCGGCGGAAACCGCGGTGCCGCAGCTGTTGTGGCTGCTAGGGCCCGACAGCCGCGGCGTCAGCGGACAGGCGCTTTAACGGCGGCCTGCCGCCTCGCGAGGCGGCGAACCGTCCACGCCTCCAGGCTCCGGCCTCGTATATCAACGCCGCGGGCACCGCATCAGCGGCTCGCCACGGCAGCGCTGGGCGGCTGCCAGCCGCCGCCGAGTGCGCGGTACGCCGCGACCGCCGCTCGCGCCGATTCGGTCTGCGCCTGCGCCCGCGCATCGGCTGCCCGCAGCAGCGCCTCGTCGGCGTTGAGTACCTCGATCAGACTGGCGGCACCGTGCTGATAGGCCGCCAATGAGGACGCCCTGGCGCGCGCCAGTGCAGCCTCGCCTTGCCGCAGGCTCGCCGCCTGGGTAGAGCGATGGATCAAGGCCGAAAAGGCGTTCTCGACATCCTCGGTCGCCCGCAGGACGGCGTGGCGGTATGCCGCCAGCGCTTCGGCATCCCTGGCCCTCGCGAGATCGATCTGGGCGTTGATGCGGCCGAAATCGAAAAGACGCCAGCGCAGTCCCAGCACGCCCGCCGCCTGGCTCGCGCCGCCAGTGAACAGGTGGTCGCTGGAAATCGCCGTGGCACTGCCGAGCAATCCGCTCAGCGAGAACTTGGGGTAGTACTCGGCGACGGCCTCGCCGATGCGCGCGTTGGCCGCGGCAAGCCGGCGTTCGGCGACGATCAGGTCGGGGCGACGCTGCAGCAGGTCGGCGGGCGAACCCATCGCGCCGATTGCCGGTGTCGCCGGAACCGGCGCGGCGGCTTCGAGTTCGGCCCGGTGCGTGCCGGGCGGATCACCCAGCATCACGTCCAGCGCGTTCATCGCCGTCTCCAGACCCAGCTGCAGCACGGCCACCGTGGCCTGGACCTGCGCCAGCGCCCCTTGCGTCTGCCGCAGCTGGTATTCGGCAGCAACCCCCTTCGCGTGCAGCAGCGCGACTTTCGCCTGCAGCTCCTGTTGGGTCCCGAGTTGCCGCCGGGCAATGTCGAGACGGGCCTGCACGCCGCGGATCGTGATGTAGAGGTCGGCGGTCTGGGCGGCCACCGCCAGTCGCGTTGCCGCGGCGCCCGCCTGCGAGGCTTGATAATCGGCCAGCGCTGCCTGCCGGCCGCGGCGGAGCCCGCCGAACACGTCCAGCTCCCAGCCGGCCACGAGATTCGCCTCGTAGATCGTTCCCCATCGGTCGAATTCCGGCGCGCTGTTGAGCACCTGGCCCAGGGGCGTCTCGATCGACTGGCGCGCGCGCGTGACCGAGCCGCTGCCGCTCGCCGCGGGCAGCAAGGCCGCGTTGGCTGCGCCCAGCCCGGCTCGCGCCTGGGCGACACGCGCTGCCGCCTGCGCCAGATCCAGATTCTGCGTGAGGGCCCGCGACACGAACTGCGTGAGCAAGGGATCATCGAAGCCCTGCCACCAGATCGCCAGATCGGGCGCGCCGTGCGCCTCGACCGCCTGCGGTGCGATGTAGCGCGGGGCCGCAGACGGCTCGGGCCGGCGGTAGTCGGGACCTACCGTGCAGGCACTCAGGCCGGCGCAGAGCAGGAACACAAGGGGGCGGCGGGAAGGCATGAGCATCCTCGGTATCGTGGATGACAGTGACTATAAACCAGCATAGTCACTCGTTGTCAATCATTTGCGCAGGCGCTAAGCTCGGCCCATGACCGACGAACATGCTCCCGCTCCCGGCCTTCGAGGGCCTTCCGATCACGAGGTCCGCAACCAGATCGTCGAGGCGGCGACCGAATATTTCAGCCGCTACGGCTTCGAGAAGACGACGGTTTCCGACCTGGCAAAGGCCATCGGCTTTTCCAAGGCCTACATCTACAAGTTCTTCGACTCCAAGCAGGCGATCGGCGAGGTCATCTGCGCCAATCGCCTGGCCGCGATCGCCACCGCGGTCGATGCGGCCACGGCCGGCGTCTCCTCGGCGACCGAGCGGCTGCGGCGCCTGTTCAAGGCATTGACGGAGGCTGGCTGCCAGCTGTTTTTCGACGATCGCAAGCTTTACGACATCGCGCGGACTTCGGCGACCGAATCCTGGCCCTCCGCCCGCGCCTACGAGGCTCACGTCAAGGAGCTGATCCTGCAGATCGTGCGCGAGGGCCGGGACAGCGGCGAGTTCGAGCGCAAGACGCCGCTGGACGAGACGGCCGGCGCCATCTATCTGGTCATGCGCCCGTATATCAATCCGCTGCTGCTGCAGCACAACCTGGACCACTGCGCCGAGGCCACCTCGCAGCTCTCCGGCCTGATCCTGCGCAGCCTGTCGCCTTGAGAAGATTGCGTAGTGACTATTGACTGTTATGGTCACATGAATAGAATGGGAGCCCTACTCCGTCAGGAACAGCTCCCATGCTTCGGCGCCAGCTCGTCTCGTATGCCATCTACCTGCTGCCCCTGGTCCTGACGGCCTGCGGCGGCGAGCCTCCCGCCGATCCGCGCACCCAGGCTCCGCCGGTCAGGATCGAAACCGTCAAGGCCGCTTCCGCGGCGACGCGTTCCTTTACCGGCGTCGTGGCGGCGCGGATTCAGAGCGACCTGGGCTTCCGCGTTGCCGGCAAGGTCACGGAACGCCTGGTCGATACCGGGCAGACCGTCAAGCAGGGCCAGCCGCTGGTCCGCATGGACCCCGTCGATCTGGGATTGCAGGCGCTCGCCCAGCAGGAGGCGGTGACGGCGGCCCGGGCACGAGCCAGGCAGACCGCCGAGGATGAGGCGCGCTATCGCGATCTGGTCGCCGAAGGGGCCATCTCGCAATCCGCCTACGGCCAGATCAAGGCCGCGGCCGACGCCGCGCAGGCGCAGCTCAAGCTCGCCGAAGCCCAGGCCGATATCGCCAGGAACGCATCGGGCTACGCCGTGCTGCGCGCCGACGCCGATGGCGTCGTCGTCGAGACGCTGGCCGAGCCGGGCCAGGTGGTGAGCGCCGGACAGGCGGTGGTGCGCCTGGCCCGGGCCGGACAACGCGAGGCCGTCGTGCAGCTGCCGGAGACGCTGAGACCGGCCGTCGGATCGCCGGCGCAGGCGCGCCTGTATGGCCATCGGCAGCTCACCGTGCCGGCAAAGCTGCGTCAGCTGTCCGATTCGGCGGATCGCCTGACCCGCACCTACGAGGCCCGGTACGTGCTGGAGGGAGCCCTGGCCGACGCACCCCTGGGCGCCACCGTCACCGTCGAAGTCGCCGGCGACGCGGCGCCCGCCGCCTCGCTGCAGGTGCCGATCGGCGCCGTGTACGACCCCGGCACGGGAGCCGGCGTCTGGGCCGTTCAGGGCAAGCCCGAGAAGGCGGTGTGGCGCCCGGTGCAGGTGCTCGGCGTGGCGAACGACGTGGCGCAGGTGAAGGGCAAACTGCAAATCGGCGAACCGGTGGTATCGCTGGGCGCGCATCTGCTCCGTGAAGGCCAGACCGTCCGGCCGATCGGCCCGGGCGAAGCGCTGGCGGCCGGAGACCGCCCATGAGCGAGGGGCGTTTCAATCTTTCGGCGCTGGCCGTACGCGAACGCTCCATCACGCTGTTCCTGATCGTCCTGATCTCCGCCGCCGGCGTTCTGGCTTTCTTCCAGCTTGGGCGCGCGGAAGACCCGCCCTTCACGATCAAGCAGATGACCGTCGTCACCGCCTGGCCGGGCGCGACCGCCCAGCAGATGCAGGACCAGGTGGCCGAACCGCTGGAAAAGCGCTTGCAGGAGCTGCGCTGGTACGACCGCTCGGAAACCTATACGCGCCCCGGCCTGGCGTTCACGATGCTGTCGCTGCTCGACAGCACGCCGCCTTCGGCGGTCCAGGACGAGTTCTACCAGGCCCGCAAGAAGCTCGGCGACGAGGCACAGAAGCTCCCGGCGGGCGTCATCGGCCCGATGATCAACGACGAATACGCGGACGTGACCTTCGCGCTGTTTGCCCTGAAAGCCAAAGGCGAACCGCAACGGCGGCTGATACGCGATGCCGAGGCCTTGCGCCAGCAGTTGCTGCATGTGCCCGGCGTGAAGAAGGTCAACATCATCGGCGAGCAGCCCGAGCGCATCTTCGTGTCGTTCGCACACGACCGGCTGGCGACGCTGGGCATCACGCCGCAAGACATTTTCGCCGCGCTCGACGCACAGAACCTGCTGACCCCCGCCGGCTCCATTGAAACCAGCGGGCCGCAGGTCTTCCTTCGTGTCGATGGGGCCTTCGACCAGCTCGACAAGATTCGGCAGACCCCGATCAGCGCGCAAGGACGGACCTTGAAGCTGTCTGATGTGGCGAGCGTCGAGCGCGGCTACGAGGACCCGGCCACCTTCATGATCCGCAGCAATGGCGAGCCGGCCCTGCTGCTGGGCGTGGTGATGCGGGACGACTGGAACGGCCTCGATCTGGGCAAGGCGCTGGAAGCGGAAGTCGGCAAGATCAACGCCGAACTGCCGCTGGGCATGACACTGAGCAAGGTGACCGATCAGGCCGTCAACATCAGTTCGGCGGTCGACGAGTTCATGGTCAAGTTCTTCGTCGCACTGCTGGTCGTGATGGTGGTGTGCTTCGTCAGCATGGGCTGGCGGGTCGGCATCGTCGTCGCCGCGGCCGTGCCGCTGACGCTGGCGACGGTGTTCGTCGTCATGGCGGCCAGCGGCAAGAACTTCGACCGCATCACGCTGGGCTCGCTGATCCTGGCACTGGGCCTGCTGGTCGACGACGCCATCATCGCCATCGAGATGATGGTGGTGAAGATGGAGGAAGGCTTCAGCCGCATCGCGGCGTCGGCCTATGCCTGGAGCCACACGGCGGCCCCCATGCTGTCGGGAACGCTGGTCACCGCCGTCGGCTTCATGCCGAACGGATTCGCGCGCTCCACGGCGGGCGAATACACCAGCAACATGTTCTGGATCGTCGGCATCGCCCTGATCGCCTCCTGGGTGGTGGCGGTGGCGTTCACGCCCTATCTGGGCGTGAAACTGCTGCCCGACATCAAGAAGGTTGCAGGCGGCCACGCCGCCATCTACGACACACCCCGCTACCAGCGTTTCCGGCGGCTGCTGGAACGCGTCATCGCCCGCAAAGGCCTGGTGGCGGGCACGGTGATCGGTCTGTTCGTGCTGGCCGTGCTCGGCATGGGGCTGGTCAACAAGCAGTTCTTCCCGACTTCCGATCGTCCGGAGGTGCTGGTCGAGGTGCAGATGCCGTATGGCAGCTCGATCGAGCAGACCAGCGCCGCCACCGCCAAGGTCGAAGCCTGGCTGGCCAGGCAGCAGGAGGCCAGGATCGTCACCGCCTACATCGGCCAGGGCGCGCCGCGCTTCTTCCTGGCGATGTCGCCCGAACTGCCCGATCCGTCGTTCGCCAAGATCGTCGTGCTCGCGGGCAGCGACGCGGAGCGCGAGGCCCTCAAGTTCAGGTTGCGTGAGGCGGTGGCCGCCGGGCTGGCACCGGAGGCGCGGGTGCGCGTCACCCAGATCGTGTTCGGGCCGCCCTCGCCGTTTCCCGTGGCCTTCCGCGTGATGGGGCCGGACCCGGAGCGGCTGCGCGCCATCGCCGATGAGGTGGAGGGCGTCATGCACGCGCATCCAATGATGCGCACCGTCAACCGGGATTGGGGCGCGCGCGTCCCCACGCTGCACTTCACGCTGGACCAGGACCGCTTGCAGGCCGTCGGACTGACCTCCAGTTCGGTGTCCCTGCAGCTGCAGTTCCTGCTGAGCGGCGTGCCGCTGACGCAGCTGCGCGAGGACATCCGTTCCGTGCAGGTGGTCGGCCGCGCAGCCGGCGACATCCGGCGTGATCCTTCGAAGATCGCCGCTTTCACGCTGGTCGGTTCGGCCGGGCAACGGATCCCGCTGTCCCAGGTCGGCACCGTCGAGGTGCGCATGGAAGATCCGATCCTGCGGCGCCGCGACCGTACGCCCACCATCACCGTGCGCGGCGACATCGCCGAGGGACTGCAACCGCCGGATGTGTCCGCCGCGGTGATGTCGCAACTGCAGCCGCTCATCGCCAGGCTTGACGCCGGCTACCGGATCGAAGTGGCCGGCTCGACCGAGGAATCAGCCAAGGCCACGGTGGCGATGCTGCCGATATTTCCGATCATGATCGCGCTCACCCTGCTCATCATCATCTTGCAGGTGCGCTCGATCGCAGCGATGGTGATGGTGTTCGCCACCAGCCCGCTGGGCTTGATCGGCGTGGCGCCGACCCTGCTGGCCTTCCAGCAACCCTTCGGCATCAATGCGCTGGTCGGCCTGATCGCCTTGTCGGGCATTCTGATGCGCAACACGCTGATACTGATCGGTCAGATCCGCGAAAACGAACAGGCTGGGCTGGATCCGTTCCGCGCCGTGGTCGAAGCGACCGTGCAGCGCGCGCGTCCGGTGATCCTGACCGCGCTGGCGGCGATCCTGGCCTTCATCCCGCTGACCCATTCGGTGTTCTGGGGGACGCTGGCCTACACGCTGATCGGCGGCACCTTTGCCGGAACCATCCTGACGCTGGTGTTCCTGCCGGCAATGTATTCGATCTGGTTCAGGATCAGACCCGCGCCTTTGCAGAGCTGATCGTTCCCGCCATCCATGCCCCGGCCCGGCCGGGAGCATGGATGATTCGCCGCGCATCAATCCGCTGCGCGCCGTGTGATTTTTGCTCATGATGTGGGCCTGACCCGTCAAACCCGGCGCCGCCCATGAGCAAGAGTCCGCTATTGCTGTCGCTGTTGCTGATCGGCAGCTGCGCCGGCTGCGCGACGTTCAGTACCGTCGAACAGATCGACCGGGACAGTCCGCGCTACTTCACCGGCACGCGTGTCAACGTCGCGGCGCTGCTCGACGACCGGGAGACCCTCGACACGTTTGCCCGGCATTCAATGTACCCCGCCGAGCATCCGTTACTCGATCTGCCGTTCACCCTCATCATGGATTCCGTGCATGCCTGGTGGGGCCTGTAGCCGTAGGCGACCCGCACCACGGACGTGATGACGCGCGCGATGACACCGAAGGAACTGATTCTCGAATGGGTGCGGCGTTTCAATGCCGCCGACCTCGACGGCCTGGCGGCGCTGTATGCGCCGGATGCGGTCAACCATCAGGTGGTCGCCGAGCCGCTGCGCGGCCGCGATGCGATCCGCCGCTTGTTCGAGATCGAGTTCAGCCGCGCGACGATGCACTGCATCGTCGAGAACCTCTTCCAGGACGGCGACTGGGGCATGCTCGAATGGCGCGATCCGGGTGGCCTGCGCGGCTGCGGTTTCTTCCAGATCCGCGACGGACAGATCGTCTTCCAGCGCGGCTACTTCGACCAGCTGACGTTCTTCCGCCAGCAGGGACTGCCGGTGCCCGAGCACTTTCTCGGCAATGGAGCGCCGGTCGCCGGCACCTGAAATTCAGAACATCGGGTCCACGCGCAGCTCGCGCCTGGCGTTCAGCGCCGCCTGCGTGGCCTGGGCGATCTCGCCGGGGCGACGCTGCGACGGGCCGGCGGCTTCCACCAGCACATAGCGACGCCCCTGGTAGTCCAGATGCGCCTGCCCGGCGCGCGGCGTGCCGGCGACGCCGAGCAGATAGTGGCGCGGCACGTGAACGCCGATCAGCGGCGTCTTGCTGAGGTTCTGCAGGATCGCCGCGAGCAGCGCCGACTTGGTGTCGCAATCGCCGTAACCGCGCTGCAGCGCCAACGGCGGCGGGTAGAAACCGAGGATGCGACGGCCGCTCTCCTGCGCCGCCGGACGGCGATAGACCATGCCGCTCTGCACCAGCGCGATGGCGGCGTTGAACATCCACTCTTCGTCGCGGCCGCGCTCGGCAGCGAGTTTGCGCAAGGCCGTCGCCACCGGCTTCACGCGCTCGCGATTGCGGCGTACCACCTGCGGCACGTCGACGAAGAGTTGTGCCGGCCGGCCGATGGCCTGGTCGAGCCGCATCGCGTGGTCCTGGTAGTAGCGCGTGGTGCGCCGATCGAACTCCTGCTGGTTGCAGCCGGGCGTGGCCATGCACTGGCGCATCAGCGCATCGAGTTCCTGCGCGGAAACGCCGAACTCGCGCAGCGACGCCTGGCTGGCCTCCTGCGGCAGCGTGAACTGCAGGCTCAGCGGCTCGCTGCTGAAACTGCGAAAGCGGGCCGTGACACGGTGGCTGCCATCGGCAGACGGCAGGCTGCGGTATGCGTTGACGTGCTCGCGCTGGGCTGCGCCGGAGACCATGGTGTCGTCCTCGGCATCGTCGCCGGCAGCCAGCGCAGGCGTCTGCGCGGCAGCGATGAGCATCAGGACATGAGCGCTGCGGCGCAGGAATGACGCGACGGCGGTGGCAGGCATGGCGAGCGTCCCTGACAGGTACGCACGAGCCATTCAATCGCCGTACGAAGAACGAGCGTCCGCCGCCGCATGAGCTGACAGGTTTGATCCGACCGCGCGGCGCGCACGGCGTCACCGGCGCGCCAGCGGCTGGCGGCGGCCGTGGCAGGATCGGGCCGACGGGGCCCTGCGCCAAAACCCGCCGGGCGGGATTTTCCCGACGAGGCGCCGCCGCGCGGCCGGCGTTGCGGCTTACCGGCGGTCGCGCAAAAGGGATGAACGGAGACGCGCCGCGCCCCGCGCCGCCGCCACGGTCACGCATGTCGCTGACACGGCGCGTCGGAACTGACGCAGAACGTCAGTCGGTTGTGTCACCGCCGTTGAC
Source organism: uncultured Solimonas sp. (assembly GCA_946478985.1). The sequence goes on from CAMLDZ010000048.1 coordinate 20,951, forward strand.
GATCCGGCGGCGAATCAGCGGCGGCGCGGGCCGCTGCCCGGCCCGGGCTTGCGCTTGCCGCCTGCACCGGCTCGCGGCGCGGCGCCGGGCCTGCCGTCGCGGCGCGGTGTGCCGGCCGCTGCGGGTTTGCCCTCGCGACGCGGCGCCGCCGGCTTGCTGCCGTCGCGGCGCGCACCCGCAGGAGCGGAACGCGCAGGCCGGGCGGAGCGTGCGCCGTCGCCCGGCGCATCGCGCGACTGCCGGGCCGGCGGGGCGTCGCGTCGCGCGGCGCGCTTGTCGTCCGGCGCGGCCCTGGCGCTGGCAGGACGGCGCCCGGCGGGTTTTGCGAGTTCGCGCAGGTATGAGGGCTTGTTGCGACGCGGCGATTCAAAACCCTCGTCGTCATCGTCGTCCGCGAACGAGCGCCGGGGTCTGGGCGCGGGACGCGCACCGGCGGGCGTGGCAGCGGCGGGCCGGGCCGGCGTGCCGCGTCCGCGCCGCGGCGCTTCCAGGCCGGCTTCTTCCGGCGACAGGCCGACGGCGTCAAGCAGGGCCAGCAGCTCGCTGGGCGTGGCCTCGCGCGCGGTGCCGGACTTGTTGCCGCGGCCCAGCTCCACCGGGCCGTAGCGCAGGCGGATCAGGCGACTGACCTGCAGGTTCTGCGATTCGATCAGGCGGCGCACCAGCCGGTTGCGGCCCTCGCGCACGCTGACGTGAAACCATTGGTTGGCACTGCCGCTCTCGCCATCCTCGTCGGCCAGATCGGCAAGGCTGCCGCGGTCGACGCGTTCGAAGCGCGCCATGCCGTCCTCGAGTTCCACGCCGGCCTTCCAGCGCGCGATCACCGCCTCGTCGACAGTGCCGAGCACGCGTACCGCATAGGTGCGCGGGATCTCGAAGCTGGGATGCGTGAGCCGTCGTGCCAGCTCGCCGTGATTGGTGAACAGCAGCAGGCCGGAGGTATTGATGTCGAGACGGCCGACCGCGATCCAGCGGCCGCTGCCGAGCTTGGGCAGCTTGCGGAACACCGTGCGGCGCCCTTCCGGATCGTCACGCGTGACCAGCTCACCGGTGCGCTTCTTGTAGATCAGCACACGCGCGGCCTCGGCCTTGCGGCTCAGATGCACCGGCTTGCCGTCGACGCGGACGTGGTCCTCGTGGCCGATCTTCTGCCCGGCTTCGGCGGGCCTGCCGTTGACGAGAATGCGGCCTTCGGCGATCAGCCGCTCGATCTCGCGGCGCGAAGCGACGCCGGCTGTCGCCAGCGCTTTCTGGATACGTTCTTTCATGGCACGTCCTCCCGACGTTCCGTTGATGCTGTTACTCAATTCAATCTGGTTTCCTCTCCCCGCCCGCGGGGAGAAGTGGCGCGAAGCGCCGGATGAGGGACAACTGCGCCCGATCAGCTAGCTGAAGCGCCACGTGCGCCCCTCACGCCGCGCCCGCGAGCGCAGAGAGCGAGACTGGACGGCTAGGGCCTGCTAACGCTATGGCCGCCGCTGTGATGCCACCCGCTTTGCGGCCAGGCAAGGCGCGA
>CAMLDZ010000049.1 GCA_946478985.1 uncultured Solimonas sp.
ACCGGCACGACCGGCACACCAGAAGAGGAGAGACGATGAGCCAACTCAAGGACAAGGTCGCGATGGTCACCGGCGCCGGTTCCGGCATCGGCCGCGCCTCGGCGCTGGCGATGGCCGCGCAAGGCGCCCGGCTGATGATCACCGACGTCAACATGGCCGGCGCGGAGGAAACGGTGGCGCTGATCCGCAAGGCCGGCGGCGCCGCCGAGGCCACGCCCTGCGACATCTGCTCGGAGGAGTCGATCAAGGCCGCGGTCGAGCACACCGCGGCGCGTTACGGCCGGCTCGACGTGCTGCACAACAACGCCGCCTACGCGCCGCCGGACATCCTCGCCGCCGACACCACGATCCTCGACATCCCGACCGATGCCTGGGATCGCGTCATGCAGGGCACGCTGCGCGGCACCATGCTGTGCTGCCGCTACGGCGTGCTGCAAATGCAGAAGAACGGCGGCGGCAGCATCATCAACACCTCGTCGATGTATGGCGTGCGCGCCTTCAATCGCATGCCGGCCTATGGCATCTCCAAGGCGGCGATCAACCTGCTGACCGAGCACGTCGCGGTCGCCTACGGCCGCCAGAACATCCGCTGCAACGCGGTCGCGCCGTCGATGATCCGCACGCCGATGCTGGAGGGCGCGATCCCCGCCGCGTTCATCGAGATGAACGTCGAGGCGACGCTGACCGGCTATCTGGGCGTGCCGGAAGACATCGCCGATGTCGTCGTCTTTCTCGCCTCGGACGCCTCGCGCTACCTCACCGGCCAGGTGATCCGCGCCGACGGCGGCTCCACCGCGCACCTGCCTACCTATGCCGACGCCCGCCGCTTCTTCGGCGAAGCCTGATCGGGCCTGATTCCAGGAGAAACCGGATGTCCATCGAAGCCAACCGAGCGCTGGCGCAGCGCTTCTGCCAGCTGATCAGCGAGCGCAAGCTCGACGAGCTGTTTGCGCTGATCCACGACGAGGGCTCGTGGTCGATTCCCTACCGCGTCGATCGCTTCCCGTTCGCGGGCCACAAGGACAAGAAAACCGCAGCGCAAATGATCGGCGGCTTCCTCGCCGGCTTCAGCGAGTTCAGCTTCAGCGCCGACAACATCACCATCGAAGGCGATACGGTGGCGATCGAGGCGCGCTCCAGCGGGCGCGGCCCGGGCGCCGCCCGCTATGACAACGTCTACCACATGCACGCCGAAATCCGCGACGGCAAGCTGCACACGATCCGCGAATACTTCGATCCGTTTCAGGTCCTGGCCTACGTCGAACAGCTCAGCTGAGCGGCGCGAGGTCCAGCGGCCGCGCGCGCCACCACTGCAGCAAGGCGTCGGCCGGCTGCGCCGGCAGATAGAAGTTGCCTTGCAGCATCGTCACGCCGAGTCCCTTGAGGTATTCGGCGGTGGCAAGGTCCTCGACCCCCTCGGCCACCGACACCAGGCCGAAGCGGATCGCCAGCTCGACGCAGGATTCGACGATCGCGCGCGCCTCGGCGTCGACCAACGCACGCGCGACGAAGACCATGTCAATCTTCAGCTCCGACAGCGGCAGCTGCTTGAGGCGCGCGAAGCTCGAATAGCCGACACCGAAATCGTCGACGGCGATGCGGAAGCCCATCATGCGCAAGCGCATCAGCGTATCCAGCGCCAGCGCCGGGTGATCGATCAACGAAGACTCGGTGATCTCGAAGGTCACCACCGCCGGCTCGATGCCATGTTCGCCGGCCAGCTGGCGCATCTCGTCGGCAGTCTGGGTACGGTTGAGCGACAGCGCCGACAGATTGACCTGCAGGGTCGGCGCAAAGCCCTGCTCGCGCCAGCGGTGCAGCTGCGCGAATGCCTGACCGGCGATCTGCCGCGTCAGCGCATCGATCATGCCGTGCTGCTCGGCCACCGCGATGAAGGCGCCGGGCATCACCAGGCCCTCGACCGGATCGAGCCAGCGCGCCAGCGCCTCCACCGACAACACCGCTTCGGTGCGGGCGCAGATCTTTGGCTGGAAGAAAGGCTGCACATGGCCGTCGCGCAAGGCTGCCGCCAGCCGCAGCGGCGCCACCTCGGCGCCGGCGCGCCGAGGCTTGGTGCGACCGCCGCGCCGTTCCAGCAGCTGGCGCAGCAGGCGCGGCGTCGGCGGCTTGGGCAGCACGCCGAGTACGCGCAACTCGTGCGCCCGCGCCAGCGATTCGGCGGTCTCCAGAATCTTGCGGTCCAGGCTGCTGGTCAGGATCAGCTCGGCATCGCTGTGCTGCGCGGCCAGGGCGCGCAGGAAGGTGACGCCATCGGCCTCCGGCATCAGCAGGTCGAGGACGATGAGATCGAACGGCCCCGCGTCGCGCAGCCGCTGCTGGGCGACATTGCCGTCGCCGGCCAGCACGACGCGCTCCGCGCCCTCGGCGCGCAGCTGCGCATCGAGCACGATGCGCAGCAGCTCATCGTCGTCAACCACCAGCACCGACAAGCCCATCCTGTTCTCCGCTCCTTGTCGTACGCAGCCTAACCCCGCCGCTCGGCGCTGCCCATACCTGCGGCTCTGGCGACTACGCCAAGATAACGCTAGTGTGCCGGCTAGAATCGACGTGCAAAAAAATGGTCTGCTCCGAGGCGCTCAGCAGATGATCAACGCAAGAGGAGTGGTGGCTGGCCTGTGCCTGCTCTTGGCCGCGTCCACGGGCGTCGTGCATGCCGACGGCGTGCAGCTGATCACCAGCCCCGAGCATGACGCCAAGGCGCTGGACCGCACGCTGGTGCGTGCCATGTTCAGCGGGCGCCTGCGGCAATGGCCGGACGGCACGCCGGTGCGCGCCTTCGTCATGCCCGACAACAGCGCCGCGCATGTGCGATTCTGCCGCGAAGTGCTCGGCACTTATCCCTACCTGCTGCGCAACGTCTGGGACCGGCTGGTCTTCACCGGCACCGGCATCGCGCCCGGCATCGTCCACAGCGAGGTCGAGATGCGCGACAAGGTGCGCGCGACGCGAGGCGCGATCGGCTACCTCAGTCCGGCGAGCGGCGCCGCCACGGAATCCGGAGAGACCATCCGATGAACCGCATCATCCCGCGACTCGCCGGACTGCTGCTGATCGCCGCCAGCCTGCCGTCCACTGCGTATTTCGAAGTGCACGGCTTCGGCGCGCAGGCCTTCCTGCTCAGCGAGGGCAATGAGTACTACGGCGACAGCACCGATGGCAGCTTCGATTTCTACGAGGCGGCGGTCAACGCCGCCACCGGCATCGGCGCGCTGCACGCGTCGGCGCAGGTCCTGATCCGCGATGCCGGCCGCGGCGACGACGGCAAGCCGCGTCTCGACTACGCCCTGCTCGACTGGCAGGCGCTGCAGAACGAGCGCTATCTCGGCGGCATCCGCATCGGCCGCGTCAAGAATCCGTTCGGCCTGTTCAACGACACCCGCGACGTCGTCTTCGCGCGGCCGAGCATCCTGCTGCCGCAGTCCGTGTACTTCGACGGCACCGGCCTGCGCGGCCTGTTCTTCTCATCGAACGGCGGCCAGCTGTACGGCAGCTACAGCAGCGGCGCGCACGAACTGTCGCTGGTGGCCGGCGCGGCCATCGACCGCGAGCTGGACCAGGAAGAGAAGCGCGCCTTCATCGGCAACGGCCCGCTGCCCGACGACGTCAACCTGCGCAATCTGCGCTTCGTGCAGCTGAGCGACCGCTGGGACGGCGGCCGCGTGGTCGCGGCCCTGAGTCACCTCAACGCGCGGCTGGAACTCGACCCGCAGCCGCCGTATCCGGTGGTGTTCGAAGGCAACTTCGATCTTTACGTCGCTTCGCTGCGGCTCAACGGCGAGCGCTTCAGCCTGACCAGCGAATACCTGCTGACGACGATAGACGGCTATGCCAGCAATACCGGCCGGCTCAACACCGAGTCGGACGGCGCCTACCTGCAGCTCGATTACCGGCTGACCCCAGCGTGGCGGCTGTTCACACGCTGGGACTCGCGCTTCTCCGACATCCACGATCGCGACGGCCGGCAGACCGCCAGCGGCGGTCGCCGCTACCTGCGCTTCGCGCATGACGCGACGCTGGGCGGGGGCTGGACGCCTGACGAACACTGGGGCGTCTGGGCCGAGGTGCACCAGATCTACGGCACGCTGACGGTGCCGGCGCTCGACAACAGCGTGCCGTCGGCCGAGCGCGATCCGCGCTGGACACTGTTCGTGATGATGCTGGGGTACCGGTTCTGAAGCCGGCCGCGACCGCCGGCGGCGGACCGTCGCGGCTCGGCCTGAAAGGCCGTGTGATGCTCGCCGTGGTCGGCGTGGTCGGCCTGGCACAGACACTCACCGCCCTGATGGCGTACTCGCAGCTGCGCAGCACGCATGAACTGCGGGTGCGCGACGCCTTGCGCGCACTGCCGGCGCAGTTCGAGGCGCTGCGCCGCGATGCGGTGCAGAGCATGGTCGACGTCGCCCTGCAGCTCGGCGTGCTGCTGATCGACGCGCCCGGCCATACGCCGGGGCAGCCGCATCTGGAGCAGCTCAGCCAGAGCCCGATCTTCGGCAGCTTCACCGGCCTGCAGGTTTATGACGAAGACGCTCGCAGCCGGCTGCGCTGGCAGGCGCCGGGCACCCCCGCCGTCGCCGAGCGGCCCGAGTACGCGCGCGCCGCGCTTCAGGCCCTGCAGCAGCAGCGTCCGGACTCGCTGGTCAGCTGCGACGGCGATGGCGAATGCCTGCTGTTTGCATTCGTGCCCAGCTTCGACAGCGCCGGCCAGCCGATCTGCATCGCGCTGTGGCAACCGCTGGCGGGCATGCTGCTGTCGTTCCAGCAGCTGCATGTCGGTGACGTCGCGGTGCTGGCCCCGACGGCCGACGCGCCGCCCCGCTTGCTGGCGCTGACCGACGCGCCGCGCCTGCTGCCATATCTGGAGCAACTGCCGCTCGACACACTGCCGGAGGGCGAGGTGCAGGCGCGGCATATCGATGACCGCCGGCTGCGCGTCCTGCGCGCGCCGCTGCAGGGCGCCCTGGCGCCGGCGCCGATCCTGCTGTTCCTGTTCGACGAGACCGACGCCACCGCGACGATCCGCGCCGAGCAGCTGCGCGCCGCGCTGATCAGCATCGCCGCGCTGCTGTTGGCCTCGGGCGTGGTCTACCTGATCCTGACGCCGAGCCTGCGGCGCCTGCGCCGCGTCACCGAAGCGCTGCCGATGCTGGCCGAACGCCAGTTCGCGGCGGCGCGGCGGCGGCTGTTGCGCGGCCCGCGCGGCAGCGGCCGCGACGAGATCGACGCCCTGCGCGAGGTCACGCTGGCGCTGTCGCACCGCCTCGAAGCGCTCGACCAGGCGGAGGCCGAAAGCGAGGAGAAATCGCGTTTCCTGGCCACCATGAGTCATGAGATCCGCACGCCGATGAATGGCATGCTCGGCTTGCTGGAACTGCTCGATGCCGCCGGCCTGCCGGCCGAGCAGCGCGAACTGGTGCGCATCGCCCGGCAGTCCGGCAGCACCCTGCTGCAGATCATCGACGATGTGCTGGTGTTCTCGCGGCTGGAGGCGGTGCAGCTCAAGCTGGAAGCCTGCCCGTTCGCACTGCGCGAAGTGGTCGAGGACGCGGTCGGCATGCTCGCGCCGCTGGCGCACGGCAAGGGACTGGCCCTCGACTGCCATATCGAACCGGTGCTGCCGGAAGTGCTGGTCGGCGACGCGCTGCGCCTGCGCCAGATCCTGTTCAATCTCTGCAGCAATGCCATCAAGTTCACCGAGCGCGGCGCGGTGCAGGTCCGCGTCGAGGCCCGCGAGGGCGCCGCGGCGGGCGCGCAGCGCCTGCGCCTGTGCGTGCTCGACACTGGCATCGGCCTGGCGCCCGAGGCGCGGCAGCGGCTGTTCAGGCCGTTCTCGCAGGCCGATGCCGGCACCACGCGCCGCTACGGCGGCACCGGCCTGGGCCTGTCGATCGTGCGCGGCCTGGTGCAGCGCATGGGCGGCGAGGTCGACTACCTCAGCACGCCCGGCGGCGGCAGCGAGTTCTGGTGCGAGATCGAACTGCCGGTCGAGAACCGTGGCGGTGATCGCGAGCGGCCGCTGCAGGGCTTGCAGCTGGCGCTGCAGATCGCTGACACCGTCCAGTCCGCAAGACTCGGCCAGTATCTCGAAGCGCTCGGCGCGCAGCGACTGCCGGCGGCGGCGCTGTGCATCGCCGATGCCGGCGCCGTGCAGCACTACGCCGTGGTGCTCGACGGCCGCACCGTCGGCCGCCTCGGCCGTCCTCTGCGGCTGGCCGACCTCGTGCGCCAGCTGCAGCGGGTCACCGGCAGCGCCGCGCAGACGGCGCTCAGCGCCCCCGCGGCGACGACGCTGCCGGCCGATGCGCCGCTGGTGCTGGTCGCCGAGGATCATCCGGTCAACCAGGAAGTGATCGTCCGCCAGCTGGCGCGGCTCGGCTATCGCGCCGAAATCGCCGGCGACGGCGCCGAGGCGATGCACCGGCTCGGCGAGCGCGATTACGCGCTGCTGCTGGCCGACCTGCACATGCCGCACGTCGACGGCCTGCAACTGGCGCGCTGGCAGCGCGATCGCGAGCGCGGCCTGCCGACGCAGCTGCCGATGATCGCGCTGACCGCCGCCGGGCTGTCCGGCGAGCGCGAGGCCTGCCGCGCCGCCGGCTTCGACGATTTCCTGCTCAAGCCGGTGCGGCTCGACGAACTGCAGGCGGCGCTGACGCGCCAGCTCGGCGCGCCGGCGGCGGCGGTCACTGCCCCCGAGCCGGTCGACCGCACGCAATTGCTGGAGATCAGCGGCGGCGACCACGGCTTCGCGGCGCGGCTGCTGCGCGACTTCGCACGCATCAACCGGCCGACGCTGGCGGAGCTGGAAAGCTGCTGTGGCGAGGGCGCGCGCTGGCAGCCGGATCGTGCACGCCAGCTCGCCCACCGCCTGCTCGGTTCGGCACGGACGATCGGCGCCTTGCCGCTGGCGCTGGCCGTGGAAAGCCTGCAGCAGCAGATCCGTGGCGGGCAGCCCGCGGCGACGCAGCAGGCCTGCCGTGCGGTGCAGCGCGCCTTCGACGAACTCGACGACTGGCTGGGGCGGGCGACGATCTGAGGGGCGGGCGCCGCGTTAACAGGCCCTAGCGCGGCACCGACTGGAGAATCGCCGCGTCAGTCTGCAGCTGCGCCAGCAGCGCCTTGTGGTTGTCGCCGTGTGCCATGCCGAGCAGGAGCACACAGGCGCCCTGGCGCAGCAGCGCGCCCATCTGCGCCTCGTCGACCTCGAACTGCACCCACATGTCGATGGCACCGACCGCCTGCACGACGAACTGCCGCGCCAGGTCCTTGTGCGAGACGTAGGGCGGCAGCACGCCCATCCGCGACAGGCGGATGGTCGCCTCCAGCCAGTAGCTGTGCGCCAGCTCCATGAACGCCGGCCGGTAGACCGGATCGACCACGCCGAACAGGAAGCGGTACAGCGGCCGGTAGAACGCCGGATCGCGACTGAGCACGTCGGCCAGGCCATCGGCGGCGCGGATGAAGTGCTGGTAGGGATCGGCGGCGGCCAGGGTGCGCTTGGGGCTGTTGAAGAAGCGGTCCGCGGATACCGTCAGCAGCGCGTAGAGGATCGCCGACTTGCTGCCGAACAGGTTGTACGGCGTCGCCGGGCTCAGGCCGGCGCGCTGCGCCAGCGTGATCATCGAAAAATCCGTATCGCCGGTCTCGCGGATCAGTTCCTCCGCTGCCTGCACGATCAGATCGCGCCGTTTTTCCTTCTGCTGCTCTCGCAACGCCATGATGTGCCCTGAATGAGATCGGCCGTCTTATACCGGATGATCTGCACTGTTGCGGCCCGCATGCGGGGCCGGAACCGTGCTAGACGCGGCCGTAGCGCTCAATATCGCCGACCCAGCGGCCGATCAACAACCGCGACTGCTGCGGACAGTCGCGCAGCCACTGGTCGGCCAGGCGCTGCAGCGGCGGCACCAGCGGCGCATCGCGCAAGGGATCGGCGAACTTCATGCCGACCTCGCCGGTCTGGCGACGGCCCAGCAATTCGCCCGGTCCGCGCAATTCCAGATCGCGCTGGGCGATCGCGAAACCGTCGTTGGTGGCGCGCATGGTCTCCAGCCGCGCCCGCGCGGTCTCGCCGAGCGGGCCCTGGTAGAGCAGCACGCACTGGCTGGATACCGCGCCGCGGCCGACGCGACCGCGCAGCTGGTGCAGCTGCGCCAGGCCCAGGCGTTCGGCGTTGTCGATCACCATGATGCTGGCATTGGGCACGTCGACGCCGACTTCGATCACCGTGGTCGCCACCAGCAACTGCGTGACGCCGTCCTGGAAGGCGCGCATCTGCGCGTCCTTCTCCGCTGACTTCAGGCGGCCGTGGACCAGGCCGACGCGCAGCCCCGGCAGCTCGCTGCGCAAGCGCGTGGCGGTGGCTTCGGCGGCCTCGGCGTCCAGCTCGTCGGATTCCTCGATCAGCGTGCAGACCCAGTAGACCTGGCGGCCCTGGCGGCAGGCTTCGCCGATGCGCTGCAGCACCTCGTCGCGCCTGTCGTTGGACAGCACCACGGTCTGCACCGGCGTGCGGCCCGGCGGCAGCTCGTCGATCACCGACACATCCAGATCGGCGTAATAGGACTGTGCCAGCGTGCGCGGAATCGGCGTTGCCGACATGATCAGCTGATGCGCGGCGCGGCGGCCGCCCTTGTCGCGCAAGGCCAGGCGCTGCTGCACGCCGAAGCGGTGCTGCTCGTCGACCACCACCACCGCCAGCGACTTGAAGCGCACATCGTCCTGCAGCACTGCGTGGGTGCCGACCACCAGCGCCTGCGTGCCGTCGGCCAGCGCTGCCAGCAAGGCGTCACGCGCGGCCTTCTTGAGCTTTTGCGTCAGCAGCAGCGGCGCCAGGCCGAGCGGCTCGAACCAGCGCGACAGATTGCGCTGGTGCTGCTCGGCGAGCAGTTCGGTCGGCGCCAGCAGCGCGGCCTGCAGACCGGCGCGCGCGGCGGCGAGCATCGCCATCGCCGCGATCACGGTCTTGCCGCTGCCGACATCGCCCTGCACCAGCCGCAGCATCGGCTGCGCGCAGGCCAGGTCCTGTGCGACCTCGGCCGCCACGCGCGCCTGCGCGCCGGTCATCGCAAACGGCAGCACCGTGCGCAGAGCCTGCTCGGCCGCGGCGAAGCCGTGCAGCGCGTGCGCCGGCCGGCTCTTCTGCTGCTGACGCAGCAGCCGCAGGCTGAGCTGGTGCGCGAGCAGCTCCTCGGACTTCAGCCGGTTCTGCGCCGGATGCGTGCCGGCCAGCAGGCGCTGGGCGTCGGATTCGCTGTGCGGCTTGTGGATCGCCAGCAGCGCCGCGCCGGTATCCGGACCGTCGAGGCCCGGCAGCAGCGTGTTGAGCGCCGCATCGCGCGCCGCCAGCGCCAGCGCCTGCTCGATCAGGGCGCGCAGCCGCGGCTGGGTGAGACCGGTGGTCAGCGGATAGATCGGCGTCAGCTGCGCTTCCGGCTGCAGCTCGTCGGCGCTGTCGGCGGTGCGGTACTGCGGGTGGACCATCTCGATGCCGCCGATGGCGAGCCGCGCATCGCCGAAGGCCTGCAGCCAGCGGCCTTCCAGCAGCTGCGCCCGCTGCGCCTCGTTGAAATGGAAGAAGCGCAGCAGCAGCACACCGCTGCCGTCGTCGATCGACACGCGCAGGCTGCGCTTGGGGCCGAAGCGCAGGTCGCAGGCGACGATGCGGCCGCGCACCAGCGCTTCGTCGCCGCTGCGCAACTGGCCGATCGGCCGGTGGAAGCGGCGATCCTCGTAGCGCAGCGGCAGATGGAACAGCAGCTCGCGCACCCGCTCGATGCCCAGCGTGCGCAGGCGCAGCGCGATCGCCGGGCCGGCGCCCTTGAGAAAGGTCGCGGCGCTGTCGAGGTCCAGCGGCGGACGCGGGCCGCCGCGCGTGGCGCGCGCCTGCGTCAATCGTCGACGAGGATGGCGTCGGCCTCGACGCGCGCGCCGCGCGGCAGGCTGGCGACGCCGATCGCCGCGCGCGCCGGATACGGCGTCTGGAAGTACTGCGCCATGATCTCGTTGACGCGCGCGAAGTGCGCCAGGTCGGTCAGGAAGACATTGAGCTTGGCGACCTTGGCCAGCGACGAGCCGGCCGCCTCGGCAACGGCGGCGAGATTGCGGAACACCTGGTGGATCTCGTCGTCGATGCTGCCGTTGAGCAGCGTCATCGTCTTCGGATCGAGCGGGATCTGCCCGGACAGATACACCGTGTTGCCGCAGCGCACCGCCTGCGAATAGGTGCCGATCGCCGCCGGCGCCGCGTCGGTCTGGATGATCTGCCGGGTCATGCTCGTACTCGTCTGTTCAGGGACGCGCGATTGTCGGCGATGCCGGCGCAACGCGCCAAGCGTGGGGTCAGGCAAGGTCCGGGAAACGGCGCGAGCCGTCGTGGCGAGACCGGCGCGCGCAGCAGACGGATCGCGTCGTTTCAGGCGCGGTTGACGCGCTCCACCCCTTCGACTCGGCGCAAGCGCCGCAGCACGCGCGCCAGATGCACGCGGTTGCGCACGGTGAGGATGAAACGCATCTCCACCGCCTCGCCGCCGGCGCGATCCGGCATCTGCAGGTTCTCGATCGACGACTCGCTGGCGGCGATCTCGGCGGTGATCTTCGCCAGCATGCCGCGCTTGCGGATGCTCTTCATGCGGATCTCGGCCAGGAAATCGCCCTGCACGCGCTCGGACCAGGCCAGCGCCACCCAGTCCTGCGGCCGCGCCTTGGCATGACGGCAGTCGAGCCGATGCACGACGATGCCGCGGCCGGTGCTGACGTGGCCGCGGATTTCATCGCCCGGCAGCGGATAGCAGCAGCGCGCGTAGTCGAGCACCAGACCTTCGGTGCCTTCGATCGCCAGCGGCGCGACACCGCCGCCGGTGCGTGTCGCCGCCTCGCTCTCGGGCAGGAAGTGGCGTGCCACCAGCGCCGCCAGCCGCTCGCCGGTGCCGATCGCGACGAACAGTTCCTCGACGTCCTTGAGCTGGTGCGCATCGAGCACCGGCGCCAGCCTGGCCTGCTCCTTGAGCACGGTGGCCGGCACCGACAGCTCGCGCAGTGCGATCTCCAGCAGACGGCGGCCCAGCCGCACCGCCTCGTCCTCGCGCTGGTTGCGCAGATAGCCGCGCACCGAGGCGCGCGCCTTGGCGGTTTTGACGAAGTTGAGCCAGGCGGCGTTGGGCCGGGCGTGCTTGGAGGTGATCACCTCCACCGTCTGGCCGTTGCGCAAATGCGTGTTCAGCGGCTCCAGCTGGCTGTCCAGACGCGCAGCGACGCAGTGGTCGCCCAGCTCCGAGTGCACCGCGTAGGCGAAGTCGACCGGCGTGGCGCCGCGCGGCAGCCGGCGGATCTCGCCCTTGGGCGTGAACACGTAGACCTCGTCCGGGAACAGATCGACCTTGACGTTCTCGATGAAGTCCATCGCGCTGCTGGTGCCGAACTCGTCGAGCAGGCCGTTGACCCACTCGCGCGCGCGCACCTGCGGCGCCACCGTGCTGTCCTTCTCGCCCAGCTTGTACTGCCAGTGCGCGGCGATGCCGCTCTCGGCGACGTGGTGCATGTCGCGCGTGCGGATCTGGATTTCGATCTTGTGGCCGCGCGGCCCCACGCAGGAGGTGTGCAGCGACTGGTAGCCGTTGGACTTGGCGTTGGCGATGTAATCGTCGAACTCGCCCGGCACCGGCTTGTAGACGTGGTGGGCGATGCCCAGCACGCGGTAGCAGTCGTCGACCTTGGCGACGATGACGCGAAAGCCCAGCAGGTCGGTGACCTTGAGCAGCTTGAGCTTCTTGCGGCGCATCTTCTGGTAGATGCCGTAGATGTTCTTCTGGCGACCCACCACCGAGGCGCCGACGCCCTCCTCGCGCAGCGCCGTCGACAGCCGCTGCTCGACCTCGCGGATCAGCTTGCGGGTGTCGCCGAGCTGCGCCTTGATCGCCTCGACCAGCACCGCATGGCGCCGCGGGTAGAGGTTGGCGAAGGCCAGGTCCTCCAGCTCGGTGCGGATCGAGTAGATGCCGAGCCTTTGCGCGATCGGCGCGTAGATCTCCAGCGTCTCGCGGGCGATGCGGCGGCGCTTCTCGGCGGCCATCGCGCCCAGCGTGCGCATGTTGTGCAGGCGGTCGGCCAGCTTGACCAGGATCACCCGCAGATCCTGCGTCATCGCCAGCAGCAGCTTGCGGAAGCTTTCCGCCTGCAGCTCGGCGCGGGTGCGGCCTTCGATCTTGGCGATCTTGGACACCCCGTCGACCAGCACGGCGACGTCCTTGCCGAACTCGGCGGCCAGCTGGTCGCGCGAGATGCCGGTGTCCTCGATGACGTCGTGCAGGATCGCCGCGATCAGCGTGGTGTGATCGAGCCGCATCTCGGCGAGGATCCGTGCCACCGCCAGCGGGTGGTAGACATAGGGCTCGCCGGACGAGCGCTTCTGCCCCTCGTGCATGTTGCGCGCGAACTCGGCGGCGCGGCGCACCTGGTCGATCTGCTCGTCGGGCAGGTAGCCCTCCAGCATCCGCGCCAGCGCGTCCATGCCGAACTCGCGCTCGGCGCGCTGCGTGCGCAGCGCGGTGCCCAGACGTTGGATGACCGACAGTTCCATGGCTTGAGTATATGGAGGCGGAAACGAAAAAGGCCCGCTTGCGCGGGCCCTTTTCACTCGATCGCTGAAAGCCTCAGGCGTCGAACGACGGATCGAGCGCTTCGAGTTCCATCTTCGGCTGCTGGACCGCCGGCAGGTCGACTTCGTCGAGCACGCGGCGATCGGTGTAGCCGTCGGCGATTTCGCGCAGCGACAGCACCGTCGACTTGTGGTTGCCCCACGGCAGGCGGGCTTCGGCGCCACGCGCCAGCTGACGCGCGCGCTTGGCGGCGACCAGCGTCAGGTCGAACTGGTTGGGGATCTTCTTCAGGCAATCTTCGACGGTTACACGCGCCATGACAGCACCGGGCCAACAAACAAGGGGCGGCGACTATACGCTAAAAGGCGCCGGCTTGGCCAGATTCTGGCCGGCCGGCGAGCGACAGCGATTGCTAGAGGACGCCGAACAGCTCCTCGAAAAAGCGCAGGCCCTGTCGGAGGCCCTCGTCCGAGACCCGGCCCAGCGCCGTCGTCAGCGCCGGGCTGCCGCCGTCACCGGCGCGCGTCAGGGCCCGGCGGCCAGCCTCGGTCAGGCACAGGGTTTTCTCGCGACCGGAATGCGCGCTCTCGCGCTGGCTGATCAGCGCCAGTGGCGGGCGCGCCAGTTCGCGCAGGATCTTCGACGCCGCCGAATGGCTGAGCCGATGCAAGGCCTGCAACCGCGCCGCCACCACCTTCTGCGAAATCCCGCCGGCCGCCGCCTCGGCGTCGAGCAGCAGCAGCACCATCCTCTGCGACTGACTCAGCGCGCGCCCGCCACCGATGTCCTGTTGCGCCTGCGTCATCTGCTGGTGCAGTCGGCACAGGTGCTCGACCAGCTCGGCCTGCACCTGCGGCGTGGCGGGCAGCGCCGCCGGCCGCGGCGGCCGCGTGGCTCCGGCGCGGCTGCTGCGCAGCAGTGCAGCGGCACGGCGCAGCGGGCGGGCGGCACTCATGCCGGCGCCCACGCACGCGGGTGCCGCGGCGATAGGTCCGACGCCGGCGTCTCGCCGGTGGCCATGCTCAATTCATCCATCTGGATCGGCTTGTTCGCGCCCATGGCGGGCACCGTCAGCAGACTGCGACAGCGCAAGGCAACGGGCACCCCTCCTTTTGGAGGGGCACAGGGGGTGGCCGCGCGGGTTTTGCCGATTCGCGGATAATTCCCCGCTCCGAACGTCATGGCACCTATGAGCGATCACCCGTCGCGGGGCGTTGGCGTCGTCGAATCGCGCCTGAAGCCACCGGCTGCGCCCGCTGTCGAATTGCGCCGTCATCCGCTGCGCGAGCGCCTGCTGGCCGGCGCGGACAAGGCCGGCGCGGTGGTGCTCCTCTGCGCACCGGCCGGCTACGGCAAGACCGTGTTGCTGCGGCAGTTGCGCGCCGAACTGCTCGGCCGCGCCCAGCTCGCGGTGTGGCTGAGCATCGACCCCCGCCATCAGGACCCGGCAGCCTTGCTGGCCTATTTGCAGGCGGCAGCCGGCGCCGCCGGCCTGCCGCTGCCGCCGACTGACAGCCTCGACGCGCTGCGCGTCGAGCTGGTCAACCACGCGGAGCGGCAGGGCTGCGTGCTGAACCTGTTTATCGATGAGCTGGATCTGCTGCGCGATCCGGCGGCACTGGCCTTCATCGACGAGCTGCTCGGCTCCGCCGGACCGATGCTGCGCGTGCTGCTCGGTTCAAGGCAGACCCCGCCCCTGCGTCTGGCCAAGCTGCTGGCCGCCGGCCGCCTGATCCAGCTCGGCCCCGAGGAGCTGGCCTTCAGCTTCGCCGAGACCGGCGAGTTTCTGCTGCGCGCCGCCTCCGGCGCGATCGGCGTCGCCGGCCTCAACCTCGCCTACAACCACAGCCTCGGCTGGCCCGGCGTGCTGAAGATCCTCGTGCAGTCGGCCGGCGGGCTGGAAGCGCGCCTGAAAGCCGGGCAATGGTCGCGCGCCGAGCTGCACGCCTACTTCGAGCAGGAAGTCCTGGCCGGGCTGACGCCGGCCGAGCGCGAACGGGTGGACCTGCTGGCGCTGACGCCCGACGCCGACGCCGTCCTGCTGCAGCGGGTGCTGGGCCACAGCGCGCCGCTGCAGCAGCTGGCGGCCCGCTGGCCGGCGATCCGCAAGGTCGACCCGGAGCGCTACGGCCTGCACCCGCTGCTGCAGCACTGCGTCGCCACCTCGCTGCAGCGCGACCATGCCGACCGCTACGTCAGCCATTGCCGCGCGCTGGCGGCGCACTACCGCGAGACCGGCGACTCCGCCCGCGCGATCGACTTGCTGATCGACAGCGGCGACCACGAAGCGGCGATCACCCTGCTGGAGAACGAAGGCCGGGCGATGACGCTCGACGGCATGCCGGACCGCTGCGTCGCCTGGATCGCGCGGCTGCCGCGGGCACGCTGCGACGAGCACCCCAACCTGCTGCTGGCCGAAGCCTGGGCGCACGTCGCCCTGCACGATGTCGATATCGCCCTGCAGCTATTGCGCCGCGCCGAAGCCCTGCAGCGCCTGGCCGCGCCGCAGCCGGTCGACGAGGCCTTCCGCGGCGAAGCCGAGATGATCCGCGCCACCGCGTACGCCATCGGCGATGATCACGACGAGGCACTGGCCGCGGTCGAACGCATCCCTGCCGGTGCCGGCGGCATCAGCCGCGAGCTGCGTTCGCAACGGGCCAGCGTCTATGCCTGGCACGAGTTCTGTAGCGGCCGCTTCACCGACGGCCTGCAGGCCCTGTTCGACGGCGCCTGCTTCGACGAGGAGCATCAGGGCCTGCTGTTCTATGTTTACTGCAGCGTCATCGGCGGCGAATGCTATGCCGGCCAGGGGCTGATCGAGGCCGCCGAGGACGAGTACCGCCGCTCGCTGAAGCGCGTCGAGCGGCTGCGTGGCCGCGAGGCGGCGCTGGCCGGCGTCGCTCTCGGCCCGCTGATCGACGTGCTCTACGAAACCGACCGCCTCGATGAAGCCCTGGCGCTGAGCGCCGGCCGCACCGAACAGATCCTCAAGCTGCCGATGCCGGGTTCCAGCGGCGCCGGGCCGGTCTCGCTGGCGCTGGCGATGTTCCACCGCGGTGCCGCGCGCGAGGCCGACGAGTTGCTGGAGCGGATGACGCGGCTCGGTGAAAAGCGCGGCATCGCCCGCGTCTGCGCGCACGCGCTGGCGGCGCGCATCTGGCTGGCGCTGCGCGGCCATCAGGCCGGCATGGTGCCGGCGCTGCTCGGCAGGCTGGGCGCCCTGGTGCAGGGCGGCGACATGCTGGGTTCGCCGGCCGGCATCGTCCGCTATCTGGCGCAGCTGGCGCTGCTGCGCACCCGCATCGCCGACGGCGAAGACCGCTCACTGCTGCCGCAGCTGAGCACACTGCAGCATCAGGTGGATCTCAGCGGTCACCGCCGCCTGCAGGTGCAGATACGCGCGCTGCATGCGGCCGTATGCTGGCGCAGCGGCCGTCACGATCGCGCGGTCGAACTGCTGAGCCGCGCCATCGTCATGGGCCACGGCGCCAGGCTGATCCGCAGCATCGCCGACGAGATGGCGTTTGCCCCGCAGCTGATCGGCAGCGCCGATCTGTTCGTCGCCGTCGACCCGCCTTATCGCGCCTATCTGCAGCGCCTGATCGCCGCCGGCCTCGCGCCGGCGCCCGCCATCGCCAGCCCTACTCCGCCGGAGACGGCGGAAGGCCTGTCGGCCGACGAATCCGGCTTCACCGCACGCGAGCGCGAGATCCTCTACCTGATCGCGCGCGGCCTGGCCGCCAAGCACATCGCGCGCACGCTGGGCATCTCCACGCAGACCGCCAAGTGGCACCTGAAGAACATCTACCAGAAGCTCGGCGTGCACAGCCGGACGTCTGCCGTGGTGGCGATCCAGCGCCTGCAGCTGCGCGCGCCCTGAGCGCCGCCGGGTTCTTCGCGCGGCACGCTGTCTATACTCGGCGCAGCTGCCCTATCCGAGTTGCACGCCTTATGAAGAATTCGTCGTTCTTCGCGCTGTGGCCCGATAACGCCGTGCGCATGGACCTGCGCGTGGCGTACAAGTCGGTGGTGGGCCGCCTGCCGGTGGGCGGCCGGCAGACGCTGGCGGCCAACTACCATCTGCCGCTGGTGCGGCTCGGCGAGCTCGGGCCGACGCAGGAAGCCGCGGCGCGCGCTGCGGCGGATGGCGTCAGCGCCGCGCCGTTCGTGCTGCGGCTGGACATCGCCGCCAGCTCCGCGTGCGAGGCGCAGTGGTGGTTCGGCTCGCACGACAGCAGCTTTGCGCTGGCGGCACTGCAACGGCAGATCAAGACGCGACTCGCCAGCACCGGGCTGCGCGGCGATCACACACACTTTCATCCACAAGTGACGTTCCTGAGCGGCTCGCCTTACGCGTTGCCGGAGCGCGACATCAAGACCGTGCACTGGCCGGTCCACGAGTTCGTCCTGGCGCGCAGCCTCAACAGCGCCGAAGGCCCGACGCATGTCGTGATCGGCCGCTGGCCGCTGCGCTTGCCGACGCCCGCCTGAGGTTCAGCGGATCAGCACGGCTTCTTCGTCGTTGCCGCCGGTGCCGGGGCTGAGACTGTCGCGGACGAACTTGATGTGTCGGCGCAGAACGTAGATCTGATCGGCGAAGGCACCGGGCACCTTGAGCGCGATGATGGTCTTCTCGATCTGCGTGAGCCGCTCGAACAGCACCACGCGCTGTTCCGCCGTCACCGGCTCCAGCACCGCGCGCTCCAGCGCCATCAACTCGCCGTAGAGCTTGTAAATGCGCCGGCGGATGCGCCAGCCATAAAGGTATGGCGCGAAACGCAGGCCGGGAATCAGCACCACCAGCAGCGGCACCAGCACCACCGCCGCGCGGTTGACCAGGCTGGCGAGCCAGAACGGCATGAAGCGATACGCGAAGCCCTTGCCGGACTTGTAGAAGCGCGCGGCGTCCGGATGCATCGGGTAATCGTGTTCGATGGCGTGCGGGAACTCGCCGGGGTTCTGCATCAGCGTGCCGCGCCCATGCACCTCCTGCGCCGCCTCGACCAGCAGGTCCGACAGCGCCGGATGCAGGTCGCCGTGCGCGAGCAGCTCCACGGTCGGCGCCATCATGGTGATCTCCTGTTCGGGCAGGTTGGCGCCGAGATCGAAGGCGCCGGGCGGCAGCTGGAAGCGGTTGAGATAGCGGAAGCGCCGCTCATAGGCGGCGCCCTGGACGAAGTCGTACAGGCGGATGCCGTCGCTGTGCAGCAGATCGCGCAGCATGCCGATGCTGGCCGTGTCACCGGACAGGAAGATGGCGTCGACCTGGCGCGCCAGCAGGGCGGCGCTGGCTGCCGAGGCTTCGAGCTCGACGAACTGCGTGCCGTCGCCGGGCTCCACGCCATTGGCATTGAGCAGCTCCAGCGCCAGCACCCGCGTGCCGCTGCCGTCGCGGCCCGCGGAGATGCGCATGCCCTCGAGTTCCGACAGCCGCGTGATCGGCCGGGCGGCGCGGTAGAAGATCAGTACCGGCTGGCGGAACATCGTGCCCAGCGACACCAGGTCGTCACTGCCGCCTTCGCGGGTGACGCCGGACTGCACCAGCGCGATATCGACCTCATGCCCGGCGAGCAGGTCGAGGTTGTGGGCGGAGCCCTTGGACGGCAGCAGCTGCAGCTCGATGCCGCTGCGCGCGAGAATCTGCTGATACTGCGCCGCCACCGTGCGGAAATTGCTGTTTTCCGGGCCGCTGGCCATCACCAGATGCAGCGGCGGCGCCGGCCGCACGAAGCGCAGCGTGAAGACGATGGCCAGCACGCTGATCAGCACGATCGGCGCCAGCGTCGCCAGCGCGTCGCGCCACGACACCAGCGACACCGGCCGCAGGCTCAGCAGGCGCCGCGCCGTCTCGATCTTCTTCTGCCTGGCCTTGCCGTTCTCGCTCAAGCGTCTGCCCTCGATGGTCCAGCTGGAATGCGCCCCCGGCCGCGCGCGGCCGGCCGATAGAATACGGCGCAAATGACGACTCTCATCAGCGCCAGAACCAAGAAGCAGGTCCGCCAGTTTGCCGCCCTGAGCCTTGAACGGTTTCGCGCGACCATCTCCGTGCACGAGCCGACGCGCGCGCCGCTGCCGACGCTCAACCTGAAAACGCACGCCGGACTCACCGCCTCCGTGCATCTGCCCGAGTACGTGCACGGCCCCGGCCACGTCCTGGCCCTGCAGCGCACCATCCAGAAACTGCAGCCGGCGATGTACGCCTTCGCCGTCGACATCCGCAGCCATAAGCCGAAGGCGCAGTACGGCATCCTGGTCAGCGCCGCGGTGCCGGACTGGGATGCGTCGATCGCGCAGATCTACAGCCTCGACGGCGGACAGTTGCGGATCCTGTCGACGCAGGACGGCGATTGCGACGGCGAGCGCCGTGCTTCGCTCACCGTGCTGCCCAACATGTTCGCGCCGATCACTGCGACCCTGCCCGACGCGCTGCGCGCGATGGTGGAAACCTACTCGGACGATCTGGTCGGCCAGCTGCAGCCGCAGCTGCGCGCCGGCCTGAACTAGCCTGCCGAGCTAAGCCGCCGGCTGCCGCGCGAGATTGCGCGCCCTGAGCCTGCGGGTCGCACGGATCAGCAGCACCTGATAGCCGGCACCGAGCAATCGCACCAGCTTGTCCATCAGCCAGGCATCGCTGCCGACCAGAACGCGCCGCGCACGCCGGCTGACGCCGGCGAGGATCTGCAGGGCGGCGGCTTCCGGCGTGGTCCGCTGCAGCATCTGGTTCCAGCTGCGCTTGGCCAGATCCTGCGATTCTCCGGTCAGGCGCTGCACGTCGGCATCGACCCGGCCCTGCCGCGCGAAGTTGGTGGCGATGCCGCCGGGATGGACGCAGGTGACGCTGACGCAGGCATCCTCCAGCTCCAGCTCCATGCGCAGCGCCTCGGTATAGCCGCGCACCGCGAATTTCGAAGCGTTGTAGGCGCCGCGTGTCGGCATCGCCATCAGACCGTTGAGGCTGGAGATGTTGACCAGCGCCCCCTCACCGGACGCGCGCAGCTGCGGCAGGAACGCCTGCGAGCCGTGCACGACGCCCCAGAAGTTGATGTTCATGATCCACTCGAAGTCCTCGATGCGGACCGTCTCCGCAACCGTGGCGCCGCCGACGCCGGCGTTGTTGAACAGCAGATTGACCCGGCCATGCTCGCGTACGGCATCCGCCGCCCAGGCGAACATCGCGGCGCGGTCGCTGACGTCCAGCACGGTCGTCGTCACCTTGATGCCGCAGGCCGCCGCCTGCTCGGCCGTACGCGCCAGCGCTTCGACATCGAGGTCCGCCAGCGCCAGATGGCAGCCGCGTCGCGCCAGCTCCAGCGCCAGCGCCCGGCCGATGCCGGACGCCGCCCCCGTGATGGCCGCCACGCGGCCTGCGAACGTCTTCATCTCTGCCCCCTGACCCCGGCTGTCCCCACAGCGCAGCGCAGTATGGCGCGCGCCGGCGGTGGCTGTGAACGCGGCGCGCCAGCGGTCCACCGTGGCGCTGTGACGGGGTGCAGACTTCTGCACCGGCGACGCGGCTCGCATACTGCGCAGCCCCACGCCGCGGATCGCCAAGGAAGCGCAGATGAGCACGGTTTTGCCGCCCGACACCGACCCCGCCGCCGATGCCGAGGGCGCGCCGGTACGCGTCTGCGGCTGGAGCGGCGAGAAGCAACTGCTGAGCACGCGCGACACCGCCGCCGGCGCACTGCTGCTGGCGGAGTATCCGATCGCCTTCGTGCCGATACAGGCGGGCGAAGACGAGTGGGCGCCGTGGCTGCTGCTGGAGGCGATCGTGTCTTCGCCGGACGGCTTCGCGCGGGTCGACGCCGAAGACCTGAAGATGACCCATTGGCCGCTCGACGCCGACGACGAGGCCCGCCTTGACCAGTTGTCACGCCGTTACCGGCGCAATGCCAGAAAGCTCGCGCAGCTCTATCACCGCGTCGCCGCCAACAACATCCGCTACGCGCACGACGGTCGCATCGGCTACGGCATCTGGCCGCTGCTGAGTCGCTCGAATCACTCCTGCGATCCGAATGCGCGGATCGCCGCCGCGGCCGATCGGCCGTTCGTCGAGCTGTTGCTGGCGACGCGCCCGATCGCCGCCGGCACCGCGGTCTGCTGGAACTACTTCTCGGACCCGGCGTTCCTGCAGCAGGGCTGGTATGCACGCAACGCGCAGCTGCTGAAGAACTTCCAGTTCCTCTGCCAGTGCCCGCGCTGCCTGACGGAGCGGCCTGCGGAACTCAACACGCTGGCCAAGGCCACGCTCGCCGCCTACTTCCGGCTGTAATCCGGGCAGCGCCGCGCTTTCATCCCCACGTCAGGGCCGCCGTAAAATGCCGGCCCCTGCCACAGGCTCGCGCCGCCACGGACGCCCTCATCCCTTGGACACCATCGATCCCGTCGAAACCGCCGTCCGCCGCTGGCTGGAGAAGGTCGTCATCGGCCTCAACCTGTGCCCGTTCTCGGCGCAGCCGTTCCGCGCCGGCCGCGTGCGCATCCACGTCAGCGCCTGCACCGACGAGCTGGACCTGCTGACCGAGCTGCAGCTGGAGCTGACACGCCTCGACGAGACGCCGGTGACGGAGCTGGAAACCACGATCATCGCCGTTCCGCAGATGCTTGCGGACTTCCTCGACTACAACGATTTCCTCGACAAGGTGGACGCCCTGCTCGACCAGTTTGAGTGGAGCGGCATCTACCAGGTGGCGAGCTTCCACCCGCAGTACCAGTTCGACGGCACGCAGGCGGATGACGTGGAGAACTTCACCAACCGCTCGCCGGTACCGCTGCTGCACCTGCTGCGCGAGGACAGCGTCGAAGCCGCGCTGGACCGCCACCCGGATCCCGACAGCATCCCGCAGACCAACATCCAGCGCATGCGCGAGCTGACGCCGGAGCAGCGGCGCGAGCTGTTCGAGTAAACCGCTGTCGCACGCCCTGGTGGTCGTTCAGCGCACCGAACCCCGCCGGTCCGCCTGATCGTCCTGCTCATGCGGCGTCCGCGCCGCGGCATCCCGGTTCAGCAATTGCTGCAGGGAACCCAGCACGGCATCCAGCCGGGGCGGCACGCTGACGTCTCCGCCCTGCATCAGGCCGGCCGCCAGCACCAGCAATGGCGATAGTTCGCTGCGCAGCGGCGCCGTCTCGCGATCGGGATTCTCGATGCGCACCGAGCCATCGCTATCGAGCCTGTAGCGCAGGCGATCGCCGGGCTGGATGCCCAGCGCGCGGATCACGGCGTCGGGAACACGCGTCTGGCGATCCTCGCTCAGCACGGATTCGATCTGCATCAGCTTTT
>CAMLDZ010000050.1 GCA_946478985.1 uncultured Solimonas sp.
CGCCGGCCGGGCCGATCTCCGGCATGCCGAGACGGCCGTACATCAGGCCGTAGGCGAGCACGGTGTTGACGCCGAGCGCGACGACGCCGGCCACCAGCGACAGGCGCGTCAGCCCATGAGCGTCGGCGCCATTGCGCTGCACGAAGCTCAGGCAGAACGGCAACGGCGCCAGCAGCAGCGTATGCATGTAACCACGGGCAAAGTCCTGCGTGGCCGTGTCCAGCGCCAGCAGACGCAGCACCGGCTCCCGGACCCACCACAACAGCGCGATCCAGCCCAGGCCAGCCAGCAGCGCGAACAGCAGCGCGCCGCGCAGGAATGCGCCGATCTCGGCGAGCGGCCGCTGCGCGCCGCGCGCCTGCGCGACGATCGGCGACACCGCCATCAGCAGGCCGGAGAAGAACACGAACATCAGGAAGAACACATTGGCGCCGACCGCCACTGCCGCCAGCTGCGCGGCGCCCAGGCGGCCGGCCAGCACCGTGTCGACGGCACTCATGCTGACAAAGCTGATCTGCGCCGCGGCAATCGGCCAGGCCAGGCGGCAATACTCGCGCGCTTCGTCGCGGAAGCTGCGGCTGAAAAGGGCGGACATGGTCGGCAGCGCAGCCCGCACCGGGGCTCAGGTACGGGAAAAGACGGATGGATGATCGGGCGGCACCCGAAAGGCCGCGTAGTCTGCGCAGTGACGGCCGACAACGCCAGCGGGAAAACCCCTCGGAGACGCGACTCAGTCGCGCTGGGCCAGCAGGCCGGCGTTGCCGCCCACCGCCGTCGTGTTCACGCACAGGGCGCGCTCGGTGACGAAGCGCAGCAGATAGTGCGGGCCGCCGGCCTTGGGCCCGGTGCCGGACAGGCCCTCGCCGCCGAACGGCTGCGAGCCGACCACGGCGCCGGTCATGCTGCGGTTGACATAACAGTTGCCGACGCGCGCGCGCGCCTGCACCTGTCGCCAGGTCGACTCGATGCGCGTGTGCACACCCAGCGTCAAGCCGTAGCCGCTGGCGTTGATGGCGTCGATCACGGCATCGAGCTGTGCGGCTGGATAACGGATCACGTGCAGCACCGGCCCGAAGGGCTCCTCGCCGATCTCGGTGGTCGCCTGGATCTCGATTGCGGTCGGCGCGACGAAATGGCCGCGGGCGGCGACGTCGTCGGCCAGCGGCGCGGCGGCAATCAGCCGGCCGATGGCGCGCATGCCCGCGAGGTGCGCGTCGATCCGCGCCTTGGCCTCGGCATCGATCAGCGGGCCGAGGTCGGTCGACAGCAAGGCCGGATCGCCGACGACCAGTTCCTGCATCGCGCCGGCGAGGATTTCCAGCGTGTGCGTGGCGATATCGTCCTGCAGGTACAGCACCCGCAGCGCCGAGCAGCGCTGTCCGGCGCTATGAAATGCAGAGCGGATGACATCGCGGACGAGTTGTTCGGGCAGCGCCGAGGAGTCGGCGATCATCGCATTGAGCCCACCCGTCTCGGCGATCAGCGTGGCGATCGGCCCCTCGCGCGCCGCCAGGCTGCGATGGATCCGCTGCGCGACCTCGAACGAGCCGGTGAAGGCCACACCGGCGATCTGCGGCGCCGCGCACAGCGCGGCGCCGAGTTCGCCCTCGCCCAGCAGCAGTTGCAGGACGTCGGCCGGGACGCCGGCGCCGTGCAGCAGATCGACCGCCTGCATCGCGATCAGCGGCGTCTGCTCGGCCGGCTTGGCGATCACGCTGTTGCCGCACAGCAGGGCTGCGGCGATCTGCCCGCAGAAGATCGCCAGCGGGAAATTCCACGGTGAAATGCAGGCGAACACGCCGCGGCCGTGCAATTGCAGTTCGTTGTACTCGCCGGTGGGCCCCGGCAGCGGCTGCGCGGCGCCGAGCAGTTGCACGGCCTGCGCGGCGTAGTAGCGCAGCAGGTCGGTGGCCTCGCGCACTTCGGCCAGCGCATCGGGCAGAGTCTTGCCGGCCTCGCAGACCAGCAGTTGCATGAACAGCGGCCGCGCGGCTTCGAGCCGGTCTGCGGCTTGCTGCAGGATCTGCGCACGCTCGTGCGCGGCGACGGCGTTCCAGCGCGGCTGCGCCGCGCGCGCGGCGTCCAGCACCGCCGGCAGGCCGGCCGGATCGAAGCGCTCCCAGTGACCCGGCGTGCGCCGCCGGTCGGACGGATTTTCGATCGCCTGGCGGGCGCCGTCCGGCAGGGGCAGCGCGCTGCGCGAGCGGGCCAGCGCCGGTGCCTGCACCTCTTGCAACTGCTGCGCGAGTTCGCGCATCGCCGCTTCGTCGGCGAAGTTGAGGCCGCGCGAGTTGCGCCGCTGCGCGCCGTAGAGATCAACCGTCAGGGGCAGCCGCGGATGCGAGGCCGCGCCCTGCTCGACGCAGACCACCCGGGGATCGGCGACCAGCTGCTCGGGCGGCAGGCGCTCGTCGAAGATGCGATTGACGAACGAGGTATTGGCGCCATTCTCGAGCAGGCGCCGCACCAGATACGGCAGCAGGTCCGCATGACTGCCGACTGGCGCGTAAACGCGGCACGGCAGCTTGATGTCAGCACGCACCTGGGCATGCAGGGCTTCGCCCATGCCGTGGAGCCGTTGCAACTCGAAGCCGCCGAGATCGTCGCCGGCCAGATCGATAAGCGCAGCGATCGTCTGCGCGTTGTGCGTCGCCAGCATCGGATAGAAGCGGTGGCGCGCGTCGAGCAGATGCCGCGCGCAGGCCAGGAAGGCAACGTCGGTGTTCACCTTGCGCGTGAATACCGGGTAATGCGCCAGGCCCTGTTCCTGCGCGCGCTTGATCTCGGTGTCCCAGTACGCGCCCTTGACCAGTCGCACGGCGATGCGCCGGCCTTCGCCGCGTGCCAGTTCGGCCAGCCAGTCGATCACCGACAGCGCGCGTTTCTGGAAGGCCTGCACCGCCAGTCCAAAACCTTCCCAGCCGTCGAGCGCCGCATCCGGATAGACCGCGGCGAAGATGTCCAGCGACAGCTCCAGGCGATCGGCCTCCTCGGCGTCGACGGTGAGACCGATGCCCTGTTCGCGCGCCAGCCGCGCCAGCGCCAGCAGGCGCGGCGCGAGCTCGGCGAGCACACGGCGACGTTGCGCGAATTCATAACGCGGATGCAGCGCCGACAGCTTCACCGAGATGCCGGGCCGCGCCTCCGGCTGGCGGATCTTGCGCGCGCTGGCGCCGATCGCGATGATGGCCTTGGCGTAGGCCTCGAAATAGCGCTGCGCATCGGCAGCACTCAGCGCCGCCTCGCCGAGCATGTCGAAGGAATGCCGCTCGACGCTGCCGGCGCGAGCACGGCGCAAGGCCTCGCCGATGTCGCGGCCCATCACGAACTGCGCGCCCATCAGCCGCATGGCCTGGCGCACCGCGACGCGGATCACCGGCTCGGTCGAACGGTTGACCAGACGGTTGAGGGCCGCGCGGAAATTGCCGGTGGTCTCCGGCGCCAGCTGGACGATGCGGCCGGTCAGCATCAGACCCCAGGTCGAGGCATTGACGAACAGCGAATCGCTGCGCCCCAGATGCGCCTCCCAGTCGGCGCCGGCCAGCTTGTCGGCGATCAGCTTTTCGGCGGTGTCGTCGTCGGGAATGCGCAGCAACGCCTCGGCCAGGCACATCAGCAGCACGCCTTCCTCCGACGACAGGTCGTACTGATGCATGAAGGCATCGAGCGTGGATTGCTGCTCGCGCTGCGCGCGCACCGCGCGGACCCAGCCGGCCGCCCGCACAGCCACCGCCTCACGCCGCGGCAGCGGCACCTCGGCGATGGTCAGCGCCTGGCGGACGACGGCGCGCTCGCTTGCCGCTTCCTGCGCGGTGATCGCGGCGCGGCGCGCCTCGCGCGCCGGCATCGGCTGCGCCCAGACATAACTTGCGCGTTCAGACATCGCGTATTCCCTGGCAGGTCTTGTGTCCAACCTCTGATCGATGCTGCGTCGGCAATGTAGCGGCAAGCGGCGTGCCGGCGTGTGAACGTCCGGCGCCGCCCGTAGCCGTTCGCGCCGTCCTCATTGCAGGCGTTAAGCTTCGCGGCTGCTGATATTCCTCATCTTTGGACTCCATGCTGGACACACCGACAATCGCCCTCACGCTGGTCAGCTGCCCTGCCGCCCAGGCGGACGCCCTGGCGCGCCAGCTGGTCGAATCGCGGCTGGCCGCCTGCGTCAGCATCGTGCCGGCGCTGCGGTCGATCTATCGCTGGCAGGGCGCGGTGGAGACGGCGGAGGAGTCCTTGCTGCTGATCAAGCATCCGCAGGCAGGTTTCGAGGCGCTGCGCGCCGCCGTGCTCGCTGCGCACCCCTACGAACTTCCCGAAATCATCGCGGTCCCTGTGAGCCAAGGCCACGCGCCTTATCTGGACTGGATAGTCGCCTCGTGTTCATACGCCGCCTGATCGGCGCCGCGCTGCTGCTGATCAGCTGCAGCGCCGGCGCGCGTCCGCTCGACCGCATCGACGCCAACGCGCTGCTGCCGGCCACCGAGGCGTTCGTGCTGCTGCCGCTGGAGCGCAGCGCGCAGACGCTGAAGCTGAGCTGGAACATCGCGCCCGGTTATTACCTGTACCGGCCGCGCATACGCGTTGAGCTGCTGGCGCCCAGCGCCATCGGCCTGCAGGCGATCGAGTTACCGGCGGGCAGCGCGCACGAGGACGAGTTCTTCGGCAAGGTCGAGATCTACCGCGGCCTGCTCGAAGCCCGCGTGCCTCTGTCAGCGACGCCGCAGCAGCCGCTGCGCGTCCGCATCCGATTCCAGGGTTGCGCCGACACCGGCGTCTGCTACCCGCCGCAGACCGTCGTGCAGACGCTGGCGCCCTGAAGCCTCCATTTCGATCATCGCCATGCGCAAAACCATCGTTTTCATCCTGCTCGCCGCCATCGGCGTCGCCGCCGGCATATTCACCTACCGACAGTTCGTGACGCCGCATCTGCAGCAGGTGGTGACGGCGGCGCCGCCGATCCGCTTCACCACGATCGACAACAAGACGCTGACGCTGGAGTCGCTGCGCGGCCACTGGGTGCTGATCAACTTCTGGGCCTCATGGTGCGCGCCGTGCATGGACGAGCTGCCGCATCTGGTCGCCGCGCAGTCCAACTACGGGGCGCTGGGCCTGCAGATCATCGGCCCGGCGCTCGATGAGCCGGACGCGGTCAAACCGATGCTGACGCGCTTTCACATCAATTATCCGGTGACCGCCGACATGGCCGGCGGCGACGCCGCCATGCGCGCGCTCGGCAACGAACAGGGCGCGCTGCCGTTCTCGGTGCTGGTCGATCCCGAAGGCTTCGTCGTGCAGCGCGTGCTCGGCGGCATGAGCGCCGACGAGCTGCGCGGGATGCTGGAGCAGCACATCCGGCGCTGAACCCTTCGGGGCCGGCAATTTCACCGAAATGCCGCCAACGTGTAGGCAACTGCTTTCAACTGACCGCCCGCTTGTATTCGGCCGGGTCTAGGCTCAGAATCGCCGCTCTTACAACGAGAAGCCGAAGCGAGACCTCGCTTGAGCCACCTGCTGCTGATCAACGGCCCGAACCTGAACCTGCTCGGGACGCGCGAGCCTGGCGTCTATGGCCATCGCACGCTGGCCGACATCGAGCGCGATCTGGACACGCAGGCCAGCGCCCTCGGCCACCAGCTGGCGGTCTTCCAGAGCAACCACGAAGGTGAGCTGGTCGACCGCATCCAGCAGGCGCGCAGCCAGGGCGTGGACTTCATCCTGATCAATCCGGGCGCCTATACGCATACCAGCATCGCGCTGCGCGATGCCTTGCTCGGCGTCGGCATCCCGTTCATCGAAGTGCACCTCTCGAACGTGCACGCGCGGGAAGCCTTCCGCAAACACTCTTACCTGTCCGATATCGCTTTGGGCGTGATCTGCGGATGCGGGGCGCTGGGTTATCGGCTCGCCCTGCTCGCCGCGGACGAACGCCTTTCTACAAAAGCCTGAACATCCCTGGGGAGGGATCAATGGATTTACGCAAGATCAAGACGCTGATCGACCTCGTCGAGCAGTCCGGCATCTCTGAGCTGGAAGTGCGCGAAGGCGAGGAATCGGTGCGCATCAGCCGCCAGACCACGGCCGTGCCGGTGCAGGCGCTCTACGCACCGCAGCCGGCGGCCATAGCCGCGCCGTCGGCGCCGGCAGCCGCTCAGGCCGCGGCGCCGGTCGCAGCGGTGGCGGCGCCGGACAATCGCCATATCGTCCGCGCGCCGATGGTCGGCACCTTCTACCGTTCGCCGTCGCCGGGCGCCAAGGCTTTCGTCGAAGTCGGTCAGACGGTCAAGGCCGGCCAGGTGCTGTGCATCATCGAGGCCATGAAGATGCTCAACCAGATCGAGGCCGACAAGGCCGGCGTCGTGGTCGAGATCTTCGCCGAGAACGAGAAGGCGGTGGAGTTCGACCAGCCGCTGTTCGCCATCGAGTGAAATGACATGGCACATCAGACCTGTGTTCCGCCATTGAATAAGGCCTGACGGAACGGCCATGAAAGAAATCAAGAAGATTCTGATTGCCAATCGCGGCGAAATCGCGCTGCGCATCCTGCGCTGCTGCCGCGAGCTGGGCATCAAGACCGTGGCCGTCTACTCGACCGCCGATCGCGAGCAGAAGCACGTCGCGCTCGCCGACGAAGCCGTCTGCATCGGCCCGCCGCAGGCGACGCGCTCCTACCTCAACATGGCGGCGATCATCTCGGCTGCCGAGGTGACGCAGGCCGACGCCATCCACCCCGGCTACGGCTTCCTCTCCGAGAACGCCGACTTCGCCGAATCGGTCGAGAAGTCCGGCTTCATCTTCATCGGCCCGCGCGCCGAGACGATCCGCATGATGGGCAGCAAGACCAACGCCAAGGCGGCAATGATCGCCGCCGGCGTGCCTTGCGTGCCGGGCTCCGACGGCATCCTGCCGGAGGACGATGCCGAATGCCTGGCGATCGCCGAGCGCGTCGGCTACCCGGTGCTGATCAAGGCGGTGTCCGGCGGTGGCGGCCGCGGCATGCAGGTGGTGCGCAGCGCCGATGAGCTGCTCAACAAGATCAGCATCGCCCGCACCGAGGCGCTCAACGCCTTCAAGGACGCTTCGGTGTTCATGGAGAAGTACCTGGAAGTGCCGCGCCACATCGAGTTCCAGGTGCTGTCGGACGGCCAGGGCAATGCCATCCACCTCGGCGAGCGCGACTGCTCGATGCAGCGCCGCAACCAGAAGGTGGTCGAGGAAGCGCCGGCGCCGGGCATCACCGACGAGCAGCGCGAGGAGATTGGCGCGTTGTGCGTGGCAGCCTGCCTGCGCATCGGCTACCGCGGTGCCGGCACCTTCGAGTTCCTCTACGAGAACGGGCAGTTCTATTTCATCGAAATGAACACCCGCATCCAGGTCGAGCATCCGGTGACCGAGATGATCACCGGCGTCGACCTGATCAAGGAAATGATCCGCATCGCCGACGGCAAGCCGCTGAAGAAGAAGCAGGCCAACATCCGCGTGCGCGGCCATGCGATCGAGTGCCGCATCAATGCCGAGCACGCGCGCACCTTCGTGCCGTCGCCGGGCGAGATCAAGAAGTACCACGCGCCGGGCGGCCCGGGCATCCGCCTGGATTCGCACTGCTACGCCGGCTACAGGGTGCCGCCACACTACGACTCGATGATCGGCAAGCTGATCGCCTACGGCTCCGACCGCAAGAGCGCCATCGCGCGCATGCGCCAGGCGCTCAACGAGATGTTCATCGACGGCATCCAGACCAACATCCCGCTGCAGCGGCGGATCATGTCGGATCCGGTGTTCAAGGAAGGCACGCACCAGATCCACTATCTGGAAAAGATGCTGGAGCAGTGGGCGACCGAAGAGTGATCGCCAGCCCTGGCTGAAATAAAAAGACCGGCTTTGCGCCGGTCTTTTTTTGCCGCGCGCGGCGGCACTCAGGTGCCGACCACGCCGCCATCCTCCTTCCAGATCACCACCGTCGCCGGGCGCGGACGCAGGCCGGCATCCGGCCACTGCGAGAACGCCAGCGGATCGACATCCGGCGCCACCGCCGGCTTGCGCGGGTGGCTGCCGTACTCGCCCGGGTGCTGGACGTTGATGAACACGTACTTCTGGTCCGGGGTCCAGGTGATGCCGGTGATCTCGCAGCCGGACGGGCCGACCAGGAAGCGGCGGATCTCCTTGGTCTGCGGATCGGCGACCAGCATCTGGTTGTTGCCCATGCCGACGTACTGCGCGACGTTGGAGAAATTGCCGTCGGTCTGGATCCACAGGCGGCCGTCATTGTCGAAGGCCAGTCCGTCCGGGCTGTTGAAGATGTTGCCGGCGTTGACGTTGGCCGAGCCGGCCTGCAGCGGATCGTTGGCGATGTCGGTGCGCGTCGGGTTGCCGGCGAGCACGAACAGATCCCACTCGAAGGTCGTCGCCGCGGCGTCGTTGCCGGCTTCGCGCCAGCGCACGATCTGGCCGTAGACGTTCTTCGGCCGCGGATTGGCATCGTCGCCCAGCGTGCGGCTGCTGTTGTTGGTCAGCGTCAGGTAGACCTCGCCGCTGTCCGGATGCACGGTCACCCATTCCGGACGATCCATCGGCGTGGCGCCCACGGCATCGGCCGCCAGACGGGTGTTGATGAGAATGCCGCCGATGTCGCCGAACTTGGCGCCGAGCGTGCTGCCGTCGGTGGTCGGCGTCGCCGGCGTCAGCGCGATCCAGCGGCCGGTGCCCATGAAGTCGCTGGATGCGGCGCCGGCCTCGAACTTGGCGACGTACAGCGTGCCGTCGGCGAGCAGATCGCGGTTGCCCGCCGCGCCGGCCGCGTACTTGCCGCTGGAGACGAACTTGTAGACGTAGTCGTTGGCCTGATCGTCGCCCATGTAGACGACGGCGCGGTTGTCCGCGGCCAGCGTCTGCGCGGCGTTCTCGTGCTTGAAGCGGCCGAGTGCGGTGCGCTTCTTCGGCACCGAGGCCGGATCGAAGGGATCGATCTCGACGATCCAGCCGAAGCGGTTGGACTCGTTCGGCTCCTTGACGTAGTCGAAGCGATCGTCGTGCTCTTCCCAGCGATAGCCCGAACCCAGCGCCGGGATGCCGTAGCGCTTCATGGCAGCATCGCGCGTATCGGTGCCGCTGGTGGTGCCGAAGTACCCGTTGAAGTTTTCCTCGCAGGTGAGGTACGTGCCCCACAGCGTGTAGCCGTTGCCGCAGTTGTTGACGGTGCCGAGCGAGCTGGTGCCGCTGCTGTCGGCGCTGGTCTTGAGCAGCGCGTGGCCGGCTGCCGGGCCGGTGAGCTGCATCGGCGTGTTGACGTGGATGCGGCGGTTGTACTGCGAGGGGATCACCACCTTCCAGGCACCGTTCTCCAGCTTGATGTGCGCCACCGTCACGCCGTGCGCGTGCTGGCCCTTGCGCACGTGGTCTAGCGACCACGGCGTGGCGCCGGTCTGGATCGCCGCGGTGTAGAAGAACTCCGGATTGATGTACTCGTGGTTCATCACCAGCAGGCCTTCGCTGCTGCTGGTGCCGGACAGCGGGAAGAAGTGCATGCCGTCGTGGTTGTCGCCGATCTGCAGCGCCTGCGCGTCGCCGCCCTGGCTGGCGTCGGGCGCCCAAACCGGCGAGTCGGCGAACAGCGGATCGCCCCAGCGGCAGAACACGGCCGACTTGTAGCCGGCCGGCACCGTGATGGTGTCCAGTGTATTGGCGGCGACGGCGGTGAAGCCGAGCGTGACCGGCGGCGCCTCGTCGTCGTCCTTGTCATCGCTGCAGGCGCTCAGCCCGGCGCCGAAGAAGCCGATGACGCCGAGACCGAGGCCGGCCTTGAGCACGTCACGACGCGAGCGGACGATGTTGACGATCGCGTTGAACGGCACGTTCTGCGAGGGATTGCTGGAGATGTCTTCGGTGTCGATGGCGCGCATGGTCTTCTTCAGATCGAGTGAATGTGAGGCGCCGACGGCAGCGCCGGTTGCAAAGTCAAAAGCCGGTTGTTGCCGCGCAGCCACGTCGACACGAAGGCCAGCGATCCACCCCGCAAGGGGCGCGATCTTCAGCAGGTCATGGCTGCGCGCCCCCGAGCGCGTGGCTGGCCCCGAGCGGTGCGGGGCGTTACTGAGCGCGCTGATCGTAGGCAGCCCGAATGTCAGTTCGGCTACCAAGCCATG
Organism: uncultured Solimonas sp.; assembly: GCA_946478985.1. Next base: position 10,134 of record CAMLDZ010000050.1, read on the forward strand.
ACAGTCTGTGGTCATGCCGGTCGCCGCGGGCGCAGCCGGCGGCTGGGTGAAACTCCGAATAGGCAGGGCTGCCGACCCGCCTAGAATCGGACAGCAAGCGCACCGCACATCGCGTTCCCATGAAGGGGTGCAATGAGCCACTCGGATCCCGCTGCAACCCGGATTGCCAGCTTCGAGATCTTTCTGACGCAATATCTCGACGCCGAAGGCCAGGTGCGCGCACCGCTGCCGGACTTTGCGCGCGATGCGGACGAGTTGCGACGTCTGTACGGCGTGATGGTGCAGACCCGCGCCTTCGACAAGAAGGCCGTGGCGCTGCAGCGCACCGGCCAGCTCGGCACCTATGCCGCCTGCCTGGGCCAGGAGGCGGTCGGCACTGCGATCGGCTGTGCGCTCAAAGCCGAAGACATCTTCATCTCCGCGTACCGCGACTACGCCGCGCAGTTCCAGCGCGGCGTGGCGATGCAGGACATCCTGCGCTACTGGGGCGGCGACGAACGCGGCATGGGCGCACACCTGCCCGAACCCGCGGCCCACGACTTCCCGCCATCGGTGCCGATCGCCACGCACGTGCCGCATGCGATCGGCGTCGCCTATGCGATCAAGCTGCGCGGCGAGCCGCGCGTGGTCCTGACCGCCTGCGGCGACGGCGCCACCAGCCGTGGCGATTTCTACGAGGCGGTGTCATCGGCCAAGGTCTGGAACCTGCCGGTGGTGTTCGTGATCTCCAACAACCAGTGGGCGATCTCGATGCCGCGTCAGAAGCAGACCGGTGCCGAGACCCTGGCGCAGAAGGCCATTGCCGGCGGCATTCCCGGCGAGCAGGTCGACGGCAATGATGTGATCGCCACGCGCTACGTGCTCGAACGCGCGCTCGAGCGCGCACGCGCCGGCCACGGGCCGGCCCTGGTCGAGGCGATCACCTACCGCCTGCACGATCACACCACCGCCGACGACGCGCGCCGCTATCGCAGCGAGGAGGAGGTCCGCAGCGCCTGGGAGCGCTGTCCGATCAAGCGGCTGAAACGCTATCTCGACAGCCAGAACCTGTGGACGGTGGCCGACGAGGAGGCGCTGCTGCTCGATGCCGGCGCCCGGGCCGAGGCCGCTGCGCAGGTATTTCTGGCCACCACACCCGCAGCGCCGGAAGCGATCTTCGAGCACCTCTATGCCGAGTTGCCCAAGGCGCTCGAATGGCAGCGCGACGAAGTGCGCGCCGCCGGCGCGCGCGGCGCGCACTGAGCCCGCTCATGGCCAATCTCTCGCTGATCGAGGCGGTCAATCTGGCGCTGCACTCGGAGATGCGCCGCGATGCCGAGGTGGTGGTGCTCGGCGAGGACATCGGCCGCAATGGCGGCGTGTTCCGTGCCACCGTCGGCCTGCTCGACAGCTTCGGCGAGGCGCGCGTGATCGACACGCCGCTGGCCGAGAACCTGATCGCGGCGATGGCGATCGGCCTGTCCACGCAGGGCATCAGGGCGGTGGCGGAGATCCAGTTCTCCGGCTTTCTGTATCCCTGCCTCGACCAGATCGTCAATCACGCGGCGCGCTACCGGCACCGCACGCAGGGGCGCCTCAGCTGTCCGCTGGTGATACGCGCACCCAACGGCGGCGGCATTCATGCACCCGAGCATCATTCCGAATCGCTGGAGGCGACGTTCGCGCAGGTGCCCGGCCTGCGCGTGGTCTGCCCTTCGACACCGGCGCGTGCCTACGGTCTGCTGCTGGCAGCGATCCGCGATCCAGACCCGGTGATCTTCCTCGAACCGACACGCATCTATCGCCTGTTCAAGCAGCCGGTCGACGACAACGGCGAGGCACTGCCGCTCGACACCGCATTCGTCGAACGCGAAGGCAGCGACATCACGCTGGTGTCGTGGGGTGCGATGCTGCACGACACTCGGCTGGCGGCAGATCGCCTCGCCGAGGACGGTATCGCCGCCGAGTTGATCGATGTCGCCACGCTCAAGCCGCTCGATTTCACCACCATCCTCGAGTCGGTCGCCAAGACCGGCCGCTGCGTGATCGTGCAGGAGTCGGCCCGCGCCGGCGGCTGGGCCTCGGAGATCGCCGCCAACCTCGCCGAACACGGCTTGATGAATCTCTATGCACCGGTCGGCCGAGTCTCCGGCTACGACACCATCATGCCGCTGGCGCGGCACGAGAAGGTCTATATCCCGGACGTGGCGCGCATCCTCGATGAAGTGCGCAAGGTCTTCGCAATCGCCCCCAGGAGCTGAACCCGCGCTGGATGAACCCTTGCCCGTCCAATGCCTCTAAACAGGTGGGAAAGCGCGCTTCACGCCGCGCGCTACCCGCCCGACATCAGCACACATGGAGGTGGCTCGTGAGCAAGATCGAACGTCAGCAGGATGCCAACCAGGCATCGGAGGCCGGCATCTTTTATCCGACCGGCCATATCGTCGCCGGCTTCGCCAATGCCGATGACGCCAAGGCGGCGCAGAAGCAGTTGCAGGAGGGCGGCTGCGGCGGCGAGATCCGCTTCATCAGCGATGCGGAGATGGCGCGCGAGGCGGAAAAAAATCTGCAGTCGCCGTCGTTCTTCGCCTCAATGGGCTCAAGCCTGCCGGTGCGGCAGAAGCAGCTGGAACTGGCCAAGGACGGCTGGAACTTCCTGCTGATCCACGCCCCGCAGAGCGAGGACGAGGCGCGCGTGGCCGAGGCGCTGGGCGGCTCGAAGGTCCGCTATGCCATCAAGTACCGCACCCTGATCATCGAAAACATTCTGCCCAACATCTCCACGCGCGGCGAACACACGCCAGCACGCGTGCCGTAGCCAACACCGGCGGCGCAGGACGCCGCGAAGGGAGCAGCGATGAGCGTCTTCAAGCTACCGGATCTCGGCGAGGGCCTGCAGGAGGCCGAGATCCGCGAATGGCTGGTTGCCGAGGGCGAGCAGGTACGCATCGATCAGCCGCTGCTGTCGGTCGAAACCGCAAAGGCCATCGTCGAAGTGCCGAGTCCGCTCGCCGGCACGGTGCTCAAGCTGCATGGCGCACCGGGCGACATCATCGCCGTCGGCGCCGCACTGGTGAGCTTCGAAGGCGCGGATCGCGCCGCCACGGCGCCTGCACCGCCCACGCAGGCGCCGTCTCCTTTGTCCAGCGGCGAGCCGAGCGCCGAGGAGGCGATCCGCGATACCGGCGTCGTCGTCGGCCAGATGACCCAGGGCGACGAGGTTTTGGCGGAACGCGCCACCGGTGTCGGCACCGCTGCCGGCCTCAAGGTCATGCCGGCGGTGCGCGCCCTCGCCCACCGCCTCGGCGTCGACCTGACGATCATCACGCCGACCGGCCCCAACGACATGATCACCGCTGCCGACGTGCAGCGCGTACACCAGATCCTCAGCAGTGTCGGACCGCTGGAGAAACTGCGCGGACCGCGCCGCGCGATGGCGCAGGTGATGGCGCAGGCGCGCGACGAGGTGATGCCGACCACCGTCACTGACGATGCCGTGCTGCACGCCTGGACCGGCAAGCCGGACCCGACGCTGCGGATCATCCGCGCGATCACCGTCGCCTGCCGCGCCGAGCCCTCGCTCAACGCCTGGTTCGATCACGCCGAGGTCGGCCGCCGGCTGCTGCAGAAGATCCATCTGGGTGTCGCCGTCGACACTCCGGAAGGCCTGTTCGTGGCGGTGCTGCAGGACGTCGGCAACCGCAGCGACGAATCGCTGCGCGCCGGGCTCGACAAGATGAAGACGGATGCGCGGGCGCGGACGATACCGCCGGAGGAACTGCGCGGCTACACGATCTCGCTGTCCAACTTCGGCATGTTCGGCGCCAAGTACGCGACGCCGGTGATCGTGCCGCCGACGGTGGCGATCGTCGGCGCCGGCAGCATCCGCGACGCGGTGGTGCCGATCGCCGGCCAGATCGCCATCGCCAAGCTGCTGCCGCTATCGCTGACTTTCGATCACCGCGCCGTCACCGGCGGCGAGGCCAGCCGCTTTCTGGCGGCGATGGTGGCGGATCTGCAGAAGGCCGCGTGAACAGGGTTTAGCCCGCGCGCCGCTTGCCGAACACGCCGGCGATGGTCACGCCGACGAAATCGCTGTGCGCATTGAAGTTGCCATGCAGCGCCAGTTCCAGGCCCCGTGTCGGATAAAACAGCAGCTCCACCGGTACGCCGACCACCGGCCGCTGGCGGTCGCTGGCGACGTCGGTGAGGCGGCTGGCACCGGCCAGCAGGAACACCCGCCGCGAGCCGAGCCCGGCGCCGGCCAGCAGGCCGACTTCCTCGGCGGTGTTGCGGGTGTAATCGAGCATCCAGGCGCCGCGGGCGCGCAGCAGCAAGGGGCCGGTGGCGAGATTGGCGTTCAGCACGCCCTCCCAGCCGCCGACCTTCTGGGCCTGAGTCTTCGGCTGGCCGGCCGGCGCCTCGTAATCCTGACCGCCGTAGTAGCCGGCGCCGAGGCCGATCCAGACATCCCCGTCCGCGGCGCTGGCGGCACCACTGAGTGCGAACAGCAGGGGCAGGCTCAGCAGGGCGCGGCGCAGTGAGGCGGTCATCGGCATGGGTGGGGATCGAAAAATGGGCTCGGTGTATAGTCCGCCGCGAACAGCGTCGGGGGCTTGGTGAATTATGCGCAAGACGATCGGGGCGGTTGCGGCAGGCATCACATTCCTTCTGCTGGCGGTGGCGACGAGCGGACCGGCGGCTGCCGAAACACTGACGACACCAGCGGCGGCCAGCGACGCGCAAGACCCGCCACCGGTGCGCCGCGGCCAGAGCCAGGCCGGCGTGCTCAAGCTGCTGGGCGAACCGGCGCTGCGCTATCCGCCGGTGGGCGGCGACAGTCCGCAGCATCCGGAAATCATCCGCTGGGACTACGACGGCTTCTCGGTGTTCTTCGAGCGCGAGCGCGTGATCGATGTGGTGCGCAAGGGCGAGCCGATGCCGGTCGCCCACCCGGAGGAGCTGCAGCCGGCACCGTGAATCCTTAAAATTGCGTCGCTACATTCGCGGGGCGCCTCGGTCCACCGAGTCTGCGCCCCGTTGTCGTTTCCGGCCCGCCGACGCGGGCTTCTTCCTGGAGTGTGATGGTGTCCAATGTCGTCCTGCCCGCCGAATGGGCGCCGCAACACGCGGTGCAGCTGACCTGGCCGCGCCCCGAAGGTGATTTCGCACGCAGCTTCGATGCGGTCGAAGAGAACTTCGTGGCCCTGGCAGTGGCGATCGCGCAGCGCCAGACGCTGATCGTCGCCTGCGGCGAGGCTCACGAGGCGCTGTCGCAGCGGCTGATCGCCGCCGGCGCGCCGGCGGCGAACCTGATCGTCAAGCCGGTGCCGGCCAACGACGTCTGGGCGCGCGACCACGGCCCGATCACGGTGCTGCGCGACGGCAAGCCGGTGCTGCTCGACTTCGTCTTCAACGGCTGGGGCAACAAGTTCGACGCCGCGCTCGACAACCAGGTGACGCGCCGCCTCGCCGAGCAGGGTGTCTGGGATGCTCCGGTGGAGTCGCTGGACTTCGTGCTCGAAGGCGGCGGCATCGAGAGCGACGGCCTGGGCACGCTGCTGACCACCGAGCGCTGCCTGCTCGCGCCGACGCGCAATCCGCAATACGACAAGGCCGGCATCGAGGCGCGGCTCAAGGCCTGGTTCGGCCTGTCGCGCGTGCTCTGGCTGCGCCACGGCGATCTGCTCGGCGACGATACCGATGGCCACATCGATACCATCGCGCGCTTCTGCGATGCGCACACGATCGCTTACCAGGCCTGCGACGACGCCAGCGATGCGCATTACGAAGACCTGAAAGCCATGGAAGCCGAGCTGCGAGCACTGCGCACCGTCGACGGCGCGCCGTACACGCTGATCCCGCTGCCGCTGCCGGCCGCAATCTTCGACGCCGACGGCAAGCGTCTGCCGGCCGGCTACCCGAACTTCCTGATCATGAACGGTGCGGTGCTGGTCCCCACCTACGGCGATGCCGTCAACGACCCGATCGCACTCGAACGGCTGCGCCCGGCGTTTCCCGGTCGCGAGGTCATCGGCATCAACTGCCGCGCGCTGATCGAGCAGTACGGCAGCCTGCATTGCGTGACGATGCAGATCCCGGCCACGCCCTGAAGGAGCGATGAAATGAGCAAGACCAAGAATCTGCGCGTCGGCATCGTCCAGCAGCCCTGCACCAGCGACCGCGACTACAACCTGAAGATGTCGGAAGACGGCATCCGCGCCGCCAAGGCCGGCGGCGCGCAGCTGGTACTGCTGCAGGAGCTGCATACCTCGCTGTATTTCTGCCAGCACGAATCGACCGAGCTGTTCGATCTGGCCGAGCCTATCCCCGGTCCTTCGACCGAGTGGCTGGCGGCGCTGGCCCGGGAGCTGCAGCTGGTGATCGTCGGCTCGCTGTTCGAACGCCGCGCGCCGGGCCTGTACCACAACACCGCCGTGGTGCTGGAACGCGACGGCTCGCTCGCCGGCAAGTACCGCAAGATGCACATCCCGGACGATCCGGGCTACTACGAGAAGTTCTATTTCACTCCTGGCGACCTCGGCTTCACGCCGATCGAAACCAGCGTCGGCAAGCTCGGCGTGCTGGTCTGCTGGGACCAGTGGTATCCGGAAGCGGCGCGGCTGATGGCGCTGGCCGGCGCCGAGCTGCTGCTCTACCCGACCGCCATCGGCTGGAATCCCGCCGACACGCCCGAAGAACAGCAACGCCAGCGCGAAGCCTGGGTGACGATCCAGCGCTCGCACGCGGTGGCCAACGGCCTGCCGGTGCTCGTCGCCAATCGCGTCGGCTACGAATCGGACCCGACCGCGCAGACCGAGGGCTCGCAGTTCTGGGGCCACAGCTTCGTCGCCGGCCCGCAGGGCGAGTTCCTGGCCAAGGCCGGCGAGAAGGCCGATGTGCTGGTCGTCGACGTCGACCTGCAGCGCAGCGAGGATGTGCGACGCTGGTGGCCGTTCCTGCGCGACCGTCGCATCGACGCCTACGGCGAGCTGACCCGGCGCTTCCGCGATTGAGTGGCGCCGCCGGCCGCGCGATGAAACATTGCGCATAATCCCGGCCAATCACTAAAACGCTGGAGAAGCTGATGTCGCGCACATTCCGCACCGTCGACCCGGAAGGCCTGCTGGAATACTCGGTGGTGTTCACCGACCGCGCGGTCAATCACATGTCGCAGCTGTTCCAGCAGGCGATGCGCGAGATTTCGGCGACGCTCAGGCAGGTCTACAAGGCCGATGCCGTCGCGGTGATTCCGGGCGGCGGTTCGTTCGGCATGGAAGCGATCGCGCGGCAGTTCGCCGGTGGCCAGAATGTGCTGGTGATCCGCAACGGCTGGTTCAGCTACCGCTGGTCGCAGATCTTCGAAATGGGCGGCTTCATCGCCGGCGAGACCGTGCTGAAGGCCGCGCCGCAAGCGCCGGGCATCAAGGCCGCCTATGCACCGCCAGCGATCGAGACGGTGGAAGCGGCGATCGCCCGCGAGCGGCCGGCCGTGGTGTTCGCGCCGCATGTCGAAACCGCCTCCGGCATCATCCTGCCGGACGATTACCTCAAGCGCGTTGCCGCCGCGGTGCACGCGAACGGTGGCCTGTTCGTGCTGGACTGCGTCGCCTCCGGCGCGATCTGGCTGGACATGCAGGCGCTCGGCATCGACGTGCTGCTGACGGCGCCGCAGAAGGTCTGGAGCTCGGCACCCTGCGCCGCCCTGATCATGCTCAGCGCCGCCGCGGTTCAGCGTCTGACCGAAACGCAGAGCAGCAGCTTTGCCGCCGACCTGAAGAAGTGGCGGCAGATCATGCAGGCCTACGAGGACGGCGGCCACGCCTACCACGCGACGATGCCGACCGAGAGTCTGCTGCGGCTGCGCGACTCGATGCAGAACACGCTCGCCGCCGGTCTGGAAAGCCTGCGCACCGCGCAATGGGATCTGGGCCGCAAGGTGCGCGCAATGCTGGCCGGCGCCGGCTATCCAAGCGTCGCCGCGGCGGGCTTCGAAGCCCCCGGGGTGGTTGTCTCCTACACCGACGACGCCGACATCAGCAACGCCAGGAAGTTTGTCGCGCTCGGCCTGCAGACCGCGGCCGGCGTGCCGCTGATGTGCGATGAACCAGCCGGGTTTCGCAGCTTCCGCGTCGGCCTGTTCGGCCTCGACAAGCTCGCCGACGTCGACGGCGCAGTGCGGCGGCTGCAGCTCGCGGTGGCGCAACTGCACGGCTGAGCGCCGCCGGTTCCCCGCCGACGGGCGCCCCCCGCTCGCATCGTCCGTCACCAGAGTTCCATTTATGAATGGTTTTCTTTGGTATCGTTCACATGCGACGCTTATTGACTGATCGCTCAACTACAAAGAAGCAGGGGGAGACATCATGTATCAAGGTCCGACCAATACGGCCGTCATCCAGGTGCTGGCGGTAACCGGCATCCTGCTGGTCATCTCGCTGGGTGTGACGCAGGGCCTGATCATGGGCTTCATTCCGCCGCCCTCGCCCAACCTGAGCCCCGAGGCGCTCGCGCAGATCTTCATCGAGCGCAAGACCGAGATCCGCATCGGCTCGCTGATCCAGTGCATCTGCTACACGTTCTACGGCACCTGGGGCATCGCGATCGCGATGATGATGCGCAGGATGGAGCGCGGGCTGCCGGTGCTGACTTATGCGTCGATCGCCAATGTCGGCGGCGGCTACGTGTTCTTCCTGTTCATGCCGATCACCTGGGCGATGCTGGCCTTCCGCCCGGAGATCATGGACCCGAAGTTCATGCAGATCATGAACGACTACGTCTGGTTCATCTTCATCCTCAGCTGGCCGCCGTTCGCGATCTTCATGCTGCTGATTGCGGTGGCGATCCTCTGCGATCACAACGTGCCGACGATCTTTCCGCGCTGGGTGGCGTTCTTCAACATCTGGTGCGCGATCCTCATCATCCCGGCGGCGCTGATCGAGTTCTTCAAGACCGGCCCGTTCGCCTACGACGGCCTGATATCGTTCTGGTTCATCTACATCGTCTTCTTCGGCTGGATGATGGTGATGAGCATCGTGACGATGCGCGCCACCGCCGCCGAGAAGCGCCGCCAGCTGGCGGCGGCCTGATCGGCGAGCCGCGAGCCGTCCCTGCCCCTGCCGTCCCGGCGCCACACGGCGCCGGGACTGGACGATCCGCATGCAAACCCCCGCTCATCGCAAGGTGCCCGGCGAACCCGGCATCTGGATCCTGATCACCGGCGATCTGGTGCTGTTCTCGCTTTTGTTCGTGCTGCTCCTGCACAGCCGCGCCACCGACCCGGCGCTGTTTCTCGACTCGCAGACCCGGCTCGACCAGAACCTCGGCCTGCTCAACACCCTGCTGATGCTGAGCAGCTCCTGGTGCGTGGCGATGGCGGTACGCGCTGCACGGCTGCAGATGCCCAGGGCGCCAAGCCGCCTGTTCATCGGCGCGATGCTCTGCGGCGCCGGCTTCATGGTGGTCAAGTACTTCGAATACGGCGCCAAGCTGCGCGTCGGCATCACGCCGACCAGCAACGACTTCTTCATGTACTACTTCGTCTACACGGGCATCCACCTGATTCACGTCGTCATCGGCATGGGCGTGCTGACGTTCCTGACGCTGTACGCGCGTGGCGCTGCCTTCACCGAGCGCAAGATCCAGCATCTGGAAAGCGGCGCGACCTTCTGGCACCTGGTCGATCTGCTGTGGATCGTGCTGTTCGCCCTGCTCTATCTGGTGCATTGAGATGAGCCAGCTGATCCGTTGCCGCAACACCGTCATCTGGCTGCTGCTCGCCGGCGCGACGCTGTGCTCGTGGTTCATGGGCCACGCGCCGGCAGCACTTGATCCGCGTCTGGCCGCCGTCGTCATTCTCGTCATCACCTTCATCAAGGTGCGCTTCGTGATGCTCGATTTCATGGAGGTGCGCGGCGCCCCTCGCGGCATGCGCGTCGTCGCCGAGTGCTGGTTCGTCGGCATCTGCGGGGCGCTGATCACGCTCTACCTGCGCGTCTGAGCCCGGACCGGCCGCCGCAGCGTTGCGCGATCGCGCCAATGCCGCGACCATGACGGCCACATGGAATCGATTGAAGTCGCACTCGCCATGCTGCTGGCGGTGCTCGCCAGCGGCTATCTCGTCCGCGTCCTGCCGTTCTCGCTGCCCTTGCCGCTGGCGCAGATCGCGCTCGGCGCGGCGATCGCCGGCGTGTCCAGCCATGGCGTGGTGCTGGACCCCGATATCTTCTTCCTGCTGTTCCTGCCGCCGCTGCTGTTCCTCGACGGCTGGCGCATTCCCAAGGACGGGCTGTTCCGTGACAAAGGCATCATCCTCGAACTCGCCCTCGGCCTGGTCATCTTCACCGTCGTCGGCGCCGGCTTCCTGATCCACTGGATGATCCCGGCGATGCCGCTGCCGGTCGCCTTCGCGCTGGCCGCGATCATCTCGCCGACCGATCCGATCGCGGTGTCGTCGATCGCCGCGCGCGTGCCGATCCCCAAGCGGCTGATGCACATCCTCGAGGGCGAATCGCTGCTCAACGATGCCTCCGGCCTGGTCTGCTTCCGCTTCGCGGTGGCGGCGGCGGTCAGCGGCGGCTTCTCGCTCGCTTCGGCCTCGCTGACCTTCCTGTGGGTGGCGCTGGCGGGCCTGAGCATCGGCGTCGGCCTGACCCTCGGCGTCAACGCCGCGCAGCGCTGGCTGTCGCAGCAGTTCGGCGAGGACAACGGCGCGCCGATCCTGGTCAGCCTGCTGATCCCCTTCGGCGCCTATCTGCTCGCCGAACACCTGCACGCCTCCGGCATTCTCGCCGCGGTCTCCGCCGGCATCACGATGAGCTACGTCGAACTCAGCGGCCGCGCCTCGGCAGCCACGCGCATTCAGCGCACGGCGGTCTGGGACACCGTGCAGTTCGTCCTCAACGGCATCATGTTCGTGGTGCTCGGCGAACAGTTGCCGCACATCCTGCGCGGCGCCGTCGCCACCGTCGAGGAGAGCGGCCACGTCAATCCGTGGTGGCTCGCCGCCTATGCGCTGGCGATCAGCGCCGGCCTTGCGACGCTGCGCTTCGTCTGGGTCTGGGGGGCACTGAAGTTCAGCCTGTTCCGCCGGCGCTACAACAACGAGCCGATCGAGGTGCCGCACTGGCGCATCATCGCCGCCACCTCGCTCGCCGGCGTGCGCGGCGCGATCACCCTGGCCGGCGTGCTGACGCTGCCGCTGCTGCTGGCCGACGGCAGCGCCTTTCCGGCGCGCGATCTGGCGATCTTCCTGGCCGCGGCGGTGATCCTGATCTCGCTGATCGTCGCCAGCCTGGGCCTGCCGCGCCTGCTCGACGGCCTCGAACTGCCGCCGGAAAAGGCCGAGCATCAGGAAGCTGATCATGCGCGCCGCGAAGCGGCGCGCGCCGCCATCGTGGCGATAGAACAGACGCAGCTGCGTCATACCGCAAGCACCACGCAGGCCGAGCTGTACACGCAGGCCGCCGGCCGCCTGCTCGGCTTTTACCAGAGCCGTCTGCGCGGCGACGGCAGCAGCACTCAGCTCGATGCCGAGACGCTGCAGCAGATCGAGGAGGCGGAAGGCGATCTGCGCCTGGCGGCGCTGCAGGCCGAGCGCGAGGCGATTTTCGCGCTGGCGCGCCGCGGCCTGATCTCCGACGCGATCTCGCGCAAGCTGGTCCGCGAGATCGATCTGGTGGAGTCGCGCTTCCGCTAGGGCCTGTTAACGCGATGGCCGCCGTTGTGACGGAGACGGTTTTGGCGCAGCGCAAGGCGCGAGGAGCGCCGTGTACTTAA
>CAMLDZ010000051.1 GCA_946478985.1 uncultured Solimonas sp.
CGCATCAACACGCTGACCCGCGATGTCGAAGTCGGCACGATCTACGAAGGCAAGGTTGCCAAGATCATGGACTTCGGCGCGTTCGTGACGATCGCTCCGGGCAAGGATGGTCTGGTGCACATCTCGCAGCTCGCCGACAAGCGCGTCGAGAGGGTCGAAGACGTCGTCAAGGAAGGCCAGACAGTTCGCGTCAAGGTCCTGGAAGTCAGTCGCGACGGCAAGATTCGTCTGTCGATGAAGGCCGGCGATGTCGGGGCTGCCGAGTAGGCGAGCGCCGCGCACAAAAAGCTTGCAATGCTGCAGTGCCTGCTTAAAAATCGGCGGCAGCAATTCGGCGTTGATCTGGTAACGGGCACGGCGCTTTGGCGCCGTGGCCTTTTCTGGAGGAGAGCGGCACTCGGGAGATCAGCGTAAACGCGGCCCCGCAGCAGTACCGGCGCGATGCGCCTAACAAGAGGCCCTCCAGACGAGGGTGGGGATGGTAGAAGGCCCATCAGGGCCTGCACCGCAGAATGAAACTAAACTCGGCCGCCGACGGCACCGAGTTTTTTTATGAGCTTGCGATGTTGCGATGCAACATCAGGCGCCGATTCGGAGCAGGGCTCAAGGCAGGGGGTCGGACTTCTCAGGCTCGCCCTCTTCGCGGCCGCCGCGGCGTTTCTTCGCGCGCGTCCGGCTCTGCAGGTTATGAAGAAACTCTTTGCGAATCGAGCGCCAGATCGGCACCTGCCGATCGGCCATCTCGCGCAATACGGTCAGCGGCTGCTGCGCCTGACCGAGCATGCCGCGCAGCTGATCGGTGAAATGATCCTGCTGCTCCTGGAACAGCCGCGCAGACAGCTCCAGATAACGACCGATGCTGTTCTGCATCGGGTCGCCGTAGTAGCGGATGATGAACTCCAGCAACTCGGAGGTGAAGATCGGATCGCCGCCTTCCTCTTGCTCAGCGATGACCTGCAGCAGAATGCTGCGAGTGATGTCCTCGTGACTGCGCTTGTCCTCGACGCGGAACTTGACGTCCTGCAGCACCAGCTGCCGGATCTCCTCCAGCGTGATGTAACGACTGATGTGCGTGTCGTACAACCGCCGGTTGGGGTACTTCTTGATGACGCGAAGCTCAGCCATGGGAATGTAGTTATCGTCTGCTTTGCTGCAAAGCATCATGCCAGAAGCATGACCCCGGCTCCACCGGGCAGCCGTGACGGGTCCCAGCGCGGAATCGCCCATTGCAGCAATGTATCGGGTGCGGCGCCCCACAACTCTGTCGGCGGCGCATGGTGCAGCAGGCGCAAGCAGCTCAGCAGATTTTCGCTGGCCTGCGCGTTGTCCAGCGCGGGGGCGTGATTTTGCTTGGACAGCTTGCGGCCTTGATGGTCGAGCAGCAGCGGCAGGTGTGTGTACCGCGGCGACGGTAGATTCAGATGCCGCATCAGGATTTGCTGGCACAGCGTGGAACTGACCAGATCGGCGCCCCGCACGACATCGCTGATCGCCTGAATCCCCTCGTCAACCGCGCAGGCGAGGTGATAGCCAGCGCTGCCATCGCGGCGCCAGACCACGAAGTCGCCAATCTCGGTCGCACGGCTTCGCCGCACAGCACCTTGCAGGCGATCATCGAACGTTTCCCAGCCTTCGTCGACGCGGAAACGCAGCGCGGCGTCCTCGAAAGACCAGTGGGCGTCACGGCAGCTGCCGGCATAGACGGGACCGTCCGGGCCGGCCAGGCTTTGTTGCGACAGCATCGCTCGCGTGCAGCGGCAGGCGAACAGGAGTTCTTGTCGCTGCAGTTGCTGCAGGGCCGCCGCATATTCGTCGCCGTGCTGCGACTGATGGCGAGGGCGCTCGTCCCACAGCAGCCCGTGGCTTTCGAGTTGCCGCAGGATGCTTGCCGTTGCCTGTGGCGAACAACGCTCGCGATCCAGATCATCGATGCGTAGCAGCCAGCGGCCCGCGTGATGCCGCGCGTCAAGATAGCTGGCCAAGGCGGTCAGCAGCGAACCCAGATGCAGCGGGCCGCTGGGCGTCGGGGCGAAGCGGCCCCGGTAGGCAGAGATACCGTTCATCAGAAAATGCGACATGGCGCAGCATTTGCTGCCTGGGGAGGCGTCGCATGGATGCGACGGCGTGCTACATTAAATTCAAGTTGTAACTATTTGAACATCAGGGCATGAGTACTGTAGGGGTATCCTTGCGGATACAGAGGCTCCGGAGCGGCGGGGACGTTCCGAGATGAGCCTGAAAGCTGTTCTGTTCGACGTCGATGGCACCTTGGCCGACACCGAGGCGCTCGGGCATCGGCCCGCCTACAACCGCGCATTCCGCAGTCTCGGTTTGCCATTCCGATGGGGCCCCAAGCTCTACCGCAAGCTGCTCAGGCAGCCGGGCGGGCGTGAGCGACTCCGGTACTACCTGCAGAAATATCAGCCGGAACTCGGCGAGCAGGCCATCGAAGCGCAGCAGAACGTTGATGCCTGGGTCGCCAAGGTTCATGCGCTCAAGTCGCACTACTTCAAGCGCTACATGCGCAATGGCCGTGTGCCGCTGCGGCCCGGTATCGCCCGCATCATGCGCGAGGCGCGGGCCTCCGGAGTCCGGCTTGCCATCGTCACCAATGCCAGTCTGAAAACCTTGCGCCCGGTCCTGCGCTACAGCATGGGGCCCGAACTCGCAGCCGAGGTCGAGGTGATCTCAAGCGGCGAGGAGGTCCTGCGCAAGAAGCCGGCGCCGGATCTGTATCAGTTGGCAATGCAGCGCCTCAACCTGCAGCCGCATGAGTGCATTGCGCTGGAAGATTCGGAGATGGGACTGGAAGCGGCGGCAGCGGCCGGCGTCGCCGCGATCGTCACCATCAATCGCGACACGCTGGAGCAGGATTTCACCGAGGCTGCGCTGGTGGTCAGCTGCCTGGGCGAACCTGGCGCGCCGATGCACGTCTTGCAGGGCCATCTCGACGGTCCGCCGTGGATCACCATCGATACGCTACGGCAGATCCTGGCCGCCGAACAGAACCCGCTGGCGCGCGCCGCCGCCTGAGGCGGCGCGCCTTTCCGCCTCAGGCAGGCGTCTGCCCGGCACCGGTGGGATCGACGTGCCAGGCAGGCGGTGGCAGCGCACCTTTCCAGCCCTTCTTGCGATGTTCCGCCGTCACATGCGTGTAAATGCCGCCGCGGACGTTGAACACCGCCGTCAGGCGCAGGTAGCGCGGCGATAGCGCCTTGACCAGATCGTCGACGATCTGGTTGGTCACCGCCTCATGGAAGCAGCCTTCATCGCGGAACGCCCAGACATAAAGCTTGAGCGACTTCAGTTCGACGCATTTCTTGTCGGCGATGTATTCCAGATACAGCGTGCCGAAATCGGGCTGACCGGTCTTCGGGCACAGGCAGGTGAATTCCGGGATGCGCATGCGGATGGTGAAATCGCGCTGCGGCGCCGGGTTGGGGAAAGTTTCCAGCGTCTTGCTGGGACGGCTCGACATGGCTGATCCGTGGGTGAGATGGCGTTGAGGGGTCGTCGCGGCCCGACCCCTGCCGCGAACATGCGCTTAATTTACACTAGCGCCCGCCAAAACAACTCCAAAACCCCTGATGCTACGGGGCGAGACCCACAAGAAGCATGCGCCTTTCGGGTATCAAAATCGCCGGGTTCAAGTCGTTCGTGGACCCGAGCCACCTGCCGTTGCCGTCGAACCTCACGGGCGTGGTCGGCCCCAACGGTTGCGGCAAGTCCAACATCATCGACGCGGTGCGCTGGGTGCTGGGCGAGACCAGCATGAAGAATCTGCGCTCGGCGGATGCCGAGGACGTGATCTTCAACGGCTCCAAGACGCGCAAGCCTGTCGGCCGCGCGTCGGTGGAATTGCTGTTCGACAACTCTGATGGCCAGATCACCGGGCCATTTGCCGCTTACGCGGAGGTCGCGGTCCGCCGCGAGCTGACCCGCGATGGCAACTCGCAGTACTACCTCAACGGCCGCAAGTGCCTGAAGCGCGACGTCACCGATCTGTTCCTCGGCACCGGTCTGGGCGGCAAGAATCAGTACGCGATCATCGAGCAGGGCATGGTCTCGCGGATGATCGAGGCCAAGCCGGAGGAACTGCGGCACTGGCTCGAAGAGGCCGCCGGCATTTCCAAGTACAAGGATCGCCGCCGTGAAACCGAGTCGCGGATCAAGCAGACGCGCGAGAATCTGGCGCGTCTCAATGATCTGCGTTCGGAGATCGGCCAGCGCCTCGAAGTGCTGACCAAGCAGGCGGCGAATGCCGAGAAGTACCGCGATTTCAAGGTGCAGGAGCGGCAGCTGCGCGCCGAGATCCTGGCGCTGCGCGTGCGCCACTATGAGGACCAGAGCCGCGGGCACGAGACGGCGATCGGTGAACTCGAAGCCACGCTGGAGACTGCACGCCGTGCGGTCAGCGACACCGCCAATGCGCGCGTCGCCGTCGAAATCGAGCAGCGTGTGCAAAGCCAGAAGCTGCAGGACGAGCAGAGCAAGGTCTTTGAGGCCGAGGCGCAGTTGGCGCGCCAGGAACAAAGCCTGCAGCACGCGCGCGAGCTCAAGCAGCTCAAGGTTCGCGAGATCGACCAGCTGCAGCGTCAGCTGCAGGAGCTGGAGGCGCGCGAACAGCGCGAGCGGCAGCGGCTGGAGGAAGCCGCGCGATTGCTCACCGAGCTGGAGCATCAGGTCGAGACCGCCGACGGCGGCGAGGCGGAGGCGCAGTCGGCGCTGATCGAGGCCGACGACGAGGCGCAGGCCGAGCAGCGGCGCTGGGACAGTTTTGTGCAGGACGCCGAGACGCCGCTGACGCAGACCGAGGCGGAGCGCGTCCGCGTCCAGCAGCTGGAGCGCGCACGCTTCCAGGCCGAGGAGCGCTACAAGCGCCTCGAGAGCGAATTCAATGCGCTGAACCTGGCGCCGATCCAGAGCAGTCTCAGCGAAGCCGACGCCGAACTCGGCGTGCTGACCGATGAGTTGCAGGCCGCCGAAGAGCGACTGCAGGTCATGGACGAGAGCTTGCGCGTGCTGCGTGACGAGCGCACCGCCGCCGACACCGCGCTGCATGAGACGCGGCAGAGCCTGCAGTCGGCACGCGGCCGCGTCGCCTCGCTGGAGACGCTGCAGCAGGCGGCGCTGCGCCAGGACGACGCCGAATTGAACCAGTGGTTGCGTACGCACCAGCTAGCCGAGGCGCCGCGTCTGGCCGGCGCGCTGCAGGTCGAAAGCGGCTGGGAAGCAGCCGTCGAGCAGGTGCTCGAGGGCCTGCTGCAGGCGCCGATCGTCGATCGCTTCGCTGAGCGCGTGGCGGCGATCGAGCAGTCGCCGAAGGCGGGGGCGGTCGTGCTTGGCGATACCATCGGCCAGGGTGGTACGGGCCTGGCCGCAAAAGTCACTGGACCGCAGGCCGTGCTCGACTGGCTGTCCGGCATCCGCATCGCAGCCAGCGCCGCGGACGCCGAAGCACAAGCCGCGGGCCTGTCGGCCGGCGAGTCAGTCATCACCAGCGATGGGGTCTGGCGTGGCCGCCACTGGGTGCGTTACCCCAAGCGCGGCGATGACCGCAGCGGCGTCATCGCGCGCAGCCAGCTGCTCAAGCAGCTCAAGGTGCAGGTCGAGGAGCAGCAGGCGCAGGTGCTGGAGCGCGAGCGCGTGCTGGGCGAGCTGCGCGGGCGCACGCACGCGATGGAGCAGGAGCGCCGCGAGCTGTCGTCCAAGTTCGATCAGCTGCGCCATCGCCAGGCGCAGAAGCTGGCTTTCCGGCAGGCCCAGGCGGTGCGACTGGAGCAGGCGCAGTCACGAGCCCGCGCGCTGGGCGACGAACTCGAAGGGCTGCGCGACGCGCGCGAGCAACAGGCCATCGAGCTGGACGAATCGAAGACGCGGCTGTTGTCGCTTGAGCAGATCGCCCAGGACCTGCGCAATCGCCGCGCCGAGATGCAGCAGAGCTTGCAGAAGAAGCGCGATCTGGTCGGCCGCGCGCGGATGGCCCTGCAACAGGCGCAGCAGGTGCGCGGTCAGCTGCAGGTCCAGCTCGCCGGCCGCAAGAGTGCCCAGGCCGCGCTGGAGCAGTCGATCCGCGACATCGCCGCCAGCCGCGAGAATCTGGCTGAACGCTTTGCCGAAGAGGCGGGCAAGGTCGCCGAGCTGGACGCGCCGCTGGAGGATCAGGCGGTTGGCGTCGAGCAGGCGCGCGAGCTCGCCGCGGCCGCGCGCGAAGGCATGCGCGCGCTGCGCGAGGCGGCGGAATCGCTGGACGCGCAGTTGCAGCGCGCCATCGCCACCGCGCGTGCGGCAGAGGCGGAGAAGGACGCCGCGGTCGAGCGCCTGCAGCAGGCGCGACTGGAGTTCGAGAACCTGCGCGCGCACCGCGAGAGCCTGGACGAGCAGATCCGCGAGACCGGCTTCGAGCGCGAGGCCTTGTTCGAAGGGCTCGAAGCCGACGCGACCCTGGTCAACTGGGAAGAGAAGCTGGCGACGGTGCTGCGCCGCATCGAGCGGCTCGGGGCGATCAATCTGGCGGCGATCCAGGAGCTGGAGGAAGCGCGCGCGCGTGAAACCTATCTGGCCGAGCAGCACGCCGACCTGCACGGCGCGCTGGAGACGCTGGAAGAGGCGATCCGCAAGATCGACGCCGAAACCAAGGAGCTGTTCAAGCAGACCTTCGACAAGGTCGACACGGTCTTCCGCGATCGCTTCCCGAAGCTGTTCGGCGGCGGCGAGGCCTATCTGGAACTGACTGGCGACGATCTTCTGGATACCGGCGTGCGCGTGATGGCGCGGCCGCCGGGCAAGCGCAACTCGACCATCCACCTGCTGTCGGGCGGTGAGAAGGCGATGACGGCGGCGGCGCTGCTGCTGGCGTTGTTCCAGCTCAATCCGGCACCGTTCTGCCTGATGGACGAAGTCGACGCGCCGCTGGACGATGCCAACGTCGCGCGTTTCTGCGAAGTGGTCCGCGAGATGTCGCAGAACGTGCAGTTCATTATCATCACGCACAACAAAATCACGATGGAGCTGGCCAGTCAGCTGCACGGCGTCACCATGCAGGAGCCGGGCGTCTCGCGCCTGGTCAGCGTGGACATCGGGCAGGCGGTCGAGCTTGTCGCACAAACCGAGAGCAAGGCATGAGCGCGTTGCAATGGGCGCTGCTGGTGTTGGGAGCGGTCGCGGTCATCGCGATCTACGTGATGAGCCGTGGCGAGAAGCGTTTGCCGAAGGACTGGTCGCCGACCGGCGGTGCGCCGCGTCCCGGCACCGTCAAGGCGCCGGCTGCCGACCAGATGGAGATGTTCAGCGGCAGCGGCCAGTTCGACGAATTTGGCGTGGGCAAGCCGCGGCGTCGCTCCGAACCCGGTTTCGGTGAGGCGGAAGAGACGCCGTCGCAGCAGGCGCCCAGCCTGCGCGTGGATCCGACCGTCGACATGCCCGCCAAGGCCGCCGAACAGAAGATTGTCACCCTGCTGATCGCCGCCCGGCAGAACCTCGACCCGCAGCGGCTTCACCAGGCGCTGGGCGAACAGCGGCTGGTATTCGGCGAGCGCAAAATCTATCACCGTCTCGATCATGGCCAGACCGTGTTCTCGGTGGCCAGCCTGATCAAGCCCGGCACTCTGGATCCCGCCGACGCCGGTGCCCTGGCGACACCCGGTTTGACGCTGTTCATGGTGCTGCCCGGCCCGACGCGGCCGCGGCTGGCGCTGCAGGACATGATCGCCACCACGCGCGCGCTGGCCGAGCGTCTGGGTGCGGAGGTCTACGACGCCAGCCGCCAGCCGTTCGACAACGACGCGCAGCGCGTGCTCGCCAACGAGCTTGACCTCTGGGCCAAGCGCAATGGCCTGTCATGAGCGGACGTGAGCGCCGCGCCTGAGACATCGCGGCAGCGCGCCGCAGCGCTGCGGCAGCAGCTGCACGAGCACAACCACCGCTACTACGTCCTCGATGCGCCGAGCATCAGTGATGCCGAGTACGACGGTCTGTTCCGCGAGCTGCAAGCCCTCGAGGCCCAGTATCCGGAGCTGCTGACGGCGGACTCGCCGACGCAGCGTGTCGGCGGCGCTGCCCTGTCCGAGTTCGCGCCGGTCAGGCATCGCCTGCCGATGCAGTCCCTGAACAATGCCTTCGGCGACGAAGAGCTGCGCGAGTTCGATCGCCGCGTCCGCGAAGGCCTCGGCCGCGAACGCGTCGACTATGTTGCCGAGCCCAAGCTCGACGGACTGGCCGTGTCGCTGAGCTACCGCGACGGCATCTTCGAGCAGGGCGCCACGCGCGGCGACGGCGAGACCGGCGAGGACATCAGCGACAACCTGCGGACCATCCGTGCCATTCCGCTGCGCCTGCGTGGCGCCGTGCCGCCGCAGCTCGAGATCCGCGGCGAGGTCTATCTGCCACATGCCGGCTTCCTGCGCATGAACCAGGACGCAGCGGCGCGCGGCGACAAGCTGTATGTGAATCCGCGCAATGCCGCGGCCGGCAGCCTGCGCCAGCTCGATCCCAAGATCACCGCGCAGCGGCCGCTGGCGTTTTACGCCTATGGCCTTGGCTTCCACGACGGCTGGAAGCCGCCGGCCTTGCACCATCAGGTGCTGGCGCAGCTGCGCGACTGGGGCTTGCCGGTGTCACCGCTGGTCGAGACCGTGCAGGGTGCCGAGGGCTGTCTCGACTACTTCCGGCGCATGCAACTGCGGCGCGCCTCGCTCGGCTTCGATATCGACGGTGTCGTCTACAAGCTCGACAGCCTGGCCGGCCGCGAGGAACTGGGCTCGGTGGCGCGCGCGCCGCGCTGGGCGGTGGCGCACAAGTTTCCGGCCGAGGAGGCCGAGACGCTGCTCGAAAACGTCGACTTCCAGGTGGGACGCACCGGCGCGCTGACGCCGACCGCCCGCTTGCGCACGGTGTTCGTCGGCGGCGCCAATGTCAGCAATGCGACGCTGCACAACATGGACGAGGTCGCGCGCAAGGACGTACGCATCGGCGATACCGTGATCGTGCGTCGCGCCGGCGACGTGATCCCCGAGGTCAAGGAAGTGGTCCTGGCCAAGCGTCCGGCCGATGCCCGCGAGGTGCTGGCGCCGACTGCCTGTCCCGTCTGTGGCTCTGGCGTCGAGCGTGACGAGGACGGCGTGGTCTATCGCTGCATCGGGCGTCTGGTCTGCCGCGCGCAGCTCAAGCAGGCGCTGCAGCATTTCGTGTCGCGCCGCGCTGCCGACATCGAGGGTGTCGGCGAGTCGCTGATCGGCGAGCTGGTCGATCGCCAGCGGCTGAAGACGCCGGCCGATCTCTTCGAACTGAAGCTTGCCGACATCGCCGAGCTGTACAAGTCGGCGGAGCTGGCGCCGGCCAAGATCATCGACGCGATCGCGGCGCGCAGGCGCCTGGCCTTGCATCGACTCATTTACGCCCTGGGCATTCCCTCGGTCGGCGAGACCACCGCCAAGGATCTGGCGCGGCACCTCGGCAGCTTCGCGCGCGTGCAGACGGCGCGACCGGAACTGCTGAGCCTGATCGAGGGCATCGGCTCCACGGCGGCGCTGGAGATCCGCAACTTCTTCAGCGACGAGCACAACGCCCGCGCGGTCACCGCGCTGCTGCGGCATGTCACGGTGGACGACGAACATCCGGTGTCCGCCGAGCTGGCAGGCAAGGCGACGCTGGCGGCGCTGCTGATGGCGCAGGGCATCCGCGGCCTCGGGCCCGGGCGGGCCGAGAAGCTCGGCAGCGGCCCGGCGTCCGTCGCCGAACTGCTGGCGCAGATCGACGACGCCGTGACGCTGCAGGGCGTCGTCGACGAGCGCACCGTGGCGGCGCTGCAGGCGCATTTTGCCGACAGCACCGCGCGCCGCGAGCTGCTCGCGCTGGAGCAGCAGCTGCGCGATTTCGGCATGCACTGGACGCAGCTGCGCGAGCTGGCCGCAGCCGGCGACGCTCCGCTCGCCGGCACCACCTTCGTGCTGACCGGCAGCCTGCCGATCAGCCGCGATGCGGCGCAGGCCAGAATCGAGGCGGCCGGTGGCCGCGTCAGCGGCTCGGTGTCGAAGAAAACCGATTACGTCATCGCCGGCGACGAGGCCGGCTCCAAGCTCGCCAAGGCCGAGAAGCTTGGCGTGCCGGTGCTCGATTACGCCGGCCTGCTGAAACTGCTGGGTGATGAGGATGCCGCGACATGAGCGCTTACCTGGGCAGTCTGCTGGCCTGGGCCTCCGCGCATCCCTTGCCGACCTCGGTGATGCTCGTTGCGGGAACCTTGCTGCTGGTGATCGCCACGCATGGGCTGTCTTGCACCCTCAACGTCGGTCGTTACCGCTGGCAGCAGCGCCTGCGCAACTGGCTCGGCGTTGCCGACGGCAAGCGCATCGGCGAGCTGTCGTGGCTGGTCGTCACCGTGCATCTGCTGGCCTGGCCGCTACTGGCTTACCTGCTGCTGCACGCCTGGGGGCTGCACGACGAAGGCGAGCATCTGGCGCGCGCCCTGTATTCACATGGCGTCGTCATCGGCGGCGTCCGTGTCGTGCTCGGCAAGCTGCTGATCGGCATCGTCCTGTTCGCGGTGCTGTACACCGCCACACGCTGGCTCAAGCGCAAGCTCGAATTCCAATGGCTGGTCAGCGCCAACGTCGAGCCGAGCACGCGCGACGCCGTGGCAACGGTGTTCGGGCAGGTGACTTTCGTCATCGCCGCGGTGATCGGCCTGTCCTACGCGGGGCTGGATCTGAGCAAGCTGGCGATCGTCGCCGGCGCGCTGTCGGTGGGTATCGGCTTCGGCCTGCAGAACATCGTCAACAATTTTGTTTCCGGCCTGATCCTGCTGTTCGAGCGACCGGTGCGCACCGGTGATTACATCTACGTCGGCGCGACGGAAGGTATCGTTCGCAAGATGCGGATTCGCGCTACGGAAATCGAGACGGGCGACCGGGATACGGTGATCGTGCCGAACTCCGTGTTGCTGTCGTCGCATTTGCGAAACCGCAATCTGCGCAGCCGGCAGGGCCGTGTGACGCTGACGATCGGCGTCGCCTACGACAGTGATCCGCGTCGCGTCTGCGAGCTGCTGCTCGAGATCGCCAATGCGCATCCGGGGGTGATTCGCGCCGGGCAAATTGCCGGCCTGCCGGGCCCCGGGGTCTCGCTCACCAGCTTCGGCAGCAGCACGCTGGATTTCGAATTGCAGGCGCAGATCCTGTCGGCCGACGCCAAGGGCGGTATCGCCAGCGATCTGCGCTTCTCCATCCTCGAGACCTTTCGTCGCGAAGGTATCGAGCTGCCGTTTCCGCAGCAGGATGTGCGTTTGCGCGGTACCGTCGCGACCAGCGGCGGCGTGCAGGATGCAAGCATGCACGGCACCGCGATCAGCCTCGACTGACGCCGCTGTCGGCGTCAGCCGACCGGCGATGCCGGCGAACCTCCTTTTTTGCCGCGCTGGTCGCAGTGGCGCGCCGCAGGCTTCAGAGCTCGGCTATCGTGCACGGCGCTTCAGGCCTTTTGCCTGATTGCGGCGTGCCCGCCATACCCGAGGTCGAGATGCCTTTGTGCCGTAACGACGAGTCGATGTCCGCCAGATCCTCTCGTCCGCTGAGAGCCTCACTGGCGCTGCTGGCGGCAACGCTGCTGGTAGCTGCTTGTGGCGGCGGTGGAGGCCAGAGCGCTCCAGTCGTGACGCCAGGTGCCGGTGAAACGCCAGGGCCGGTGGCCCCCGCGCCGACGGAGCCGGCCCCGACGCCGGAACCGGAGGCCGAGATAGCGGAGGCGATCGATCTGCGCCACTGGCGCGTGACGGTGCCCGCCGACAGCAATGGCTCGACGTACGGCACCGCGACGACGATCAGCGCGGCGCAGCTCACGGCCGCTCCGCCTTACGAGTCGACCTGGTTCTACAAGGCGGCCGATGATGCGCTGACCTTCTGGGTGCCGGTCAACGGCGCCATCAGCGGCAGCTCTTCATATCCGCGTTCGGAATTGCGGGAGATGATGGAGCCTGGCAATGCCGCGGTGAACTGGTCGAGCTGGCAGGACGCCGAATTGCGGGCGCGCTGCGCCGTGCAGCAGGTACCGCCATCGACGGGGCGGGTGACGATCGGTCAGGTGCATGGCTACAAGAGCCCCTTGCCGCTGCTCATGCTGCAATACATCTATTCCGCCAGCGCCGGCAGCGGCAGCGTGGAGGCGGTGATCTATCCTTCACCCACTGCGACGGCCGGCCAGCGCCTGCGACAGACGCTGATCAAAGGCATCACCCTTGGCCAGCGCTTCGACTACCGCATTGCCGTCAAGGCCGGCGTGCTGCATGTCGAGGTCAACGGTCAGACGCTCGACTACACCATCGGCACGGCCTGGTCCGGCGTCGGGCACTACTTCAAGGCCGGAGCCTACATCCCGGAATCCGGCAGCAGCAGTGCCGACGGCGCCAAGGTCGCCTTCTACCGGCTGCTCGCCATTCATCGCTGAATTTCGCTGCTGAATTTCGCTGAACCTGTACAGCGGCCATTCGGTCGAACCGGCTAGCATCGCCGCTGCACGGCCATGCCGGCCGGCAACGAGGCGAGAGACGAGGAGTTCCCGATGAAGATCGTGCAATGGGCTGCGTGCCTGATCTGCGGCTTGGCTCCGGCCGTGGCTGCGGCCGAGGGTTTCTATGGCGGCGGTTCGGCGCTTTATGTCGACCGGCCGGACTATGACAATGTCGAGAGCTCGGCCGGCGGCAAGGCTTTCTTCGGATTCCGCTTCGACCCGCTGCCGCTGTTCGTCGAGGCCAGTTATCTGGATACCGGCAAGGCCGATATAGATCCCGACTACTACGTGCTCGAAGACACCTCGCTGCGCTTTCGCGGCTACACGCTCGGCGCCGGCCTGTTCCTGCCGCTGACGCGCGAGGGCTCCGGCGTCTGGCTGCGCGGCGACTACTACGGCGGCGACACCAAGGTGCAGGACCCGCTGGGCAGCGATACCGAATCGGCCAGCGGTGGCGGCCTCGGCATCGGCTTCAACTGGAAATTCAATGACTGGGTCGGCCTGCGGCTGGAGTACCAGGCTCTGTTTCGCGTCAATGACTTCGGCGACGACGAGGACATCAGCATTCTCGGCGCCGGCCTGATCTTCGAGTTTCCCACCGTGCGTCGCCCGCCGCCGCCGCGTCAGCGGCGGACCGCGTATCCACAGCCGTCGAGCTATCCGCCGCCGGCGCGTGGAAGCTATGAGCCGGCACCGCCAGCGCCGGCCGCCTCGTCCGCCGTCAGCGAGCGCATCGTCGTCGACGCCGCGCTGAAGTCGCAGCCGCGCCAGGGCAGCGCCACGCTGGCCACGCTGCCCGCCGGCACCGTCGTCACGACCGACGAGCACAAGGACAACGTCGAGGGCCGCTGGTGGTTCGTGCAGTACGAGCGCTACAGCGGCTGGGTCGCCGACGACGCCTTCAGCGCCGACTAGCGCTAACAGGCCCTAGCCGGTGCCGGCTTCCTCCGGCGTCCGCGCGCTGATCGCCAGCGCGTGGATGTCGGAGTCCATCAGGGTGCCGAGCGCCGCGTATACGGCGCGATGCCGCGCCAGCAAGGACTGGCCGGTAAAGGCGTCGGCGACGATCGTCACGCTGAAGTGACCGCGACCGCTGCGCGCACCGGCGTGACCGGCATGCAGATGACTGTCGTCGCGGATATCCAGCTGCTGCGGCGCGAACGCGGTCTGCAAGCGCTCCTGGATCAGGGCGATGCGCTGGGCGCTCACTTGGGCAGTGCCTGCACGAACGGGTAGACGTCGATCGACACATAGACGCCTGCGGCGACGTATGGATCGGCGTCGGCCCAGGCGCGGGCCTCGCTCAGGCTCGCGAATTCGGCGATCACCAGGCTGCCCGAGAAGCCGGCCTCGCCCGGATCGGCGGCATCGACACGCGGCCGTGGACCGGCGAGCACCAGCCGGCCCTGCATCTGCAGCGCCTGCAGGCGTTCCAGATGCGCCGGGCGGTTGGCGCGCCGGGCGGCCAGGCTATCCGGCGCGTCGTGGCCGAGGATGGCGTAGAGCATCAGGGTGCCTTGCCGACGTCGGCGTCCTGCGGCAGGTATTTGCCGAGGAAGGGCAGGTGGGCGATCAGGAACACGAACATCAGCGCAGTGAAGCCGAAGGTCTTGACCTTGATCCAGGTCGCCTCAGAAAAATTGAAGGCGACATAGAGGTTGAGCAGCGCGCAGCCAATGAAAAACAGCGCCCAGGCGAAATTGACCTTGCGCCAGACCGCCTCCGGCAGCGCCACCGTCTTCT
The DNA here is from genome assembly GCA_946478985.1 of uncultured Solimonas sp. Next base: position 14,245 of record CAMLDZ010000051.1, read on the forward strand.
GCGGCAACCGCGCCAGCAGCACCTTGTCGCCGATCACGTGGCTGGCCAGCAGTGCCAGGGCGAAAATGCCGTAGACGGCGGTGGGCTTGTACTTGATGAAGGCGGCGTCGTGCACGTACAGCGTCAGGCCACCGAGTACCAGCGCGACGATGGCGGTGACCAGATGCGCCTTGTGCCAGCGGTTTTCGCGCAGCCGGTACCAGAGCACCAGCGCGAACATCGCCGCGATCAGGGCCGCCGTGGCGGTGTAGATGTCATACAGCTTCCACGCGCCGATGAAAATCAGGGCGGGAAGGAAATCGAGAAAGGCATTCATGGCCAAGCATTGTATCGCCCGGCATTCGCGGCTGCGGGCGGCGGGCGGGTTATGCTAGCGGCCGCGCGCTTCGCCAACCTCGGGATGGCCGCTCCTTCCACTCCCTGTTGCGAGACCGCATTCAGATGGCACATCTACATTTCATCGGCGGCGAGAAAGGCGGAGTCGGCAAGTCGCTGCTTGCCCGCCTGCTCGCGCAGTACTTCATCGATCACATGATCGACTTCACCGGCTTCGATAGCGATCGCTCGCATGGCGCGCTGCTGCGCTTCTACGCCGCCTACGCGGCGCCGGTCGCGATCGACCGTTACGAGAGCCTGGACAGCATCGCCGAAGCCGCCGCCGCGGCCCCGGACAAGCGCATCGTGGTCGATCTGGCAGCACAGACCTACGGCCTGCTCGCGAAATGGATCGACGATTCGGCGCTGACCGATCTGGCCGAGGAACTCGGCATCAAGATGCATTACTGGCACGTGATGGACACCGGCAAGGATTCCGTCGACCTGCTCGCGCAGTTGCTCGATCGCTTCGGCACCCGGCTGCCGCTGGTGCTGGTCCTCAACGAAGTCCGCGGTGACGATTTCGAGATCCTGCGCCGCTCGCGCCTGCGCGAGCGCGCCGAGGCGCTCGGCGCCAAGGTGATTTCGATCCGCCATCTGCCGGATTCGACGATGGCGCGCATCGACGCCTACAGCAGCAGCTTCTGGGCGGCGACGCAGGCGGGCGACAAGGCCGCCGGTGGCCTGGGCCTGCTGGAGCGCCAGCGCCTGAAGGTCTGGCTGCAGCGCAGCTACGAGCAATTGCAGCTGGTTGATCTCTGAAGATGGCAGAGTGGATCGAACTGCATCCGCAGAACCCGCAGAAGCGGCTGCTCGGGCAGGTTGCGCAAAAAATACGCGATGGGGCGGTGATCGCCTATCCGACTGACTCCTGCTATGCCCTCGGCTGCCATCTCGACGATCGCGAGGCGGCCGAGCGCCTGCGGCGGATTCGTGATTTCGACAAACATCACCAGTTCACGCTGGTCTGCCGCGACCTCTCGGAGATCGCCACCTACGCGCGCGTCGACAATCGCCAGTTCCGGCTCCTCAAGAGCCTGACGCCGGGGCCGTATACCTTCGTGCTGGCGGCGACCAAGGAACTGCCCAAGCGCATCGCGCACGAAAAGCGCAAGACCATCGGCATTCGCGTACCGGAACACACGGTCGCGCAGGCCCTGCTGGAAACGCTGAACGAGCCGCTGATCTCCTGCACGCTGCAGTTCCCGGGCGAGCAGGAGCCCGTGCACACGCCGGAGGATTTCCGTGCACAGCTGGATCGCGCGGTCGACATCGTCATCGATGGCGGCGTCTGCGGCATGCAGCCGACCACGGTGCTCGACCTGAGCGAGGAAGAACCGCGGCTGCTGCGCGCGGGCAAAGGGCCGTGGCCGCTGCACTGAGCTGAGCCCGGCGCGGCGCGCCGGACCCACCTCCGCGCGCGGTCCTTCAGCTCAGATAGATCGACTTGTACTGCAGGTAGCTGTTGACCGCTTCCGGGCCCAGCTCGCGGCCGAGACCGCTGTCCTTGACGCCGCCGAACGGCGCGCCGATGGCGATGTTGTAGCCATTGACGCCGATGCTGCCGGTCTTGACCCGCTGCGCGACGTCGATGCCGCGCTCGCGGTCCGCGGTCCACACCGAGCCGCCGAGGCCATAGCGCGAGTCGTTGGCGATGCGCACTGCGTCGGCATCGTCCTCATAGGGAATCACCGCCAGCACCGGGCCGAAGATCTCCTCGCGGGCGATGACCGCATCGTTGTGCACGTCGGCGAACACCGTGGGCTGCACGAACCAGCCGCGATCCTGTTTCGGCCGGCCGCCGCCGGCAACCAGCCGTGCCTCGGTCTTGCCGATGCCGATGTAGCGTTCGACGCGCTCACGCTGCACCGACGAGGCCATCGGGCCGACCTGCACGCCGCGGTCCAGCGGGTCGCCGACAAGCAGCGACTCGGCCATCGCCGCCAGTGCATCGACGGTTTCCCGGTAGCGCTTGCGCGGTGCCAGCACGCGCGTGCCGGCGATGCAGGCCTGGCCGTTGTTGAAGAACGAGGCCAGCTGCAGGCCCTGCATCACCTGCGTCAGATCGGCGTCGTCGAGGATGATCGCCGCAGACTTGCCGCCCAGCTCCAGCGTCACCGGCCGCAGCAGTTCGCCGCAGACCTTGGCGATCGCGCGGCCGGCGGCGGTCGAGCCGGTGAACGCCACCTTGTCGACACCGGGATGGGCGACCAGGTACGCGCCGACGGCGCGGTCGGCGGCAACCCAGTTGAGCACGCCGGCCGGCACCTGCGCGTCGTTCGCGGCTTGTGCCAGCACGTAGCTGTCCAGCACCGTCGTCGGCGAGGGTTTGATGACCAGCGTGCAGCCGGCCAGCATCGCCGGCGCGATCTTGCTGAAGGCCAGTGCAGCCGGAAAATTCCATGGCACGATCGCCGCGACCACGCCAAGCGCCTCACGCCGCACCAAGGTGTCGAAGGGCGCGGCGGTGCGGCGATCAACGGTGTCGAGCTGCGTCGCCAGGCTGGCGTAGTAACGCAGCAGCCCCAGCGAAAAGCCGGCCTCGAAGTTCTCGCTGTAGAACAGCGGCATGCCGTTCTGCTGGCTGATCAAGCGCGCCATCTCGGCGGCGCGCTTTTCCAGAGCGTCGGCGAAGCGCAGCATCACCGCGGCGCGCTCGGCCGCCGGCCACTGCGGCCAGCCGGATTGATCGAAGGCGGCGCGAGCGGCGGCTACCGCGCGGTCCATGTCGGCTTCGCTGCCTTCCGGAACCTGGGCGAGGGGCTCTTCCGTCGCCGCGCAGATGATGGTGAACTGCCGATCCGTCGCCGGCGCAATCCATTCGCCGCCGACGTAGAAATGGGTCTGTTGCATGTTGCAGGTCTCCTCCGCGATGGTGGCGGATATTTTTATACTGATTTGCATAAAATTACCAACGTGAGAGTTCTTTGATGACGGAGCCTGTCGCCAAGCAGCGCGGCCGCCCGCGCGCCTACGAGCGCGACGCGGTGCTGGAGCGCGCGCTGGAAGTGTTCTGGCGCAAGGGCTTCGCCGCGACCTCGCTCGACGACCTGGTCGCCGCTACCGGCGTCCAGCGGCCGAGCCTGTACGCCGGCTTTGGCGACAAGCAGGCGCTGTACCTGCAGGCGATGGGGCATTTCGTGGCCGACATCTCCGACCGCATCGGCGAGACGCTGTTCGGTGCGCGCCAGCCCGGCGAGCGGGCGGCAGACGTGGTCGAGCGCTGCCTGACGATGATGGCGACGCTCTACACCGCCGATCCGGCCGGCGGTCTCGGCTGTGCGGTGTTCTGCACCACGGTCACCGAGGCGCCGGGCAATGCCGAGATCCGCGGCCTGCTGGCACAATCGCTGACGGCGACCGACGCGTTCTTCGAGCGCTTCCTGCGCGAGGCGCAGGCGACCGGCGAACTGGCCGCCAGCCTTGATGCGGCCGGCACCGCGATGCTGCTGGGCGCCAGCCTGCACAGCCTGGGTCTGCGTGCGCGCGGCGGGCAGGCTCGCGACGACCTCCGGCGCCTGGCCCGCGCCGCCGCCGATCTGCTGCGCATCCATCAGGCGCCATGAACCGTCGCCATGGCGGCGCGGCGAACTCCCTATAATCGCCGCATGCCAGCCGATTTCAGTCTCGTCCAGAAGATCGCCATCTGGGCGCTCCCGGTCATTTTCGCCATCACCGTTCACGAGGCGGCGCACGGCTATACCGCGCGCTTCTTCGGCGACCGCACCGCGCAGATGCAGGGGCGCCTGAGTCTCAACCCGCTCAAGCACATCGATCCGGTCGGCACGCTGCTGGTGCCGGGGTTGCTGCTGCTGCTCGGCGGCTTCCTGTTCGGCTGGGCCAAGCCGGTGCCGGTCGACTACCGCAACCTGCGCAATCCGCGTCGCGACATGGCGATCGTCGCCGCTGCCGGCCCGGCCGCCAGCGGCGCCATGGCGCTGGCCTGGGGTCTGCTGCTGAAATTGGCGATCGGCGTTGACGGCGGTGGCGAAGGCATCTGGATGGGCCTGCGCTACATGGCGGTGGCCGGCATCACCATCAACCTGGTGCTGATGGTGCTCAACCTGCTGCCGCTGCCACCGCTCGACGGCGGTCGCGTCGTCGCCGGCCTGCTGCCGCCGCGGCTGGCGTATTCGTATTCGAAGATCGAGCCCTACGGCCTGATCATCCTGGTGGTGCTGATGGCCACCGGCATTCTCGGCAAGATCATGTACTTCCCGCTGGCGATGTCGGAATACACCCTGTTTTCCCTGCTCGGCCTCGGCGCCGGCTCACCTCTGCTTCCGTCCACGTGAACGCAACTGCCTCCAAGCCGGTCGTGCTGTCCGGCATCCAGCCCTCGGGCCGCCTGACGCTCGGCAACTATCTCGGCGCGCTGAAGAACTGGGTCCAGCTCAACCAGCAGTTCGACTGCTACTACATGCTGGTCGACCTGCACGCGATCACCGTGCGCCAGGATCCCAAAATCCTGCGCGAGCGCTGCTACGAGTTTCTCGCGCTGTACATCGCCTGCGGGCTGGATCCGGCGCAGAACACGCTGTTCGTGCAGAGCCATGTGCCGGCGCACGCGCGCCTGGGCTGGATCCTCAACTGCTACACGCAGATGGGCGAGTTGAACCGCATGACGCAGTTCAAGGACAAGAGCGCCAAGCACGCGGACAACATCAATGCCGGCCTGTTCGGCTACCCGGTGCTGATGGCGGCGGACATCCTGCTCTATCAGGCCAAACAGGTGCCGGTCGGCGACGACCAGAAGCAGCATCTGGAACTGACGCGCGACGTGGCGACGCGCTTCAACAACATCTACGGCCCGGTCTTCACGGTGCCGGAGCCGATGATCCCGCCGGTCGGCGCGCGCATCATGAGCCTGCAGGAGCCGACCAAGAAGATGAGCAAGTCGGACGAGGCGGAAACCAACGCGATCTACCTGCTCGATCCGATCGACACCATCACCCGCAAGATCAAGCGCGCCGTCACCGATCTGGGCAACGAGATCCGCTACGACCTCGCCGAGAAACCCGGCGTCTCCAACCTGATGTCGATCCTTTCGGCCTGCACCGGCGAATCCTTCGACAGCATCGTGGAGCGCTACAACGGCCAGGGCTACGGCAAGTTCAAGCAGGCCTGCGCCGATGCCGTCGTCGCCTGCCTGGAGCCGGTGCAGCAGAAATACCGCGACGTCCGCGACGACACCGAGGGCCTGCGCAAAGTGCTGCGCGCCGGTGCGCAGACCGCGTCCGCCACTGCCGACCGCACGCTGCTGCGCGTCCACGAGGCGCTGGGCTTCATCCCGGAATGAACGGATGAACGATTCCGTCGAACAGGCGCCTGCTGCGGAAAACGCAGCGACAGCGGAAACGCTGAAGGCGCCGCGCGTCCACGGCCAGGCGCTGGACAAGCTGCCGGAGGACCTCTACATCCCGCCGGATGCGATGGAGGTGTTTCTCGAAGCCTTCGAGGGTCCGCTCGACCTGCTGCTGTACCTGATCCGCAAGCAGAATCTCAACGTCCTCGACATCCCGGTGCTGAAGATCACGCAGCAGTATCTTCAGTACATCGAGCTGATGCGCGACATGAAGCTGGAGCTGGCCGCCGATTATCTGGTGATGGCCGCGCTGCTGGCCGAGATCAAGTCGCGCATCCTGCTGCCGCGGCCGCCGGCCGAAGATGCAGAGGAGCAGGGCGATCCGCGCATGGAGCTGGTGCGGCGCCTGCAGGAGTACGAGCGCTTCAAGTCGGCCGGCGAGGCGATCGACCTGCTGCCGCGCGTCGGCCGCGACATCTACGCCGCGCAGGCGCGTCCGGAAGTGATCCCGGTATCCGAGGCCTTGCCGATGCCCGGCGTCCGCGAGCTGGTGCTGGCGTTCCGCGACATCATGGAGCGCGTGGCGCTGTTCAAGCATCACGAGATCTCGCGCGAGCCGCTGTCGGTGCGCGAGCGCATGTCGCACATCCTGTCGCGGATCAAGCTGGGGCCGACACAGCTGACCGAGCTGGTCGACCCTGAGGAAGGCCGGCTCGGCGTCGTGGTCTGCTTCCTGGCGATTCTGGAGCTGAGCCGCTCGGCGATGCTCGATATCGAGCAGGAAGGCCCGTTCGCGCCGATTCACGTGATGAGCGCAAAGCCGCGCCCGGCTGCGGTCGAGGCGACGCCAGAGGAAAGCCAGTGAGCGAATCCGAACAACAGGTAGAACAGACCGAGCTGGCGATCGCCAGCGACGAGCGCACCGCGCAGCTCGAGCGCATTCTTGAAGCGCTGCTGCTGGCGTCGGAGACGCCGCTGCCGATGGAACAGCTGCATCGCATGCTCGGCCGCGAGCTGGGCGTGACCAAGAAGGACATCCGCGACGCGCTGGCGCGTCTGGCAGAGGATCTGGCGCCGCGTGCGGCAGAAGTCTGCGAGGTATCCAGCGGCTGGCGCATCCAGGTGCGCAGCGAGTACGCGGAGTGGATCGGCCGGCTCTATCAGGAGAAGCCGCCGCGGTTGACGCGCGCGCTGCTCGAAACCCTGGCCCTGATCTGCTACCGCCAGCCGATCACGCGCGGCGAGATCGAGGACGTGCGCGGCGTAGCCACGTCTCCCAACATCATCCGCACGCTGCTGGAGCGCGGCTGGATCCGCGAAGTCGGCGTCAAGGAAGTGCCCGGCCGGCCGACGCTGTTCGGCAGCACGCACCAGCTGCTCGACGATCTCGGTCTGAAGACGCTGGACCAGTTGCCGTCGTTGCCGGAGATCAAGGACCCGCAGCAGCTCGAAGCGGCGCTGGCGCGGCTGGGCGAGCAGCTGCACGAGAGTGGGGGCGCCACGGAATCCACAGCCGAAGCCGCGGCATCGGCGGAAGCCGAGGCGGCCGATCCCGAAGTCTCGGCCGGCGGCGATGAAGAATCATCGCCGGCCACGGTGCACTAGGGCCTGTTAACGCTATGGCCGCCGCTGTGACGGAGACGGTTTTGGCGCAG
>CAMLDZ010000052.1 GCA_946478985.1 uncultured Solimonas sp.
TAGTCGAGTTCCGGACGCGCCGGACGCGCCGCCAGCAGTTGCACCGCTTCCAGCGGCGTCAGCTGGCTGCGCAGCACCGCATCGACGGCGGCGGTGATCGGCATGTCGACGCCATGTCGCTGCGCCAGCCGCAGGACTTCCGGTGCCGCCTTGACGCCTTCGACGACCTGGCGGATTTCGGCGCTGGCCTCCTCCGGCTTGCGGCCCTGTGCCAGCAGCAGACCCAGGCGCCGGTTACGCGACTGGTTGTCGGTGCAGGTCAGCACCAGGTCGCCCATGCCGGCCAGCCCCATCAGCGTTTCGGCGCGGCCGCCGAGCGCGGTGGCCAGCCGCATGATCTCGGCGAGACCGCGGGTGATCATCGCCGCGCGGGTGTTGGCCCCCAGGCCCAGGCCATCGGCGATGCCGACCGCGATCGCCATGACGTTCTTGGCGGCGCCGCCGATACCGACCCCGGCCAGGTCATCGGTCCAGTAGGCCCGGAAGCCGTCGCCATGAAGCCGCTGCACGAACTTCTCGGCAAACGCGCGCTCGCGCGCGGCGATCGTCACCGCGGTTGGCAGACCCATGCCCAGTTCGCGGGCAAAGGTGGGTCCGGAGATGATGGCCAGCGGATAGGCGCTACCGAGTTCGTCCTCGATCACCTCATGGACGAGCCGGCCGCTCTGCGGTTCCAGGCCCTTGCAGGCGCAGGCCAGACCCTGCCCCGGCCGCAGCAGCGGCGCGACGGCACGCAGGGTGTCACGCAGGGCATGCGAAGGCGTGGCGATCAACAGGTCGGCAGCCGCGGACACCGTCGCGGCCAGATCGGCGGTCGCCTGCAGGGGCTTGGGAAAGGGGCAGTCCGGCAGATAGCGCGCGTTCTCGCGGGCCGACTGCATGGCGGCGAGTTGGTCGGGGTCGCGCCCCCACAGCTGCACCTGCGCGCCGCGCCGTGCCAAATGGATCGCCAGCGCGGTGCCGAAACTGCCGGCGCCGAGCACGCTGAGCTCATGCATCGCAAGGCCCCGCGTGTCGCGCCGGCATCAGGCGAGCATCGTCAGTTGACGGTCGGCGCTGCCGCCGGCTGCGCACTGGCCTGCTGGGCGCGCGCGCGCTGCATGTGCTCCAGGTAGAGCGCGTCGAAGTTGATCGGCTGCAGCAGCAACTGCGGGAAGCCGGCGCGCTGCACCAGATCTGCCACCGTTTCGCGGGCAAACGGGAACAGCAGGTTCGGACAGTAGGCGGCGGCGACGGCCTGCTTTTCTTCCGCAGAAGTGAAGCCGCGCACCGTGAAGATGCCGGCCTGCTGCGCCTCGACCAGGAAGGCGACGTCCTCGCCCAGCTTGGCGGTGACGGTGACCGACAGCACCACATGCAGCGAGTCGCCTTCGAGCGGCTTGGCTTCGGTGTTGACCTGCACGTCCAGCGTCGGCTGCCACTGCCGCGTGAATACCAGCGGCGCCTGCGGCACTTCGAGCGAAGCGTCCTTCACGTAGATCTTCTGCAGCAGCACTTGGCGCTGCACGGTGTCGTTGCTGGCGGTGGCGGCAGCAGGCGCGGCCGGGGTGGCGGTATCGGTCATGGTCGTCGGTAAAAAAGACAGAAAAAGGAGATCAGTCCTGCAGAAGGGCGTCGAGCTTGCCGGCCCGTTCGAGCGCATGCAAGTCGTCGCTGCCGCCTACATGGGTATCGCCGATGAAGATCTGCGGCACGGTGCGCCGGCCGCTGCAGCGCATCATCTCGTCACGCCGGGCGGCGTCCTCGTCGACGCGGATTTCTTCGAAAGTCACGCCCTTGCTCTGCAGCAGCCGCTTGGCCATCACGCAGTAGGGGCAGACCCGAGTGCTGTACATCACCACGCGTTTCATTTTGTCGTCACAGGCAGGTTGGCACCGAGCCAGGCGTTGATGCCGCCACGCAAGGGATAGACCTCGCCGAAACCGCTCTTCTTCAGCTTGTCCACCGCCGCGGAGCTGCTGGTGCCCAGCGCGCAATACACCAGCACAGGACGTGCCTTGTCCTTGGCGATCTGTCCCATGTACTCGTCGAACTTGGCCAGCGGCGCGTGGAAGGCATTGAGCAGATGGCCGCGCTTGAAATCCGGCAGCGAGCGCACGTCGACGATCAGCGGATCGCGGTCGTTGATCAGCCGCACCGCTTCCGGCGCCGACAGGCGCTTGTGGCCCGTGAAATGACCGATCACCTCGTTGGCGATGAACAGCGCGAGCAGGGCGCCCAGCGCAGCGAACAAACCAGGGTGGCTGTTGAAGAATTCGAGAAACTGGGCCATCGGATGCGGGAGCCGGAAGAGACGAGCGGGAGTTGATCGCAAACAAGCCTCGCGATGCGAGGCAAACCGGCTAGCATTATCGCATGTTCCGCCGCCCCTCCCTCATCCGTCCGGCCAGCCTGGGCCGGATGGCGCTGACCAGCGCCGTCGCCGGCCTGCTGCTGGTAGCCGGCGCCAGCCTCGGCGCCGACGACAAGATTCGCCAGAACGAGAAAGCCCTGGACAGCCTGCGCGGCAAGATCGGCGAGCTGCAGCAGAAGCTGGAGCGCGACCAGGCCGCACAGGACTCGGCGCAGAAGGAGCTGCAAGCGGTCGAACGCCGCGTCAGCGAGGCCAGCCAGTCGCTGGCGGCGCTGCGCCGCCGCATTGACGCCCAGTCGCGCAAGATCAAGGAAACCCAGGACGCCGAAGCCGAGGAGCGCCGCGCGCTCGACGCCCGCCGCGGCGAGCTGGCGCGCCAGCTGCGCGCGGCCTATGTGATGGGCCGCCAGGGCGAGACGCAGCTGATCCTCAACGTCGACGACGTCCAGCAGCTCGGCCGCATGCTGACCTATTACGACTACCTGCAGCGCGCGCAGCTCAAGCTGATCGACTCGATCAGCACCCGCGCCGAGGAGCTGCAGCGGCTGGCCGACCAGCAGCAGCAGCAGCAAGCCGAGCTGGAGAGCCTGCGCAGCGAGCAGGAGGCAGTGCTGGAAGCGCTCAAGAAAGGCCGCGAGACGCGGGCCGGCATGGTCACCGAGCTCAAGACCAAGCTCGCCAGCGACAAGGGCAGCCTTGCCCAGCTCAAGGCCGAGGAGCGCGATATCCGCAAGCTGATCGAATCGCTGCGGCGCGTCGCCGAGGAGGAAGCCGCGGCGCGCGCGCGCAGCAAGCTGCCGCCGGAGGTGCCGCCGAGCGGATCGGCTTTCAGCGCGCAAAAGGGCAAGCTGCCGTGGCCGGCGCGCGGCAAGCTGCTGGCGCGCTACGGCGAGCAGAAGGCCGGCGGCCCGCTGACCTGGAACGGCCACTGGATCGATGCCGCTGCCGGCAGCCCGGTGCGCGCGGTGGCGCGCGGCCGCGTCGTCTACGTCGGCTGGATGCACCGCTACGGCCTGATCGTGCTGGTCGAGCACGACAGCGGCTATTACACGCTGTATGGCCATTGCCAGAGCGCCAATGCGGCGGTCGGCGATCCGGTCAGCGCCGGCCAGAGCATCGCCGCCGCCGGCGATACCGGCGGCTACGAGCAGTCGGGCGTCTATTTCGAAATCCGCAAGGGCACTTCTGCCGTCGATCCCCGCCAATGGCTGGCGAAGTAGCGCCGCGGCATGGAACCGCGCGCTTTCCGCACAGTCACACAGTTGCTATCTTGGGCTTACCGCCGTCCCTTTCACATAATTAATTCAATGCCTTTGACCTACCGTGTTCCGCTGGCGCTGGCCGCCGGCGTCCTCATCGGCGCCTCCGTGACGCTGACCCAGGGCGTTCTGGCCGACAAGGCCAAGCCGGCCGACAACCTCGGCTTCAAGGACCTGCAGACCTTCGTCGAGATCCTCAACCGGGTGAAGGCGGACTACGTCGAACCGGTCGACGACAAAACGCTGATCGAGAACGCCGTGCGCGGCATGTTGAGCGGGCTGGACCCGCACTCGGCCTATCTGGACAAGGACGAGTTCCAGGACATGAACGTGATGACGAGCGGCAAGTTCGGAGGGCTCGGCATCGAGGTACAGATGCAGAACGGCTTCGTCCGCGTCGTCTCGCCGATCGACGACACGCCCGCCGCCAAGGCCGGAGTGCAGCCGGGCGATCTGATCGTCAAGATCGACGAAACGCCGGTGAAGGGCCTGTCGCTCAACGATGCCGTCGACAAGATGCGCGGCGAACCGGGCACCAAGGTGAAGCTGACCATTGTCCGCGAGGGCGAGGCGGCGCCGAAGGTGATGGACCTCAAGCGCGAGACGATCTCGGTGGCCAGCGTGCGGGGCCGCCTGCTCGACGACAACCTCGGTTATCTGCGCGTGTCCAGCTTCACCACCGAGACCGCCGGCACGCTCGACAAGGAGTTCAAGAAGCTGCAGAAGGACGCCGGCGCCAAGGGCGGCCTGAAGGGCCTGGTGCTGGATCTGCGCAACAACCCGGGCGGCGTGCTCGACGCTGCGGTCAAAGTCTCCGACGCCTTCCTCGACAAGGGCCCGATCGTCACCATCAAGGGCCGCGAGGCCAACGCGCAGCGCGAGTTCGACGCCACGCCGGGCGATATGCTGAACGGCGCGCCGATCGTGGTGCTGGTCAACGGCGGCTCGGCCTCCGCGTCCGAAATCGTCGCCGGCGCGCTGCAGGACCAGAGGCGCGCGCTGGTGGTCGGCAGCCGCTCGTTCGGCAAGGGTTCGGTACAGACCATCCTGCCGCTGACCAACGAGGCGGCGATCAAGATGACGACGGCGCGTTACTACACGCCGTCCGGCCGCTCGATCCAGGCCGAGGGCATCGAGCCGGACGTGGCGATCCGCCCGCTGAAGATTGCCAAGTCCGAGGGTGAAGAAGCCGTCGAGTTCGATCCGATCAAGGAAGCCGATCTCAAGGGCAGCCTCGTCAACAAGGACGACAAGCAGACCAAGGAAGAGCACGAGAAGATCGAAGCCGAGCGCAGCAAGAAGGCCAAGGACGCACAGGCGCTGGCCGAAAGCGATTACGGCCTGTACGAAGCGCTCAACCTGCTGCGCGGTCTGACGCTGAGCCGCCGCTAGAGACGATTGAAAAAGGCCGGCACGTCGCAGGACGTGCCGGCCTTTTTGCTGCTCGCCCGCGGGCGCCGAATCAGCGCCGCAGGCTGCGCCAGCCCAGCAGCAGCGCGGCGCCGGCCGCGACGATCGGCGCCAGCGGCGGCGCCTGGCCGAACCACAGCGCCAGCGCGGCAAGGCCGAGCGCCAGCGCGGCGCTCATCCGCAGCGAGCGCTGGTTCGACTCACGCATCTCCTCGCGCAGCGCATCGAGTTCGCGGCGGCCGGGGCCCAGGCCCTCGCCGCGGCGCAGCTGGCGCAAGGCGTGGTGCGCCAGTTCCGGCAAGGATTCGGCGAGAGACGGCGCGTGCGCGCGCATGCGTTCGAAAGTCGCCGCCGGGCCGAGGCGCTGGCGCATCCAGTCCTCCATGATCGGCTTGGCCGTCTTCCACAGGTCCAGATCCGGATTGAGCTGGCGGCCCAGGCCCTCGATCTGCAGCAGTGTCTTCTGCAGCAGCACCAGCTGCGGCTGCACCTGATAGTTGAAGCGCCGCGCGACCTGGAACAGCCGCAGCAGGAAGAAGCCGAACGAGATCTCCTTCAGCGGCCGCTGGAAGATCGGCTCGCAGATGGTGCGGATCGCCCCCTCGAAGTCCTCCAGCCGCGTACCGGCGGGCACCCACTCGGACTCCAGGTGCAGTTCGGCGACACGCTTGTAGTCGCGATTGAAGAACGCGTAGAAGTTCTCGGCCAGATAGCGCTGGTCCGAGGCGGTGAGGCTGCCGACGATGCCGAAGTCCACCGCCAGATAACTCGGCCGCGCCGGGTTGCTGGCGTCGACGAAGATGTTGCCGGGGTGCATGTCGGCGTGGAAGAAATTGTGCGTGAAGGTCTGCTTGAAAAAGATCTCCACGCCACGCTCGGACAGCACCTTGAAATCGACACCGAGCCCGCGCAGCTGGTCCAGCTCGCGGATCGAGATACCGTAGATGCGCTCCATCACCAGCACGCGCGTACGCGTGAAATCCCAGAAGACCAGCGGGTGATAGATCAGCTCCGAGCCCAGCCAGTTGCGGCGCAACTGCGCGCAGTTGGCGCCCTCGCGCATCAGGTCCAGCTCGTCGAGCAGCACGCGCTCGTATTCGGCAACGATGTCGCGCGGACGCAGCCGCCGCGCGTCCGGCGAGAAGCGTTCGGCGAGCCGCGCCAGCGTGTGCAGCAGCTCGATGTCGCTCTTCATCACCGCCTCGATGCCCGGGCGCAGCACCTTGACGACGACCGCCAGGCCCTGCCCGTCCTCGCTCTTGAGACGCGCCGCGTGCACCTGGGCGATCGACGCCGAGGCCATCGGCGTGTCGTCGAACTCGGCGAACAGCTCCGTTACCGGACGCCCGAGCTCGGACTCGATGATCGCCCTGGCCTCGGCGCTGGAGAACGGCGGCACGCGGTCCTGCAGCCGCGCCAGCTCCTGGGCAATGTCGGCCGGCACCAGATCCGGCCGCGTCGACAGCGCCTGGCCGAACTTGATGAAGACGGGGCCGAGTTCTTCAAGCGCCAGACGCAGCCGTTCACCGCGCGGGCGCTTGTCGGCGCGGACCTTGCGGCCAAGGAATTCGTAAAGCCCGTAGCGGCGGGCGACGCGGCGGATCTGCGCAATGCGGCGCAGGCGGCTGAACGGATTCACGCCGCGTCTCCGGACGCTGCCGCCTCGAGGCGGCGCAACCGCGCTTCAAGGCGCTCGACATCGTCGCGCAGGGTGTCGACCGCATCGCTCCAGTCATCGACATCGGCGGCGCGCGCCAGATCGCGGGTTTCCTCGCGCAGGTATTCGGCGGTGTCGAGCGCCAGCGTGCCGGCGGTCCTGCGGCCCCAGCCGAACAGGCCCTGCAAACCCTGGGTGAGCCGGTGCGCGGCGGCATCGCCGACGAAGCGGGCGGCGAACTCCTCGGCATCGAAGCCGACGTCGGCAAGCAGGCCGTTGAAGCGGCGCAGCAACTCAGCGTCGCCGTCGATCCGCAGGCCTTGCGGCACGCCGGCATCACGGCGCCGTACGGTCCAGGCCAGGCGCATCAGCGTCGCCAGGCTGCCAGCGACCTCAACCTCGGCGTCGACATCCGTATCGCCCGACACCCGTACGCCGCCGCGATGAAACTCGATGACGAAGCGCCAGTCCGGCGCCTCGGTGCGCAAGGCGATGCGGCGGCCGCTCAGCGCCTCGCAGTCGGCCAGGACCGCCGGCTCCAGTGCCAGATAGCGGTTGAGCGCCACTTCCAGCGCCGCGCACAGCAGACTCGGCGGTGCGCTCATTCCAGGCGGAAACCCCGGTGCACCGCGACGATGCCGCCGCTCAGGTTATAGACCTGCACGCGCGACAGGCCGGCATCTTCCATCATGCCCTTGAGCGTCTCCTGATCCGGATGCATGCGGATCGACTCGGCGAGGTAGCGATAGGAGTCGGCATCACCGGCCACCAGCTTGCCCATCAGCGGCAGCAGGCGGAACGAGTATTCGTCGTAGGCCTTGCCGAGCAGCGGCGACTGCGGCTTGGAGAACTCGACGACCAGCAGGCGACCGCCGGGCTTGAGGCAGCGCGTCATCGAACGCAGCGCCGCGTCCTTGTCGGTGACGTTGCGCAGGCCGAAGGCGATGGTGATGCAATCGAAGCTGCCCTCGGCGAACGGCAGCTTCTCGGCATTGGCCTGCACCGCGGGCACGTTGACGATGCCGCGGTCGATCAGGCGCTTGCGGCCTTCGCCGAGCATCGCCGCGTTGATGTCGGACAGGATCACCTGGCCCCTGGGCCCGGCCGCCTTGGCGAACTCACGCGTCAGGTCACCGGTGCCGCCGGCGACGTCGAGCACACGCTCGCCCGGCCGCACGGCGGCGAGATCGATCGCGAAACGCTTCCAGACGCGATGGATGCCGAACGACATGAGGTCGTTCATCAGGTCGTACTTGTGGGCCACCGAGGTGAACACGCCGGCGACCCGCGCGCGTTTTTCACCGACCGGCACCTGCTCGTAACCGAAGTGCGTGTAGGCCGACTCCGGAGTCGGCACCGCGCCTTTTTGCTTGTTGTCGGAGGTCATGGTAAATGCATCGGATCGAGTGCCATTGTAACGGCATCGGCCGCAGCAGACGGCGCTCGATGGCAGTTCCCGTGGAACCCAACGAGCCAAGACGGCCAAGCGATGCAAATGCCCGGAGTGCGTCATCCGCTGAACCTGCGCCTGGGGCGCAGGAGTTTGGGCTGATGCGTTCCGGCGCCGCGCAGGATCGCACGACGATCCCCTGGCAAGAGGCGCTCGACTCCCAGGATCAGGGCCTGTGGGACTGGGACCTGGCCGGCGGCCGCATCTGGTTTTCGCCGCGCTATCTCGCCTCGCTGGGCTACGCTGCGATCAGCAGCCAGACGCAGTGGCGCGAGCAGTTGCATGCGGACGATCGCAACAAGGCCGACAGCGCCTTGCAACGACACCTGCGGGGCGAACTCGCCGAGTTCGCCAGCGCACATCGCGTCCGCGCCGCCGATGGCGGCTATCGCTGGGTAGCGATGCGCGGTCGCGTGTTCGCCCGCGCCGCCGATGGCAGCCCCGCGCGCATGCTCGGCACGCAGCACGACATCCATCATCACATGCTCGCGCAGCTGGCCTTGCGCAACAGCGAGGCGCGTTTCCGCCAGCTGTTCGAGGACGCGCCGATCGGCATGTCGCTGACCTCGACACAGTGGCAATGGCTGGACGTCAATCACGCCTTCTGCCAACTGCTCGGCTACGACAAGGACGAGCTGTTGCGCCTGCAGCCCGGCGCGCTGACGCATCCGGACGACATCGCCGGCGATCACCGCGTCATTGCCCAGCTGGTGGGCGGCAGCCACCGCAGCGCGCGCCGCTTCAAGCGCTATCGGCACCGCAACGGCGAGCTGATCGATGCCCAGCTCGACACCACGCTGATCCGCGACGAGCATGGCCATCCGCAGTACTTCGTCACGCTGGTGCAGGACATGCGCGAGCGCCGCCGCCACGAGGAGGCACTGAAGGCCGAGAAGGCGCTGGCGCAGGTCACGCTGGCGGCAATCAGCGACGGCGTGCTGCGCAGCGACCATTTGGGCCGCATCAGCTTCTGCAACGAAGCGGCAGCGGCGATGCTCGGCTATGCCGGCGAGGCCGACAGCCTGCTCGGCCAGCCGTTCGCCACCGTCGTCCGCCTGCACCGCGAGCACGGCAGCGCTGCGTTGGTGGATCCCAGCCTGGCGCCGGCCGGCGAGTCGCTGCCGTTCCTGCCGCCGCTGCTGTACCTGCGCGCCCGGCGCGGCGAGCTGCGGCCGATCGAGATCACGCGCAACAGCTTGCGCGATCACGGTAACGAACTGGGTTGCGTGTTCGTGCTGCATGATCTGTCGCGCATCCGCCGGCTATCGGAGCAGCTGATCCATCAGGCCAGCCACGACCTGCTCACCGATCTGCCGAACCGCCGCGAGTTCCAGGCCGAGCTGGCGCACCGGCTCAGCACCGCACGGCTCGCCGATGAGCAGCACGCGCTGCTGTATCTGGATCTCGAC
Organism: uncultured Solimonas sp.; assembly: GCA_946478985.1. Next base: position 9,539 of record CAMLDZ010000052.1, read on the forward strand.
CAGTTCAAGTTGATCAACGAGATTGCCGGTCATGCGGCCGGCGACCGCATGATCTACGAGATCGCGCTGCAGCTGCGGCGAGCACTGCCCGCCACGGCGATGCTGGCGCGGATGGGCGGCGACGAGTTCGCGATCCTGCTGCCCTACGCCGACGCCGCGGCGGCGCGCGAACTGGCCGACAACCTCACGCAGCTGATTGGCGACTACCGCTTCGAGCATGACGCCCGCGTCTATACCGTCGGCGTGAGCATCGGCATCAGCATGATCGACGCCGGCGTGCGCGATGCCCACGCCGTGCTCGCGCAGGCCGACAGCGCCTGCTACATCGCCAAGCGCCAGGGCGGCGGCCGCCTGCAGCTCTACCACGCCAGCGACGAGGTCGTGCGCCAGGCGCATCGAGACAGTGACTGGGCCTCACGGATCCAGCAGGCGCTCGATACCGGCCAGCTGCAGCTGCATGCGCAGCAGATCCACGCCCTGGCCGGCCGGTTGACGCCGAACTACGAGGTGTTGATCCGCATCGTCGACGAGCAGGGCCAGCTGCAGCTGCCGGGCGCCTTTCTTTCCGCCGCCGAGCGCTACGGCCTGTCCGGCCGCGTCGATCGCTGGGTGGTGCAGCAGACGCTGCAGCGCGTCGCCGACTACGCCAGCCGCCACGCGCTGCTGCCCTTCGGTTATCTGTCGATCAATCTGACCGGACATAGCGTTTCCGACGCCGCCTTCGCCGACTTCGTCCTCGATACGCTGGCCAGCTACCGCATTCCGCCGCAACTGCTGCGCTTCGAGATCACCGAGAGCGCGGCATTGCTCGGCTTCGGCACCGCGCAAAAGTTCGTGGCGCGGCTGCGCGAGCTGGGCTGCCGCGTCATGCTCGACGACTTCGGCAGCGGCTTCACCTCATTTGAATATCTGCGGCGGATGACGGTCGACGGCCTGAAGATCGACCAGGGCTACACGCAGAACCTCGGCAGCGATCGCCTCAACCAGACCATCGTCGAGGCGATCTGCCGGATCGGCCGCGCCTTGCAACTGGAGATCGTCGCCGAAGGCGTCGAGGACACGGCCAGCCTCGACCTGCTGCGTCAGCTCGGCGTCGACTTCGTGCAGGGGCACCTGTTCCACACCTCGGTGCCGTTGAGCGAGCTGCTGCCGTCGTAGGGCCTCTTGACGCTATGGCCGCCGCTGTGACGCCCCGGCAGAACTGACCGGGACGCAGCGCAAGCAAGGACGGGCGCGGGGGTAGCGGACGCACGCAAACCAGTCACGACGCAGCCATGCATCAGAACGGCCCCGCCCCTGCGGGGTGCCGCGGCGGCCACGGCGTCAGCCTGGCGGCTTGTTCAGCCCTTGCCCGGCACGTGCTGCCGTACCAGCGCCGCCAGCTTGACCACGTCACGGTCGCGCGACATGCCGACCTCGTCGAGCCGTTGCAGGTAGCGCTGCCAGTTGCGCTGCTGATCGCGAATCAGCTCGTCGAACACATCCCATGAGTACAGGCCGCTGTCATGGCCGTCGTCGAACACCAGCCGCACGGCGTAGTTGCCGACCGGCTCGATGCGCGCGATACCGACGGCGCGCTTGCCGCCGATCAGCATCGGCTCCGGCAGACCGTGGCCGCGCAGCTCGGCGCTCGGCGAGAACACCCGCAAGTACTCACAAGGCAAGTCGGCGCGGCGGCCGTCAGCCCAGCCGAGCTCCAGCACGCGCGTCTTGCGGTGCAGGCGGATCAGGCTGGGCGCGGCGGCGACCGTCATCGGGATCCCTCAAAGGCCCATCAAAGAATGTAGCGGCTCAGGTCTTCGTCGGCGGCCAGCTTGCCGAGCTTGCCCTCGACGAAGGCGGCGTCGATCTGCAGCGTGGTGCCGGCACGTTCCGGCGCGTCGAAGCCGATGTCTTCCATCAATCGCTCCATCACCGTGTGCAGGCGACGGGCGCCGATGTTCTCGGTGCTCTCGTTGACCTGCCAGGCGATCTCGGCGATGCGCTTGAGGCCATCGGCGGTGAACTCGATGCTGACCCCCTCGGTGCCCATCAGCGCCCTGTACTGCTCGGTCAGCGAATAATTGGGCTCGGTGAGAATGCTGAGGAAATCCTCGGCCTTCAGCGCATCGAGCTCGACGCGGATCGGCAGGCGGCCCTGCAGCTCCGGCACCAGATCGGAAGGTTTGGCCAGGTGGAAGGCGCCGGAGGCGATGAACAGCACGTGGTCGGTCTTCACCGAGCCGTACTTGGTGCTGACGGTGCTGCCTTCGATCAGCGGCAGCAGATCGCGCTGCACACCCTCGCGCGAGACGTCGGCACCGGCGTACTCGCCGCGCTTGCAGATCTTGTCGATCTCGTCGAGGAAGACGATGCCATTCTCCTCGGCGTTGTGGATCGCCTCGGTCTTGATGGCTTCTTCATCGACCAGCTTGGCCGCCTCTTCGTCGGTCAGCTGCTTGAAGGCGTCCTTGATCTTCATCTTGCGCGGCTTGGACGCGTTGGGACCCAGATTGGCGAACATCGCCTGCAGCTGCTGCGTCATCTCTTCCATGCCCGGCGGCCCCATTAGCTGCAGGTTGCCGGCCGGCACGGCGATCTTCAGTTCGATCTCCTTGTCGTCGAGCTTGCCCTCGCGCAGCTGCTTGCGAAACACCTGGCGCGCGGCGCCGTTCTCGCTGCTGCGCTGCGGGCTGGGCTCGCCGAAATCCTTGGGCGGCGGCAGCAGCAGATCGAGGATGCGCTCCTCGGCCGCGGTCTCGGCGCGGTCGCGCATCTTCTTCATCGCCTGTTCGCGGGTCATTTTCACTGCCACGTCGACCAGATCACGGACGATGGTGTCGACGTCCTTGCCGACATAGCCCACCTCGGTGAACTTGGTTGCCTCCACCTTCACGAACGGTGCATTGGCGAGCTTGGCCAGACGCCGCGCGATCTCGGTCTTGCCGACGCCGGTGGGTCCGATCATCAGGATGTTCTTCGGGTGGATCTCGCCGCGCATCGCGCCGTCGATCTGCGCGCGGCGCCAGCGATTGCGCAGCGCGATCGCCACCGCACGCTTGGCTTTGCTCTGGCCGACGATGTGGCGGTCGAGTTCCTGGACGATTTCGCGCGGGGTCATCATCTGCGCGGACGATGCGCCGGCGGTTGGACTGCCCTGGGGGCTGCCCTGGGGGCCGGACTGCGGAAGGCTGTTGTCGTTCATGGGCGTGCGCACGTCATCAGGCATCGAGCGTCTCGATCGTGAGATGGTGATTGGTGTAGATGCAGATATCCGCAGCGATGTGCAGCGACTGCTCGACGATCTCGCGCGCCGACAGCTCGGTGGCGCCGACCAGCGCGCGCGCCGCTGCAGTCGCGAAGCTGCCGCCGGAACCGATCGCCATCACACCATGCGGCTCGGGCTCCATGACGTCGCCGTTGCCGGAGATCATCAGCGTCGCGGTCTTGTCGGCAACGATCAGCAGCGCTTCGAGCCGGCGCAGGTAGCGATCGGTGCGCCAGTCCTTGGCCATCTCCACTGCGGCGCGGACGAGCTGGCCGCCATGCTTCTCCAGTTTGCCCTCGAAGCGCTCGAACAGTGTGAACGCATCGGCGGTGCCGCCGGCAAAGCCGGCCAGCACGGACTCGTTGTACAGGCGCCGCACCTTGCGGGCATTGCCTTTGACCATGGTGTTGCCCATCGAGACCTGGCCATCGCCACCGAGCGCGACCTGGCCGTTGCGCCGGACGCTGAGGATGGTGGTGCCATCGAACTGTTTCATGTGATCCGTCGCCGCGGCATAAGGAGGAATAAGCGCTTGGTGGGGACTGCCGCCCGCGCTTTCAAGCACCGACCGTGCCTCGTCGCCGCAAACCTGCTGCTGAACGGCGCCGCGGTGCGGGCAACAAAAAAGGGCGCCTTGCGGCGCCCTTCTGGTCACGCAAAGAAGCCTGGCTTACTGAGCAGCCGGGGCTTCGGCGGCCGGAGCTTCGGCAGCCGGAGCGGCTTCCGCGGCGGCGGCTTCGCACTTGGCCTTCGGCTCGGCGGCGCAGTCGCAAACGGCCTTCTCGCCGGTCGCGCACTGGATCGTCGCGGTCACGCCGTTGCCGCAATCCTGGGTGCAGGACTGAGCGGCAGCAGCTGCGTCGGCAGCCTGCTGTTCGGCAGCCGGCGCTTCAGCGGCCGGCGCTTCGGCCGGCGCTTCAGCCGGGGTTTCCTTCTTGCAGGCGGCGAGGGCGAGCAGTGCGGCGAGGCTCATCGCAACGATGACATTACGGTTCATGGTTCAACTCCCGGGGTAATTTTGTGGAATGGTGACGCGATCGCCGCCGCCGAAAAAATCGACAACGATTAGGCCCGGCATGATACCGGCTTTTTATTGGCAAACAAGCGTGTTTTGGGGCGAATTCATGCGCTATTCAGGCTTTTTCTAACTTCCGGCGACGGGCCGCAGGGCGGCGTAGGAATTGTCCTATCCATCGGCGCACCGCCGGGGGCGGCGACGCCGGCCGATGCGGCGGCCGGCGAGCGGCTCAGGCCCGCGCGCGGATCGCCGCGGCCAGCAGTTCCGCGGTCAACTCCAGGAACATGCGGCCCTGACGGGGCTGGAAGCGCTCCGCCTCCCGCGAGCCCAAAGCCACGAAACCCAGAGACTTTTCTTTCTCCAGCGGCACCATCGCCGCCGACAAGATCGGCTTTGCAGCCTTTGGGAACAACAGCTTGGCCCTATCCGGCGTGATCGGCCCGCACTCGATCAGCCGCGTGCGGAAGAAATTCTCGAAGGCACGCGCCAGCTTGCCATCGCCCTCGACCGGCACCACGCCGTCGATGTCGTGGCGCTTGTAGTGGCTGGTGCTGATGCCGATCAGCGACTCATCGATGTCGAAGTCCTCGCGCATGCACTTGCCCAGACCGGCGGCGACAGCGGCCAGGCTCGGCGCGCGAATCAGGGTGCGCGCCAGCCGGTGCACATGATCCTGCCGGCGCTCGTTGTCGCGCGCCGCCTCGAGCAGGCGCTCCAGCCGGTCTTCGAGGCGCTGGTTCTTGGCACGCAGCATCTCCACCTGCTTTTCGATCAGCGACACCGCCGAACCGCTGCGATGCTTGAGTTCGATGGTCTCCAGCAGATCCGGATGCCGCGCCAGGAAATCCGGGTGCGCCTTCAGATAGGCCACCAGCTCGCGCTCATTGAGCTTGACGACGCCGGCTTCCTTGGGCGCGCTCACTTCGGCCATTCCAGCTCCCCTTCAAACACGGTTTCGGCCGGTCCTGTCATCAGCACCGGCTCACCCTCGCCTGCCCATTCGATCTGCAGCTCGCCGCCGCGCACCTGCACGCGCACACGCTCACCGAGCCGGCCCCAGAGGCGGCCGACGACGACGGCCGCGCAGGCGCCGCTACCGCAGGACAGGGTTTCACCGGAACCCCGCTCATAGACACGCAGGCGTACCCAGTCACGGCCGCGGACCTGCAGGAAGCCGACATTGACGCTCTGCGGAAACGCCGGATGCTCCTGCAGCGCCCTGCCCAGTTCGTGCACCGGCGCCAGATCGACATCCGTCACCGCGATCACCGCGTGCGGATTGCCCATGCTGACGGCACCGATCTCGACCGGCTCGCCGTTGTCGAGGGTCAGGCTGTAGTGCAGCGCACGCGCCGCCGCCTTGAACGGGATCTGCTCCGGCTCCAGTCGCGGCACGCCCATGTTGACCCGGTAGCGGTTGCCCTCGACGTGCGCGAGTTCCAGCACGCTGGTCTGCGTGCGCACACGGATATTGGGCTTGTCCGACAGGCCGTGCTCATGAACGAAGCGCGCCAGCGCCCGCGAGCCGTTGCCGCATTGGCCGACCTCGCTGCCGTCGGCATTGAAGATCCGGTAATTGAAGTCGACATCCGCCGACGACGGCGCCTCCACCACCAGCACCTGGTCGCAGCCGACGCCGAAGCGGCGGTCGCTGAGCCGGTGCAGCAGGGCGGGAGTCGGCTGGAAGGCCTCGCGGGTGGCGTCGATGACAACGAAATCGTTGCCGGCGCCGTGCATCTTGGTGAAGTGCAGCTTCATGCCGATATTGTAGACGGGCGCCGCCATCGACTACGAGGCTGCCGTCGTGCAGCGGTCCGGCGATCCCGAACGCCGTCGCCGCCGGAGCGGCGGCATCTGCAGCATGGGCGACGATTCATCGCTTGCACAGACTGCGGCGCTAAGCTGCCGCCATGAGCCCGCCCGCCCCCTTCGACCCTTCCGGCCCGCCGCCGCTGTGCATCGTCATCAATGCCGGCTCGGGCCGCGGCGATCAGCAGCAGCGCATCGACACCCTCAAGCGCGTCTTCGATGACGCGGGGCGCGCGCACCGTTTCTTCATGATCGAGCGCAGCGCGCAGATCAGCGAGATCGCCCGGCAGGCGGTCGCGCAGGCCTGCGCCGACGACGGCATCGTCGTCGCCGCCGGCGGTGACGGCACGCTCAACGCGGTCGCGCAGGCCGTGCTCGGCAGCGGCCGGCCGTTCGGCGTGATCCCGCAAGGCACGTTCAACTACTTCGGCCGCGCCAACGGCATCCCTCAAGACACCGAAGCGGCGGCGCGCGCGCTGCTGCGGGCCACGCCGCAGCCGGTGCAGGTCGGCCGCGTGAACGGCCAGGTGTTCCTGGTCAACGCCAGTCTCGGCCTCTACCCGCAGCTGCTCGAAGATCGCGAGGCCTACAAGCAGCAGCTCGGCCGCAGCCGCTTCGTCGCGCTGATTTCCGGCCTGGCAACCCTGCTGCGCGAACGCCGCCAGCTGCGCCTGGACATCGAGACCGGCGGCAGGACCTACAGCCTGCGCACGCCGACCCTGTTCGTCGGCAACAACCGCCTGCAGTTCGAGCGCATCGGCCTCGACCAGCCGGCCGAGGCACTTGACCACGGCAAGCTGGCCGGCGTGGTCGTCAAGCCGATCGGCACGCTGGCGATGCTGGGCCTGGCGCTGCGCGGCGCGCTCGGCCGCCTCGGCGACGCCGAGCACCTGCAGAGCTTTGCGGTGCGCCGGCTGACGGTGCGGCCGCGCGACCACCGCCTGGTCAAGCTCGCTGCAGACGGCGAGATTCACTGGCTGCGCTCGCCGCTGGTGTTCGAGCCCTCGCCGGAACCCTTGCTGTTGATGATGCCCGCCGAGGACGACCGGGTCGCGGTGGAATAAGCCTGCGATGAGCCTGCTGCTGCAGATTTCCGATCCACATTTCGGCACCGAGCGGGCGACGGTCGCCGCGGCGCTGCAGGCGCTGGCCTGGCAGCAGCGGCCGGACGTCCTGCTGCTGTCCGGCGATATCACCCAGCGCGCGCGCCGCTCGCAGTTCGCGGCGGCCCGGCAGTTCGTCGATTCGCTGCGGATTCCGCAGCGCCTGGTGCTGCCCGGCAACCACGACATCCCGCTGTTCGATCTGCCGACGCGGCTGCTTTGTCCTTACGGCCACCACCGTCGCGCCTTCGGCGACGAACTGGAACCGGTGCTCGACACCGCGACCCTGCTCGCGATCGGCGTCAACACCACGCGGCCGCGGCGCCACAAGGACGGCGAAGTGTCAGCCGCCCAGATCGCGCGCGTCGCCGACCGCCTGCGCGGCGCCCGACGCGAGCAGCTGCGCATCGTCGTCACCCATCAGCCGGTGCATGTCTACCGCGAGCAGGACGCGCACAACCTGTTGCACAACCGCGAGGCCGCCGTGCGCGCCTGGGCGGCGGCGGGCGCCGATCTCGTCCTCGGCGGCCACATCCACCTGCCCTACGTGCGGCCGCTGCGCGAGCACTATGCGGACCTGCATCGCGAGCTGTGGTGCGTGCAGGCCGGCACGGCGCTGTCGTCGCGCACCCGCTGGGAGGCGCCGAACTCGGTCAACCTGATCCGTCACCGCGGCGGCGAGTGTCGCGTCGAGCGCTGGGACTATCGCGACGGTGCCGGCTTCGAAGCGCATAGCGAAAGCCTGATCCTGCTCGACCGCCCGGCGGCCTGAGGCCATGCACACCCTCGCCGTCTTCGTCGCCGACCATCCGCTGATCTGCTTCGCACTGCTCACCTTGGGCTTGCTGGCGTTCGCCGGCCTGCTCTGGGCGATGGTCGAGCGCCTGCGTCACCCGCTGTGGCAATGGACGGCGACCGGCTGGCAACGCTACGGCGCGCCGCGCCTGCCATGGCTGCGCGTGCCGGCACGCCTGCGCGGCTCGCACCTGCTGCTCGACCTGCTCGCCGGCTTCGCCGTGGTCGCGGCGAGCCTGTCGGCCTTTCTGGTCGTGGCCGACGAGATCGCGCTCGACGAGGATCTCGGCCGCTTCGACGATCACCTCGCCTCGGCGCTGCGCGAGCGCCTGCAGCCGCGCACGCTGCAGATCTTCGCCGCCGTCACGCATCTGGGCGACTTCATCTGGCTCAGCGCGCTGTGCCTGGCCGTCACCGTGCTGCTGCTGTGGCGCCGCCGCTACCTGCTGGCACTCGGCTGGTTTGCCGGGCTGGCCGGCAACGGCCTGCTCAACCGGCTGCTCAAGGCCTTGTTCGAGCGTAGCCGGCCGCTGCACGAGCACGGCTACGGCCTCGTGCACGGCTGGAGCTTTCCGAGCGGCCACGCCTCCGGCGCGCTGGTCGCCTACGGCATGCTGGCCTATCTGCTGATCCTCTTCACGCCTCGCGCCTGGCATCTGCCGATCACGCTGCTGACGATCGCCGTGGTGCTGCTCGTCGGCTACAGCCGCATCGTCCTGCAGGTGCACTACTTCAGCGACGTGCTCGCCGGATTCCTCTGCGCCGGCGCCTGGCTGATCGCCAGCATCGCCGCGATCGAGCTGGCGCGCGCGCCGCTCAGCCCTCGCTGAGGCGCCGCTCCAGTTCGTCCAGCGCCTCGCCGGCGTAGATCGACAGGCGCTGCATGCTCGGCAGGGCATCGCGGCAGCCGGTGAAGCCGATATTGAACCGGTCGCCATAGGAGACGGCGGTGATGTTGAGCGCCTGACCATGCGCCAGCAGCGACACCGGGTAGATCTGCTCCATGCGCGCGCCGTTGAAGTACAGCGGCCGATCCGGGCCCGGCACATTGGAAATCGTCAGATTGAACATCGGCCGCAGATGACCGCCGAGCCCGCTCAGCAGCTGCGCCATGAACGGCGCCATGAACAGCGCGGTGTAGGGATCGAGTTCGCGCCTGGACAGCTGCTGCAGGTGCTGCTTGGCGCGTTGCGCCGAATCGTGGATCGCGCGCAGCCGCGTCAGCGGATCGGCGAACTGCGTGCCGAGGCTGGCGATGATGAAGCTGATGGCGTTGCCGGCGCGCTCGTCGTCGGCCGGCCGCACCGACACCGGCACGCCGGCGGTCAGCGCCTGCTGCGGCAGCGCGCGGATTTCCTTGAGATAGCGGCGCAGCGCCGACGCGCAGAGTTCGAGAAACACGTCATTGATGGTGACGCCGGCCTGCTGGGCGACGCGGCGCAGGCGCGGCAGGGCGTAGTGCTGGGTGGCGAAGCGACGCTGGCCGGAAATCTTGCCGTTGAGCACCGACATCGGTCCGCTGAACGGCAAGGCCCAGTCGGCGTGCCGCGGATGCAGGGCCTCGCGGGCCAGCTCGCCGAGTGCCCTGGATACGCCGGGCACGGTGCGCAGCTGGGCGCGGAGCAGAGCCTGCACAGCCTCGGCCGGCGCCACGGCCGCGCGCTTGCCGCGCGACGCATCGGCAAAACCCACCGACCACGGCGCTGCGGCCGTGCGTGCCTTCGGGTCGGCCGACAGCGTGCGTGCCAGCAGGCGCATGCCGCCGATGCCGTCGATCAGCGAGTGGTGCACCTTCATGTAGATCGCGAAGCGGCGCTCGGCCAGGCCCTCGATCAGGTGGCATTCCCACAGCGGCCGCGCGAAATCCATCGGGTGCGAATGCAGCCGCGAGATCAGCATGCCCAGCTCGCGTTCGCCGCCCGGCTGCGGCAGCGCCGAGTGCCGGAAGTGGTACTCCAGATCGATGTCGCGCGTCTCTTCCCAGACCGGCAGCAGGTAGCGCAGCCGCGGTGATTTCAGCCTCAGATTGAATGGCTCGGCAAACTGCCGCGCGCTGCGGAACTGCTCGACCAGCCGCGCCAGAAACGCCGGGCCGGCCTTGGCCGGCAGCGCGAAGATCGCCAGGCAGCCGACCTGCATCGGCGTCTCGCGGGTGTCGACATAGAGCCAGGCGGCGTCGAGCGGCTTGATCGGTTTCATATGCGGGAGTAGGCCGTTCCACGGCTCTGTTTGCGCGTGCAGTGTAGGCACGCCGCTGCGCCGCCAACACACCGGCGCGGCCCGGCGCGGCTGTCGCCAAAGCCAATCGGGACGGCCGCCGGCGCGGCCTATACTCGGCCAATAGAACGGGCGTTCAATTCAGCCTGTCCCTGTTGGAGCCGCATGATGAACAGCGTCGTTTCCTATCTGCCCGGCACGCCGGCATCCACGGGCGATAGCGAGATCGCCCGCGTCTTCGCCGCCCAGCAGGCCACTGCCCTGCGCTGGCGCAGTTCCACTGCCGACGAGCGCCGTGCACGGATCCGCCGCCTGCTCGACGCCGTACTTGCCAACCGCGCGGCCTTCTACGAAGCCGGCGCACGTGATTTCAACAAACCGCCGGCGGAGGTCGACAGCACCGAGCTGCTGCCGGTGATCGCCGAGGCGCGCCACGCGCTGCGCGCGCTCAAGGGCTGGATGAAGCCGCAGCGCGTCTGGCCGTCGCGGATCACGCTGGGCACGCAGAGCTGGATCCGCCACGAACCGCGCGGCCGCTGCCTGATCATCTCGCCGTGGAACTACCCGGTGAACCTGACGTTCGGCCCGCTGGTGTCCTGCCTGGCCGCCGGCAACACGGCGATCCTCAAGCCCTCGGAGATGACGCCGCATCTGTCGGCACTGATGACGCGCATCGTCCGCGAGATCTTCCCCAGCGACGAGGTGGCGATCTTCGAAGGCGATGCCGCGGTCTCCACCGCGCTGCTGGCACTGCCGTTCGACCACATCTTCTTCACCGGCTCGCCGGCGGTCGGCAAGCTGGTGATGGCGGCGGCCGCGCAGCACCTGAGCAGCGTCACACTGGAACTCGGCGGCAAGTCGCCGACGATCGTCGACGAGACCGCCGACCTCAAGGCCGCCGCGCGGGCCATCGTCTGGGGCAAATACACCAACAACGGGCAAACCTGTATCGCACCGGATTACGTGCTGGTCCATGACTCGGTGCGCGAGGCTTTCGTCGATGCCTGTCGCGAGGTCATCGGCGAGGCCTACGGCGACAGCGCCGACGCGCAGAAACGCAGCGGCCAGCTGGCGCGCATCGTCAATGCGCGGCACACGCAGCGCCTGCAAGGCCTGCTCGACGACGCCCGCCGGCGCGGCGCACGCGTGCTGGTGGGCGGCGAATCCAGCACCGATGAATGTTTCATCCAGCCGACGCTGCTGGACCGGATTCCGGCCGATGCACGCATCCAGACCGAAGAAATCTTCGGCCCGCTGCTGCCGATCATCGGCTACGCCGATCTCGACGCGGCCATCGCGCAGATCAATGCGCAGCCCAAGCCGCTGGCGCTGTACATCTGGAGTCGCCGGCAGGCGCACATCGACCGCGTGTTGCAGCAGACCAGCGCCGGTGGCACCTGCATCAATCAGGTGGTGCTGCATTACGCGCAGGGCAACCTGCCGTTCGGCGGCGTCAACAACTCCGGCATCGGCAATGCGCATGGCGAGTTCGGCTTTCGCGCGTTCTCGCATCAGCGGGCGGTGTTGCGGGGGCGGGTCAACACGGTGCGGCTGCTGTATCCGCCGTATACGAAGCTGACGCAGCGGTTGCTGGCGTTGTTGATGCGGTTCAGTTGAGACCTGCGCTTCGGGTTAGTTACAACGCGCCTTCTTTATCTGTTTTGCGTAGCTTGCCTTTCGCCTTGTGAGGCGACCTACTTTTCTTTGCTTGTGCAAAGAAAAG
>CAMLDZ010000053.1 GCA_946478985.1 uncultured Solimonas sp.
TCAGGGCGCGGGCACGAAGTCCAGCAGGAACTGCCGGAATACCGCGGCGGCCAGCGCCGCGTCGTCCTCGCTCAGGGTTTCTTCGGGGTTGTGGCTGACACCGCCGGCGCCGCAGCGGACGAACAGCATGCCGACCTCGGTCAGGTGCGCCAGCATCATCGCGTCGTGGCCGGCGCCGCTGGGCAGATGGCGGACCTCGCCGCTGCCGGTGACTTTGCGCACGGCAGCGGCGAGCCCGTGCTGCAGCCGCGGTGCGCAGGGCGTGGCGTCGGCGTGGACGATCTGCTCGTGCCACAGCTGCACGCCGCGGCGCGCGGCGATCACCGCCGCTTCGGCGAGCACGTCGGCGACGGCAGCGTCGCGCAGCGCATCGTCCGGCGCGCGGATGTCGAGCGTGAACTCGCAGCGCCCCGGCACCACGTTGACGGCGCCGTTGGGGACATCGAGCCTGCCGACGGTGCCGACCAGGCCCGGCGCGCCGCTGCAGCGGCGCTCGACCGCCAGCACGATCTCGGCGGCGGCGGCGGCGGCGTCGCGGCGCAGGTGCATCGGCACCGTGCCGGCGTGGCCGGCGCGGCCGTCGACGCGCAGGCGGAAGCGGCGGCTGCCGGCGATGGCGCTGACCACGCCCAGCGGCAGATCCTCGTCGAGCAGCACCGGACCCTGCTCGATGTGCACCTCGACATAGCCGAGCGTGCGCGCCGGATCGCGCGCCAGCGCGGCGATGTCCCGCGGATCATGGCCCGCCGCGCGCAGCGCGGCCTCCAGCGTGACGCCGTCGGCGTCCTGGCGCTGCAGCAGGGCCGGGTCGAAACGGCCGGCGACGGCGCTGCTGCCGAGGAAGGTCGAGCGGAAGCGCACGCCCTCCTCCTCGCTGAAGGCGATGATCTCCAGATCGAACGGCAGGCGCAGGCCCTGCCGGCGCAGCTGCTGGACGACGACGATCGGCAGCAGGATGCCGAGGCGGCCGTCGTAGCGGCCGGCGTCGATCACGGTGTCGTAGTGCGAGCCGGTGATCAGCGTGCCGGCCTGCGGATCGCTGCCCGGCCAGCGGCCGACGACGTTGCCGACCGCGTCGATGGTGGCGTCGAACCCGGCCTGCAGCATCCAGTCGCGCAGGCGCCGCGCGGCGGCCTGGTGTGCCGCGCTCAGATAGGTGCAGCTCAGCGCCGGCGGCGTCTCGGTGTACTGCGCGAGCGCGTCGGCCATCGCCAGGATCTCGCGGCCCGGCGGCTCGGCGCAGCGGTCGGCGAGGCGGAAGTCGGCGATGCGCGCGATCTCGGCCAGCGCGGTGGCGCGCTCGGCATCGGCGTCGTGGCCGAGGCGGCGGCGCATCTCGGCGACGATGTCGTCGCGCTGGCGCCCCTTCACCGAGATGACGAACGGAAAGCCGAACTTGTCGCGATAGGCGGCGTTGAGCGCCTGCAGTTCGCTGACCGCGCCCGGTGCCGCGCCGGTCAGGCCGGCGCCGGCCTGTTCGGCGGTGGAGTCGACGGTCAGCTCGCCGCGCTGCGCGGCGGCGCCGGCCAGCTCCGGGTGCGCACGGATCAATGCCAGCTGCTGCGCCGGCGGCGCTTCGAACATCGTCGCGCAGAGCGCTTCGAGCAGGGTGAAGCGGCAGGCGAACGGCCGCCGCGCCGCCGTCTGTTCGGCGATCCATGGCGAGTGCTCGAAGATGCCGTCGAGCGCGGCGGCGAAGTCCGCCACCGTTGCCGCATTCAACGCGCTGAGATCCAGGGGCATAGGGCTCTACGGAGGCGGAAAGCGGGCGCGCCAGTGCTCGGCGATGTCGATGCGGCGACAGATCCAGACCTGCGCGTGCGCGCAGGCGTAGTCGACGAAGCGCTGCAGCGCGGCGAAGCGCGCCGGCCGGCCGACGATGCGGCTGTGCAGGCCCACCGACAACATCTTCGGCGCGTCCAGCCCTTGTGGATCGCCTTCCGCGTAAAGCGTGTCGAAGGCATCGCGCAGGTAGTCGAAGAACTGCGTGCCGCTGTTGAAGCCCTGCGCGGTGGCGAAGCGCATGTCGTTGGTGTCGAGCGTGTACGGCACCACCAGATGCGGCACGCGGCCGGCAGCGGTGTCGACCGCCGTCCAGTACGGCAGGTCGTCGGCATACGAATCGGCGTCGTAGACGAAACCGCCGTGCTCGACCAGCAGCCGCCGCGTGTTGGGACTGTCGCGGCCGGTGTACCAGCCCAGCGGCGCGCTGCCGGTCAGCGTGCGGAAGATCCGCACCGCCTCGGCGATGTGCGCGCGCTCGGTGGCCTCGTCGATGTTCTGGTAGCTGATCCAGCGCAGGCCGTGGCAGGCGATCTCATGGCCCAGTTCGCGACAGACGGCGACCAGCTCCGGCGTGCGCGCCAGCGCCTGCGCGACGCCGAACACCGTCAGCGGCAGGCCGCGCGATTCGAACAGGCGCAGCACGCGCCAGACCCCGGCGCGCGCACCGTACTCGTAGAGCGATTCCATGCTCAGATGCCGCGCCGCGAACGGCTGCGCGTTGATGATCTCCGACAGGAAGGTCTCCGAGGCCGCGTCGCCGTGCAGCACGCAGTTCTCGGCGCCCTCCTCGACATTGAGGACGAACTGCAGCGCCAGCCGCGCGCCGCCCGGCCAGCGCGGATGCGGCGGCTGCCGCCCGTAGCCGAGCAGATCGCGCGGATAGGGCTGCACGGCGCTCACGCCTCGGCCGCCCCAAGCACTGCATAGAGATCGACACCCGGCGATTCGACGTCCTCCAGGCGCAGGTCGGCCAGCACATGGCCGAGATGGTCGGTCATCATCTGCGCCGCTTCGGCGCGGCGCTGCGTCAGCGCCGCCAGCAGATCCTGGTGCTCGTCCGGCGGACACAGCGCCGCACCCGGCTTCTGGTAGACGGCGACGATCAGCGAGGAGCGCGAGATCAGCTCGCGCAGCAGTTGCAGCAGCGTGGCGTTGCCGGCGCCTTCGGCGACCAGCAGGTGGAACTCGCCGGACAGGCGGATGCAGGCGCGGCGATCCTTGGCGCGCCAGGCCAGCTTCTCCTGCTGCACGTGCTCGCGCAGCTTCTGCAGATCGGCGCGCGTCGCCCGCTCGATGAAATGCGCGACGGTGCCGGCCTCGATCAGGCGCCGCGCCTCGAAGATGTCGCGCGCCTCCTGCACGGTGGGGATCGACACCACGCCGCCGCGGTTCGGCAGCAGCGTCACCAGCTGGTCGTTGGCGAGCCGTTGCAGCACCTGGCGCACGCGCGTGCGGCCCAGGCCGAAGATCTCGCAGAGCCGGTTCTCGACCAGCCGCGAGCCCGGCGGCAGGCTGTGATCCATGATCGCCGCGAAGATGCGCTCGTAGGCCTGCTCGACGCCGTTGCCGCGCGCGGCGGCACGCGGCGCGCGGCGCACCGCGGCCAGCGCATTCTTTTCCAGTGGTTTGTTCATTGTTTCTTTTGCTCCTCGCACGTTGCTCATCCGCTCCTGACGGCGGTCAGGTCCTGCTCGCGGCCCTGCACCCAGCTGCCGCGGACTGTCGCGGTGTCGCCGAGCGTCATCAGCACCAGCAGTTTTTCCGCGAGCGTGGCGCAGGCGTCGAGCCGGCGCGACAGCAGCGGCGTCGCACGCAGATCCAGGACGATGAAGTCGGCCTCCCGCCCCGGCAGGAACGAGCCGATGCGATCTTCTAGGTCGAGGATCCGTGCGCCGCCGAGCGTCGCGAGGTAGAACGCCCGCAGCGGCGTCAGGCGCTGCCCGCGGAGTTGCGCGACCTTATACGCTTCGCCGAGCGTGCGCAGCATGCTGAAGCTGGTGCCGCCGCCGACGTCGGTGGCGACGCCGTAGCGCAGGCCGCACAGATCGCTGGCGTCGAAGTCGAACAGGCCGCTGCCCAGATACAGGTTGGAGCTCGGCGCATGCGCCGCGCAGGCGCCGCAGGCCGCCATGCGGCTGCGCTCGCGCGCATCCAGGTGGATGCAGTGCGCGTAGATCGCCCGCTCGCGCAGCAGGCCGTGGCGGTCATAGACGTCGAGATAGCCGTCGGCATCCGGGAACAGCTGCGCCACCCAGTCGATCTCGCGCCGGTTCTCGGCCAGATGGCTGTGGATGTAGACGTCCGGGTAGTCGCGCGCCAGCCGTCCGGCCGCCTGCAGCTGCGCCGGCGTCGAGGTCGGCGCGAAGCGCGGCGTGATCGCATAGGCGAGCCGGTCCCGGCCGTGCCAGCGCTCGATCAGCGCGCGCGAATCGCGCTCGCCGGTTTCGGCGCTGTCGCGCAGGTCCTCGGGGCAGTTGCGGTCCATCAGCACCTTGCCGGCGATCATCCGCAGGCCGCGTCGCTGCGCGGCATCGAAGAAGGCCTCGACCGAGGCGGCGTGCACGGTGCAGAACACCAGCGCGGTGGTGGTGCCGTTGCGCAGCAGCTCGTCGAGGAAGAACTCGGCGGTCTGCAGCGCGTAGTCGAAGTCACCGAAGCGGCGCTCGAACGCGAAGACGTAGCGCTGCAGCCATTCCAGCAGATCGCGGCCGGCCGAGCCGATCACGTCGGTCTGCGGAAAATGGATATGCGTGTCGATGAAGCCCGGCAGCAGCAGCGCATCGCGATGCTCGCGCAGCGCCACGTCGGCGCCGAGCTGCGGCAGCAGCTGCGCGGCGGCGCCGGCCGCCTCGACGCGGCCGTCGCGGATCAGCAGCAGGCCGTCGTCGTGATAGACGCAGTGGCCGGCGGCCAGCGCGGCGTCCGCCTCGGCCGCGCCCGGATCGGCGGTGAAGTACAGCAGCGCGCCGCGGTGTGCCTGCAGGCTCATCGCGGCGCTCCCTGATCGATCCAGTCGAGCAGCTGCTGGCGCTCGTCGGCGCTCATGCCGGTGACATTGCCCAGCGGCATGGTGCCGGCGGCCAGCTGCGCGCGCAGCAGCGGCGCCTGGCGCTGCAGCAGCGCGTCGTCGTCGAGGCGCAGGCCCAGCGGCGGCGCGGCGAAGCCCGGAAAGCTCGGCCGGGCGGCGTGGCAGCCGACGCAGCGCTGCTCGACGATCTGCCGCACCGTCGCGAACGGCACCGCACTGGCCGCCGCCGGTGCGGCGGTGCCGGCGACCGGCAGCGGCCGCACCAGCAGCAGCACGCCGAGCAGCAGCACCGCCGCCAGCAGCAGCGGCCAGACCGGCGTGCGGCCCCCGCGCTCGTGTGCCTTGTGCCGCGCGACGAACCAGGCGCGCACCGCAGCACCGGCGGCGGCGATGCCGATCAGCGCCAGCGCGCGCTGCTCGGCGCCGTACAGCAGCGCGTAGTGGTTGCTGATCATCGCCAGCAGCACCGGCAGCGTGAAATAGGTGTTGTGCAGCGAGCGCTGCTTGCCGCGCAGGCCGTCGCGCGGCTCCGGGGCGCGGCCCTCGCGCATCGCCGCCACCGCGCGGCGCTGGCCGGGAATGATCACGAAGAAGACGTTGGCGACCATGATCGTGCCGAGCAGCGCGCCGAAGTGCAGGTAGGCGCCGCGGCCGCTGAACACCGCGCACAGGCCCCAGGCGGCGGCGGCGACCAGCAGTCCGATCGCCAGCGCCAGCAGGCGCGGCCGCGCGGCGAGCGGCGAGCGGCACAGGCCGTCGTAGACCAGCCAGCCGCCGAGCAGCGCGCCGGCGCCGAGCGCCACCGCCTGCCAAGCGGCCAGCGGCAGCACCGCCGGATCGATCAGGTAGCGCTGCGGCGCCAGCCAGTACAGCAGCGCCAGCAGCGCGATGCCGCTGAGGAAGGTGCTGTACGCCTCCCAGTAGAACCAGTGCAGCGTCGCCGGCAGCTGCGGCGGCGCCAGCTGGTATTTCTGCGCGTGGTAGAAGCCGCCGCCGTGCACCGCCCACAGCTCGCCGGCGACGCCGCGCGCGGCGTGCTGCGGATCGGCCGGCTTGAGCAGGTGGTTGTCGAGCCAGACGAAGTAGAAAGAGGCGCCGATCCAGGCGATGCCGACGACCAGATGCGTCCAGCGCAGCAGCAGGCTCAGCCAGTCGAGCAGATAGGCTTCCATGGGCTAGCTTCCCGGATGAAACGGCTTGCCCAGCGCCGCCGGCTGGTTGAGCAGGATGCTGCGGCCGTCGCGGCAGATCAGCACCAGCACGACGATGGTCGCGGCGTACGGCAGCATCGACAGGAACTCCGGCGAGAGGCGCAGGCCGAAGCCCTGCGCGTGCAGCTGCAGCACGGTGACGCCGCCGAACAGATAGGCGCCGGCCAGCACCCGCAGCGGTTTCCAGGTCGCGAACACCACCAGCGCCAGGGCGATCCAGCCGCGGCCGGCGCTGATGCCCTCGACCCACATCGGCGTCAGCGCGGTGGTCAGGTAGGCACCGGCGACGCCGCTGCAGGCGCCGCCGAAGGCCACCGCGGCGTAGCGGATCTTCTGCACCGGATGGCCGATCGCATGCGCGGTGGCCGGCGACTCGCCGATCGCGCGCAGCAGCAGGCCGCCGCGCGTGCGCCTCAGGAACCATTGCACGGCGACGAACAGCGCCACCGTCGCGTAGACCGGCACGTCGAAGTGGAACAGCAGCGGCCCGAGCAGCGGGATGTCACCGAGCAACGGAATCGACAGCGCCTTGAGGCCGTCGATCGGCTGGCCGACCAGCGGCCGGCCGGCGAACGCCGACAGGCCGATGCCGAACAGCGTCAGCGCCAGGCCGGTGGCGACCTGGTTGGTCTGCAGCTGCAGCGTCAGGAAGCCGAACAGCAGCGACATCGCCACACCGGCGGCGAGCGCCGCCAGATAGCCGAGCAGCAGGCTGCCGCTGGCCAGGCCGACCGCGAAGCCGCTCATCGCGCCGACCAGCATCGTGCCTTCCACGCCGAGGTTGAGCACGCCGGCTTTCTCGCTGACCAGCTCGCCGAGTGCCGCCAGCGCCAGCGGCGTCGCCGCGGCGACGGTGCTGGCCAGGATCGCGATCAGCATGTCGGCGTTCATGTGGTGCCGCGCGCCGCGGCCGGCGCGACGCGGCGCAGGCGGAAATTGACGAAGGCATCCATCGCCAGCAGGTAGAACAGCAGCAGGCCCTGGAACAGGCCGGTGACGGCGGCCGGCAGCGCGAGGTCGATCTGCGCCTGCTCGCCGCCGAGGTACAGCAGCGACATCAGCAGCGCCGCCAGGACGATGCCGAAGGCGTGCAGGCGGCCGACGAAGGCGATGATGATCGCCGCGAAGCCGTAGCCCGGCGACACCTGCGGCTGCAGCTGCCCGATCGGCCCGGCGACCTCGCCGATGCCGGCCAGGCCGGCGGCGCCGCCGCTGATCAGCAGCGCGATCCACACCGTGCGCTTGTCGCTGAAGCCGGCGTACGCCGCCGCCGCCGGCGCCAGGCCGGCGACCTGCATGCGATAGCCGGCGTGCGAGCGGGCGGTGAACAGCCACGAGGCCAGCGCCGCCAGCAGCGCGAAGACGATGCCGAGATTGATGCGCGTCTGCTCGACCAGGACCGGCAGCAGCTCCCAGTCGTTGAAGCTGCGCGACTGCGGGAAGTTGAACCCGGCCGGATCGCGCCAGGGGCCGTGCACCAGATACGCCAGCAGCAGCTGCGCGATGTAGACCAGCATCAGGCTGGTGAGAATCTCGTTGGTGCGCCAGGCGCTGCGCAGCAGCGCCGGGATCGCCGCCCAGGCCATGCCGCCGGCGATGCCGGCGAGCATCATCAGCGGCAGCAGCCAGTGCGAAGGTGCATCGCCGAAGGCCAGCGCGACGCCGCTGCCGCAGATCGCGCCGAGCACCAGCTGGCCTTCGGCGCCGATGTTCCAGACGTTGGCGCGGAAGCCGATCGCCAGACCCAGCGCGCACAGCGTCAGCGGCGCGGTCTTGACCAGCAGCTCGCCGATGCCGAACAGCGAGTCCAGCGGCTTGAGGAAGACCACCGCAAAGGCGTGCAGCGGCTCCTTGCCGAGCGCCAGGAAGATCACGAAGCCGGTCGCGAACATCAGCAGCGCCGCCAGCAGCGGCGCCGCCAGGCGCATCGCCCGCGACGGACTCGCGCGCCGTTCAAGCCGCCACATGGCGCGCCTCCGCATCAGTGATGAAACCGCCGGCCATCCAGGCGCCGATCGCCGCGACGCTGGTCTGCTCGCGCGGCAGCGGCGGCGACAGCCGGCCGCCGGCGATCACGCAGAGCAGATCGCAGATCTCGAACAGCTCGTCCAGTTCCTCGGAAATCACCAGCACCGCGACGCCGTCGTCGCGCAGGTCGATCAGCGCCTGGCGGATGCGCTGCGCGGCCGCGACGTCGACGCCCCAGGTCGGCTGCGCGACCACCAGCACCTGCGGATTCCAGCCGATCTCGCGGCCGACGATGAACTTCTGCAGATTGCCGCCGGACAGGCTGGCCGCCGCGCTGTGCTCGTCGCGGCATTTGACGGCGAAGCGCTCGATGATGCCGCGCGCCCGCGCGCGCGCCGCGCCGCGGCGGACCAGACCGTGCCGCACCAGGCCGTGCCCGGCGTCGGTCAGCACGGTGTTGTCGCCGAGCGACAGCTCCGGCACCGCGCCGCGGCCGAGGCGCTCCTCGGGCACGAAGGCCAGGCCCAGGCGCCGCCGCGCCGCCGCGCCGAGCTGCGCCGCCGGCTGGCCGCCGATGCGCACGGCGCCGCGGTCGGCCAGCGTCGCCTCGCCGGAGATCGCCGCCAGCAGCTCTTTCTGGCCGTTGCCGGAGACGCCGGCGATGCCGACGATCTGGCCGGCGCGCACGCGCAGGTCGATGTCGTGCAGCGCGGTGCCGAACGGCGAATCGGCCGGGCGGCACAGCGCCGTCAGCTCCAGCTCGATGCCGCCGGCGGCGCGCGGCAGCAGCCGGCAGGCGGCCAGCTCGCTGCCGATCATCAGCCGCGCCAGTTCGGCGTTGCTGCACTGGCGCGGATCGGCGCTGCCGGCGACGCGGCCGCCGCGCAGCACCGTGGCGGCATGGCACAGCGCGCGGATCTCGTCGAGCTTGTGACTGATGTAGAGAATGCTGACGCCTTCGGCGGCGAGCCGGCGCAGCGTGGCGAACAGCTGCTGCACCGCCTGCGGCGTCAGCACCGAGGTCGGCTCGTCCATGATCAGCAGCTGCGGGCTCTGCAGCAGGCAGCGCACGATCTCGACGCGCTGGCGCTCGCCGACCGACATGCTGTGCACCAGCTGCTGCGGATCGACCGGCAGGCCGTAGCGCGCCGACAGCTCGCGGATCTGCGCGTCGAGCGCCGCCGGCGGCGGCCGGTCGAGCGCCAGCGCGATGTTCTCGGCGACCGTCAGCGATTCGAACAGCGAGAAGTGCTGGAACACCATGCCGATGCCGAGCGCGCGCGCCTGCGCCGGGCTGTCGATGCGCACGGCACTGCCCTGCCATTCGATCGTGCCCCGGTCCGGCCGCGTCACGCCGTAGACGATCTTCATCAGCGTGCTCTTGCCGGCGCCGTTCTCGCCGAGCAGCGCGTGGATCTCGCCGGCCTGCACGCACAGATCGATGGCGTCGTTGGCGATCACGCCGGGATAGCGCTTGCCGATGCCGCGCAAGCGCAGCCGCGGCACGCCGGTGTCTGTCGTCGCTCTCATCGCCTCGCTCTCATCGCCTCGCTTCATGGCGTCGCGCTCCGCCGGCAGCCGCCGCAGCTGCCGCCGGCCTGCACTGCGCAGTCGTCCGCCACCGCCAGCGCTGCGGACCGGCGCGGCGCCGGCGGCGCCAGTGTCTGCAGCAGTTGCGCGGCGACACTGACGGCGATCGCGCCCGGCCACTTGCTGCGCGTCTGGCCCAGACCCAGCGGGCAGACCAGCCGCGCGATCGTCGCCGCGTCGAAGCCGTCGCGTGCCAGCCGCGAGCGAAAGCGCGCCGCCTTGCTCTGCGAGCCGATCAGGCCGGCGAATGCGAAGTCGCCGCGGCGCAGGATCGCCGCGCAGAGCTGGTAATCGAGCTCGTGGTCGTGCGTCATCACCACGAAGCGCGCCTGCGCCGGTGCCGCCGCGACGCTGGCCACGGGCTCGACGCCGGCCAGCGCGCGCGCATTGGCCGGCAGCGCCGCCGGGAACAGCTGGCTGCGGCTGTCGACCCAGCTCAGCCGCAGCGGCAGGTCGGCGACGATGCGCACCAGCGCCTGGCCGACATGGCCGGCGCCATACAGCCACAGCGGCGCGCCGGCGGCGAGCGGTTCGATCAGCTCGATCTCCTCGCCGCAGCGGCGCAGCTCCACCGCGGCGGCGCCGTCGTCGAGCTGCCAGTGCTGGGTGACGCCGGCGGCGCCGCAGCAGCTGCGCAGCCTCAGCGACTGGTGACGGCGCAGCGCGGCGCCGACGCTGCGCAGCCAGACGCGGTCGGCGGCGCCATGGCGCTGCAGCCAGAGTTCCACCGCGCCGCCGCAGCACTGGCCGAGTTCGCGGCCGAGGATGAAGCGCTGCAGCCGCACCGGCGACGCCGGCGCGGCGCTGTCCAGCAGCTCGCGCGCGGCAGCCAGCGCCTGCCATTCCAGATGACCTCCGCCGATGCTGCCGAGCAGCTGCGAGGGCGTGACCAGCATCGACGCGCCGGGCTCGCGCGGCGCCGAGCCGCGCACCGTCGCGACGACCACGCGGACCACCGCCGCCTCGCGGCGCAGCAGATCTTCGAGCGCCAGCGGCCAGTCACCCAGCGCGCCGAGCGCCAGCGCCGTGGGCCCGATCGCCAATGACGGCATGGGGGCCGGTGCGGTCATGCTCATGCCCAGACCTCGCCGCGCGCCCGGCAGACCGCGCGCAGCACCGCTTCCGGCGTCGCCGGCGCCGGCAGCTCGACCGCCTGCCCCTGCGGCGCGCAGGAGGCGACCGCGTCGCGGATCGCGTGGTAGACCGCCATGCCGAGCATCAGCGGCGGCTCGCCGACCGCCTTGGAGCGGTGGATGGTCGCCTCGCGGTTGGGTTGCGGCCACAGCTGCAGATTGACTTCGGCCGGCCAGTCGCGCGCGGTGGGAATCTTGTAGGTGGACGGCGCGTGCGTGCGCAGCCGGCCCTGGGCGTCCCACACCAGTTCTTCGGAGGTCAGCCAGCCGGCGCCCTGCAGGAAGCCGCCCTCGATCTGGCCGCGATCCAGCGCCGGGTTCAGCGAGCGGCCGGCGTCATGCAGGATGTCGGCGCGCAGCAGCCGCGTCTCGCCGCTAAGCGTATCGATCGCCACCTCGGCCACCGCCGCGCCGTAGGCGAAGTAGTAGAACGGCCGGCCGTGCAGGCGCACGCGGTCCCAGTGGATCTTCGGCGTGCGGTAGAAGCCGGTGGCGGACAGCTGCACGCGCCCCATGTAGGCCTCGCGGACCAGGCTGGCGAACGGCAGGCGGCGCTGCGCGTCGAGCCGCACCTCGCCGTCGACGAAGCGCACGCCGGTGGCGGCGACGCCATAGGCGCCGGCGGCGAACTCGGCGAGCCGCTTCCTGATCTGTCGCGCCGCGTCCTGCGCCGCCATGCCGTTGAGGTCGGTACCACTCGACGCCGCGGTGGCCGAGGTATTGGGCACCTTGCTGGTATCGGCCGCCGACACGCGGACTGCGTCCAGCGGCAGGCCGAACTCGGCGGCGACGATCTGCCGGACCTTGGTGTACAGGCCCTGGCCCATCTCGGTGCCGCCGTGGTTGAGCAGCACGGTGCCGTCGTTGTAGACGTGCAGCAGCGCGCCGGCCTGGTTGTAGAAGGTGGCGTTGAAGGAGATGCCGAACTTGACCGGCGTCAGCGCCAGGCCGCGGCGGATCACCGGTGCCGTGCTGTTCCAGCGCGCGATCTCGCGGCGGCGCTGCTGATAGCTGCTGTCTTTTTCGAGGCGCCCGAGCAGCGCCGGCAGGATGTTGTCGTCGACGCGCTGCCCGTACGGCGTGACGTTGCGGCTGCGCAGCCCGTACAGATTGCGCTTGCGCACGCGCAGCGGGTCCAGGCCCAGCACGCGGGCGATGTCGTCGACGATCTTCTCGATGATCATCATGCCCTGCGGACCGCCGAAGCCGCGGAACGCGGTATTGGACACCGTATGCGTCTTGCAGCGGTGCGAGACGATCTCGATGTGTTCGAGGAAGTAGGCGTTGTCGACGTGGCAGATCGCGCGATCGTTGACCGGCCCGGACAGGTCCGCGGAGTAGCCGCAGCGCGAGGCCATCATCAGCTTCAGCGCAATGATGCGGCCACCGGCATCGAAGCCGACTTCGTAATCGGCGATGAAATCGTGGCGCTTGCCGGTGGCGATCATGTCGACGTCGCGGTCCAGGCGCAGCTTGACCGCGCAGCCGTTGCGCTGCGCCAGCACCGCGGCGATCGCCGCGATCAGCGCCGGCTGGCTTTCCTTGCCGCCGAAGCCGCCGCCCATGCGCCGGCACTGCACGCTGACCTCGTGCGCATGGCGGCCGAGCGCATGCGCGACGATGTGCTGCACCTCGGTCGGATGCTGGGTGGAGCTGATCACCTGCATCGCGCCGTCTTCCTGCGGCAGCGCGACGGCGATCTGGCCTTCCAGATAGAAGTGATCCTGGCCGCCGATCTCGACCGTGCCGGCCAGCCGCCGTGGCGCCGCCGCCAGCGCCGCATCGGGATCGCCGCGGCGCAGGCGCTGCGTCGGCAGCACGAAACTGTGCTGGGCGAGCGCGCTGCGCGCATCGAGGATCGCCGGCAGTTCCTCGTAGTCGACGTGCGCGCGCAGCGCCGCGCGGCGCGCCGCGTCCTCGCTGCGCGCGGCCACCGCGAACAGCGGCTGGCCGGCGTACTGCACCAGGCCGTCGGCCAGCAGCGGATCGTCGGCGACGGAAGCGCCGTAGTTGTTGTCGCCCGGCAGGTCGGCGGCGACGATCACGTCGACCACGCCGGGCGCGGCGCGCACCGCCGCCAGATCGATCGCCAGCACGCGCGCATGCGGCTTGCCGCTGAGGCCGAAAGCCGCGTGCAGTGCGCCGGCCGGCAGCGGCAGATCGTCGCAGTACGGCGCCCGGCCGCTGACGTGCAGATGCGCGCTCTCGTGGGCGATCTCGCCGCCGATCAGCACGCCGGCCGGCTCGCCGAGGGCGCTCATGCCTGCACCGCCGACAGCCGCAGCCGCGCCGCCTGTTCGCCGGAGGCTTCGAGGAAATGGCGCTCGAACAGGTTGGCGGCGGCGCGCAGGCGGTACTGGCGGCTGGCGCGCAGATCGCTGAGCGGCTCGAACTCGTCGACGAAGGCGCTGCGCGCCGCGGCGAACGTCGCCGCCGACCAGCGCTGGCCGCCGAGCGCGGCCTCGGTGGCATGCGCGCGGCGCGGCGTCGCCGCCATGCCGCCGACGCCGATCCGTGCGGCAACGATGCGGCCGCCGTCCAGTTGCGTGGCGATGCCCAGGCACACCGCCGAAATGTCCTGGTCGTGACGCTTGGCCAGCTTGTAGCCGGCAAAGCGCCAGCCGCTGCCGTGATGCGGCACGCGCACCGCTTCGATGAACTCGCCGGGCAGCAGATCCTTCTTCTGGTAGCCCAGATAGAAGCGATGCAGCGGCAGCACGCGGCTGGCGCCGCCGCGGCGCAGCAGCAGCTGCGCGTCGAGCGCCAGCAACACCGGCATCGAGTCGCCGATCGGCGAGCCGTTGGCGAGGTTGCCGCATAGCGTCCCGGCGTTGCGCACCGGCGGCGAGGCAAAGCGCTCGGCCAGCTCGGCGAAGGCCGGATAGCGGGCGCACAAGGCCGCCCAGGCGGCGGCCAGCGTCACGCCGGCGCCGATCGTCAGCGCCTCGCCGTCGTCGTCGATGCGGCGCAGCGCGGCCACCTCGCCGAGATAGATCAGCGGCGGCAACTCGCGCAGCTGCTTGGTCACCCACAGGCCGATGTCGGTGCCGCCGGCCAGCAGCAGCGCGTCCGGCTGCAGCAGCAGCCGCGTCGCCAGCTGTTCGAGCGTGCGCGGCGCGTAGAAACCGGGCAGGTCCAGCGGCTGCGCGCGGGCCGGCAGCGCCGCCGCCTCGGCAGCCGGCGGCGGGGCTGGCTGCGGATAGGCGCCCATGCGCATGCCGGCTTCGATGATCGGCCGGTAGCCGGTGCAGCGGCACAGGTTGCCGGACAGCGCGCTGAGCACGGCCTCGCGGTCCGGCGACGGCTGGCGCAGGTACAGCGCATACAAGGACATCACGAAGCCCGGCGTGCAGAAGCCGCATTGCGAGGCGTGGCAGTCGACCATCGCCTGCTGCACCGGATGCAGGGCGGCGCCCGGTGCCGACAGGCCTTCGACGGTGGTCACCGCCAGACCGTCGACGGTCGGCAGCAGGCGGATGCAGGCGTTGATCGCGCGGGCGCTCGCGGCAGTGGGCTCGCCGGGATCGGCGAGCACCACGGTGCAGGCGCCGCAGTCGCCTTCGGCGCAGCCTTCCTTGGTACCGCAGCGGCCGGCGTGCTCGCGCAGATACTGCAGCAGCGTCATCGTCGGCGACGGCTCGCGGACCTCGGCCGGCCGACCGTCGAGCAGGAAGCGGATCGTGCGCTCGTGCACCTCAGCTCCCGCGGTAGGTGGAGTAGCTCCACGGCGACAGCAGCAGGGGCACGTGATAGTGCGCGCCCGCATCGGCGATGCCGAAGCGCAGCAGCACGATGTCGAGAAACGGCGGTTCCGGCAGCTGCAGCCCGCAGCCACGGAAGTAATCCGCTGCCGCGAATTCGAGTTCGTAGACGGCGACCGTCAACGCCGCCCCTTCCAGCAGCGGCGCGTCGGTCCTTCCCGTCGTATTTGTATGCAATTGCGCGAGCAGTTCGCGCGTGGCGCCGCAGCGGAACAAACGCAGTGCCAGACCCGCAGCCGGCATGCCTTGCGCGGTGTCGAGCACGTGGGTGGTGAGCTTTCCCGGCTTGGTCATCGTGATGTTCCGCCGCGTGGCGGCGCGTCCGTTTGTGGTTCTGCCCGTGACCAGAGGTGGGGAGCAAAGTCCATGCCACGCAAAGCCCCGGGCACGCGATATCGGTATCGATGATTGCATACATTTGGATGATTCATTGCATGTGATCGACGCACCGTTTGCGTCCTGCCGGCGGCCAATCCTGTGCGCGTGCGCAGCTTGCGTGCAGTGCGCGACAGCGGCGGTGGCGGCCACCGCTGGCTGGCATGCGCGTTGCGGCGTCGATCAGCGATCCGGCACCGCGTTCCTGCAGGACGCCGTGCGCGGGTCACGGCTTGCGGCCGTGCGCGCACCGTGCACCGCGATGGCAGTGGCTGCACCCGCCTGCGCTCACACCGCACCGCGGCGCGCCATGCATGCACGCCTGACAGGCGGCAGGCCGGATCGATGCCTCATGTTATTGCATGCAATCCATGCCGCACGGTGTTCACGCGGTGCACGTGCCTCAGTTCGGCGCCTGTCGCGACGGCAGCGGACACGGGCGCGGCGTCGGCGCGGGCGCCGCTGCATCCTGCATATACAAGGCGCTTTCCGCGGCGCCACGAGCCGCCAGACAGCGTGTCAACGCTGCTGGCACGACCATTGCTCGTACAGGCTCCGGTGTATGCAATTTTCTTATCGCCCTGCACGCATTGGCCCGAGCGCAGCGGTTCGCGGCGTGCCCGCAGGCGAAGGACGACAGCATCCGGGCGGCGCCAGGGATGGATCAGCGCCGCGGTCGCGCAACCGCCCGGTAAAGAACAAGCGTTTCTCATATCTTGATCGGGAGTGGTGACCATGAAGCAGGCCCTCAAACCAGCGGCTCCGAAGTGGAAGATGCGCGCCATCAGCATGATGGTCATCAGCGGCGGCTGCCTGTGCCAGCCCGCCTTGGCGCAGGAGGCCGAGGCGGAAGCCGCGGTCGAGGCACCCGCCGAGGCGGATGCCAGCGCGGCCCCTGAAGCCGCCGAGGAGACGGAGGTTTCGCAAGCGTCGGCCGAAGCCGTCCCGCAGGAGATCGCCGGCAGTGACGACGGCATCGACGAGGTGATCATCGAGTCGACGGTGAACCAGGAGTCGAATCTCATCCCCAGCGGCCGCAACGAATCGGTGTTCGGCTTCGGCAAGTCGATCGAGGAAACGCCGCGCTCGCTGACCTCGATCAGCAACGAGATGCTGACCAAGTTCAACATCGTCGAGCTCGACGACATCGTCTCGCTGACGCCCGGCGCGTTCACGCAATCGTTCTTCGGTGTGGCGGGCTCGCTCGATGTACGCGGCACGCCCGGCGAGAACTACTTCCGCGGCGTCAAGCGCATCGACAACCCGGGCAACTACCCGACGCCGATCGGCGCATCGGACCGCATCGACATCGTCCGCGGCCCGGCCTCGCCGATCTACGGCCCTTCGAAGATCGGCGGCTATCTGAACTTCGTGCCCAAGTCGGCGCGCGCGCAGGACGGCGCTTTCCTCAAGAAGCCCACCGGCGAAGTCGGCGTGACGCGCGGCAGCTGGGACAAGGACGTGATCCACGGCGAGGTCGGTGGCCCCGGCAAGCTGCTCGGCAAGGATTTCGGCTACTACTTCTACGCCGAGACCGAGGACTCCGGCTCGTACTACGAGAACAGTGCGACCGACCAGAGCATCTACCAGGCCTCGTTCGACGTGCAGCTGAGCGAAAAGTCGCGGATGGAGTTCGGCGGCATGTACCACGAGTTCGAGGGCAACCAGGTGGCCGGCTGGAACCGCCTGTCGCAGGAGCTGATCGACGACGGCACCTACGTCACCGGCAGCCCGCGCTCGCTGGACACCAATGGCGACGGCTTCTTCTCGGCCAGCGAGGCCGCCAACGCGCCGCAGGGCGACGGCCTGGGCGTGTTCTTCTTCGGCGGCGTCGGCTCGTACAGCGCCGCCGACGTGCTCGCCGAGCTGGAGAAGCGTCCGGACATGGCGCTGCTCAATCCGGGCAAGACCCACATCAAGACCAGCCAGGTGCTGGTCAGCCAGGAGGACGAGCTGACCGACGAGGTGATCACGCTGTACTTCGATTACTTCCATGATCTGGGCAACGATTTCACGCTGACCAACAAGTCGTTCTACGAATCGCTCGACAACAACAACGAGAACGCCTACGGCTTCTCGCAGTTCGCCGATACCTGGGTGTTCGAGGACCAGCTGATTCTCGCCTGGAGCGGCGAGCACGGCAGCGTCGTCAAGGCGGCCTACCAGCTCAGCCCGTCGATCCGTCATCAGAACTTCGAGCACGGCGACAACTTCGCGTTCGAGTACTTCGACCGCCGCGACATCACCGGGCCGAGCACGCCGATCGACCGCCGCACGCTGTCGACCCGCGACGGCCACGCGGTGGAGCCGTTCTCCAGCCACCACAAGGGCACCTACACCGACATCGGCCTGGCCTTCCTCGGCGACTGGACCTTCTTCGACTCGCTGCACCTGCTCGGCGGCCTGCGCAACGACTGGATCGACATCGACTCGACCTGCGTCGAAGGCGGCGACTGCACCAGTGCCGGCACCAAGTTCACCGACAAGGACGATGCGTTGTCGTGGACGGTGAGCCTGAGCTACGACATCCCGGTGATCGGCGTGACGCCGTACGTGACCCGCGCCAAGCAGACGACGATGATCATCGGCCAGGGCGGCGAAGTGCCGGCCGACAACGTCGCCGACGGCAACGCGGTGGCCGATTCCAAGCTGACCGAGTTCGGCGCCAAGGGCAGCTTCTGGAACAAGCGCATCTACACCTCGGTGGCGCGCTTCAAGCAGGAACGCGTCGACTACAGCTCGCAGAACACCGTCACCAACAACACCACCGAGGCCAAGGGCTGGGAAGCCGAGCTGCGCGCGCTGCTGACCGACAACATCGCCCTGGCCGGCACCTTCAGCCAGATCGAGGTCGTCAACCTGACGGCGCGCGAGAACGGCTTCCAGTTCGGCTTCGCCGGCGCCGATGACCTGCCGGCCGGTGTCGATCCCTCGCTGATCTACGGCGGTGTCGTCAACGGCCTGACCTTCACCACCGACGGCCGCAAGCAGGGCATCCCGGAACACATCTGGAGCCTCTACCTGATCTACAGCTTCAGCGAAGCGGTGATCAAGGGCCTGACCGCGACGGTCGGCGTGACCAGTGTCGACTCGACGTACTCGGGCTTCTCCAAGGCGGTCAAGCTGCCCTCGTACACGCTGCTCAATGCCGGCTTCAACTACGAGACCGACTCGTGGAAGTTCGGCCTGCAGGGCCGCAACCTGACCAACGAGCGCTACTTCCGCTCGAACTTCCCGGACCTGTTCGGCTCCTCGGTGGTGCTGCCTGAAGTGCCGCGCAACTGGACGATGTCGATGGCCTACAAGTTCTGAGGCTCCGCCCCCGCTCTCCGCCCCTGGTCCGCACACCGGGCGGCTGCCCGCCCGCAGCCACCCCCACCCGGTGTGTCGGACCATTTTTCAGTACCGGACGATGAAATCATTTTTCCTGCTGGACCCGGCCCGCAGCCGCGGCGCACTGCTGACCGCCGGTTTCGCCGCCGTCGTCGCGCTGACCGCCTGCGCCAGTGCGCCCACCCCGCCCGCGGCTGTCGTTGCCGCACCGGCACCGGTCGAGATCGCCAGGCCCATCGAGGTCAAGGTCGTGGTCGTGACGATGTTCGAGATCGGCCAGGACAGCGGCGACCTGCCCGGCGAGTTCCAGCTCTGGCACGAGCGCCAGAAGCTGACGCAGCGCTACGCCTTCCCGCATCACCATGATCTGTGGTTCAACCAGCAGACCGGCGTGCTCGGCATGGTCACCGGCATGGGCACCGCCAATTCCGCCTCGGCGGTGATGGCGCTGGGCCTGGACCCGCGCTTCGACCTGCGCAGGGCCTACTGGCTGGTCGCCGGCATCGCCGGCTTCGATCCCAACGATGCCTCGATCGGCTCCGCCGCCTGGGCCGAGTACCTCGTCGACGCCGATCTCGCGCACGAGATCGACGCGCGCGAAATTCCCAAGGGCTGGAAGACCGGCTACTTCCCGCGCCGCGCCAAGAAGCCCTACGAGCAGCCGCGCCCGGAATCCGACGGCGAAGTGTTCCGGCTCAACCCGCAGCTGACCGAATGGGCGTTCCAGCTGACCCGCGACACGCCGCTCGAAGACAGCGCACCGCTGCAGCGGCGCCGCGCGATGTTCAAGGGCTATCCGAACGCGCAGAAACCGCCGTTCGTGCTCAAGGGCGACCAGCTCGCCGGCATGACCTACTGGCACGGCAAGCTGCTCAACGACTGGGCCAACGACTGGGTCAAGTACTGGAGCGACGGCCACGGCGAGTTCGTCTCCTCGGCGATGGAGGACACCGGCAGCTACCAGTCGCTGAGCTATCTGCACGCGGCCGGCAAGGTCGACAAGAACCGCGTGATGGTGCTGCGCACCGCCAGCAACTACAGCATGCAGCCGCCCGGCGTCAGTGCCGCCGCCAGCCTGGCGATGGATCACGAGGGCTACGCCGGCCTGATCGCCTCGGTCGAGGCGGCCTACCGCGTCGGCTCGCGCGTGGTCGACGAGATCGCCGGCCACTGGGCGACGTATCGCGAGCAGATCCCGGGCGCGCCGGTTCCGGCGCCGTGAAGGCCGGCGCTGCGGCACCGGCCGTCGCCGTCCATCCGGTCGACGCGGTCCTGCCGCTGCCGCAGCTGTTCACCTACGGCGTCCAGCACGTGCTGGCGTTCTACGCCGGCGCGGTGCTGATCCCGATCATCCTCGCCGGCGCCCTCGGGCTCAGCCACGAGCAGCTGATCCATCTGATCAACGCCGACCTGTTCACCTGCGGCATCGCCTCGATCCTGCAGGCCTGGGGCATCGGCAAGATCGGCGTGCGCCTGCCGCTGCTGCAGGGTGTGACCTTCACCGCGGTCAGTCCGATGATCGCCATCGGCCTGGCCGCCGGCGGCGGCGTGCCGGGCCTGCTGCAGATCTACGGCAGCGTCATCGTCGCCGGCCTGTGCACCTTCTTCGCCGCGCCGTACTTCGCGCGGCTGCTGCGCTTCTTTCCGCCGGTGGTGACCGGCACGGTGATCCTGATCATCGGCATCGCGCTGCTGCCGGTGGCGGCCAGCGATGTCGTCAACGGCGTCGGCCCGCAGCGCATGCAGGAGCCGGTGGAACTGAAGAACGTGCTCTATGCGCTGGCCACGCTCGGCCTGATCGTGGCGATCCAGCGCTTCTTCCGCGGCTTCATCTCCACCATCGCCGTGCTGCTGGGCCTGGCCTGCGGCACGCTGCTGGCGTGGGCCTGCGGCGACGCCCACTTCGACGAGGTGCTGGCGGCGCCGCTGTTCGGCTACACGCAGCCGTTCCACTTCGGCATGCCCAGCTTCAACCTGTTCGCGATCGCCTCGATGCTGATCGTCATGCTGATCACCATGATCGAGACCACCGGCGACGTCTACGCCACCGGCGAGATCGTGCAGAAGCGCATCCGCGGCGACGACATCGCCCGCGCGATCCGCGCCGACGGTGCCGCGACCTTCCTCGGCGGCATCCTCAACTCGTTTCCGTACACCTGCTTCGCCGAGAACGTCGGCCTGGTGCGGCTGACACAGGTCAAGAGCCGCTGGGTCGTGGTCGCCGCCGGCGTGGTGATGCTGGTGCTCGGCTCGCTGCCGAAGGCGGCGGCGGTGGTCGCCTGCATCCCACACCCGGTGCTGGGCGGCGCGGCGCTGGCGATGTTCGCGGCGGTGGCGGTGGTCGGCATCCAGACGCTGGCCAAGGTCGATTTCAACGATCACCGCAATATCGTCATCGTCGGCACCAGCCTCGGCCTGGGCATGCTGGCCACCGCCCAGCCGCATCTGGCCGCAGCGTTTCCGGGCTGGGCGCAGATCGCCTTCGGCAGCGGCATCACGCTGGCGGCGATCACCGCGATCGCCCTCAACCTGCTGTTCAATCATCTCGGCCGCGGCATGTTCAGCCCCGCGGTCGCCGTCGCCGGCCGGCCCGGCGAGCTGATTGGCCTGGATACCGTCAACGCCATGGACTTCGCGCGCTTCGAGCAGACCTTCGGCGGCCTGGTCGAGAACACGCCGTGGGTGCTCGAACGCGCCTGGGCGATGCGCCCGTTCGCCGACACCCTGGCGCTGCGCGCGGCGTTCCAGAACGCACTGATCACCGGCAGCGCCGACGAGCAGCTGCAGCTGATGAACTCGTTCGCCGATCTGGGCAGCGAGGGCGACGCGCACAA
>CAMLDZ010000054.1 GCA_946478985.1 uncultured Solimonas sp.
TGCCGACCTGCCAGGAGCGGCCGATCGAATCCTTCAAGTGATATTCGATCTTCGGACCGTAGAACGCGCCCTCGCCCGGCAGCTCGGTCCACTCGACGCCAGCCGCACGCAGCGCCGCGCGCAACGCGCCTTCGGCGCGATCCCAGGCCTCGTCGGTACCCAGGCGCTTCTCAGGCCGTAGCGCCAGCTTGACCGCCAGATCACTGAACCCGAAATCGCCGTAGACCTGCATTGCCTGCTGATGAAAGGCGGTGACTTCTGCCTCGACCTGCTCCGGCGTGCAGAAGATGTGGCCATCGTCCTGCGTGAACGCACGCACGCGCATGATGCCGTGCAAGGCGCCGCTGGGTTCATTGCGATGGCAGCCGCCGAACTCGGCGTAGCGGATCGGCAGATCGCGGTAGGAATGCAGGCCCGCATTGTAGATCTGCACGTGGCCCGGGCAGTTCATCGGTTTCACCGCATAGGTGCGCTTCTCGGACTCGGTGAAGAACATGTTCTCCGCGTAGTTGTCCCAGTGGCCGGACTTCTTCCACAGGCTGACGTCCATGATCTGCGGGCCGCGCACTTCCTGGTAGCCGCTCTTCTTGTAGACGCCGCGCACGTACTGCTCGACCGCCTGCCAGATCGCCCAGCCCTTGGGATGCCAGAACACCATGCCCGGCGCCTCTTCCTGTTGATGGAAGAGATCAAGCTGCTTGGCGAGCTTGCGGTGATCGCGCTTCTCGGCTTCCTCGACCTGCCTGAGGTAAGCCTTCAGTTCGTCGTCGGTGGCGAAGCAGACGCCGTAGATGCGCTGCAGCTGCGCATTGTTGGCATCGCCGCGCCAGTAGACGCCGCCGACGCGGATCAGCTTGAACGCGCTGCCGAGCTTGCCGGTCGACGGCAGATGCGGGCCCAGACACATGTCGAGCCAGTTCGGGCCCTGGCGATAGATCGTCAGCTCTTCATCCGCAGCGATACCTTCGCGTATCCACTCGGCCTTGAACGTCTCGCCGGCGGCTTCGAAGTGCCTGACCGCATCGTCGTGCGCCCAGACTTCGCGGGTGATCGGCAGGTCGCGCTTGACGATCTCGCGCATCTTGTTCTCGATGCCTTCGAGATCGGCGTCGGTAAACGGCTCGGCGCGGGCGAAGTCGTAGTAGAAGCCGTTGTCGGTCGCCGGGCCGAAGGTGATCTGCGTGCCCGGGAACAGCTCCTGCACCGCCTGCGCCAGCACGTGCGCGGCGTCGTGACGGATCACTTCCAGCGCTTCGGGCTTGTCGCGGGTGACGATGGCGATCGCCGCGTCGCGGTCGATCGGCCGCGTCAGATCCCACAGCTCGCCGTTGACGCTGATGACCGCCGCCTTCTTGGCAAGGCCCGGCGAAATGCCCTGCGCGATGGCGAGGCCGGTAATGGGGGCATCAAACAACTTGATGTTGCCGTCCGGAAAGGTGATCTGAATGCTCATCGAGTCTTCTCCCCCTCTCCCCACGACCGTGGGGAGAGGGCCGGGGTGAGGGGCCGCTTGCGGACCGCCCCTCACCCTGACCCTCTCCCCGCAAGCAGGGAGAGGGAACAGGTTGTTTATTTGCTTTGCACGTATTCGACAGCGGCCTTCAGCCGCGCGAGCGTTCGCTCCTTGCCGAGCAGGAACAGCGTTTGGTCGATCGGCGGCGAGATCGCCATGCCGACCACGGCGACGCGGATCGGCTGCGCAACCTTGCCCAGCCCCAAGCCCTTGCCTTCGGCAAAGCCGTTGACGGCAGCGTGCAGCACCGGCGCGGTCCATTCCGGCAGCGCTTCGAGCACCGCCGCCAGTTCGCCCAGCACCGCGGCGCCGTCGGCGTTGAGATGCTTGGCGGCGTCCTTGTCGTTGTAGCCGTCGAGTTCGGCGTAGAAGAACTTCGACTTCTCCGCCATCTCGACCAGCGAACGGCAACGCTCGCGCTGCTGCTCGATGACGAGCTTGAGATCCGGTCCCTGCGCCACATCGACACCGATACGTTCGAGGTGCCACTGGAATTCCGGTGCCACCACCGCCGGGTCGGTGATCTTCAGGTACTGGTGGTTGACCCACCAGGCCTTCTCCATGTCGAAGCGCGCGGGGCTGGCCGAGACGTGGTCGAAGTC
This sequence comes from uncultured Solimonas sp., assembly GCA_946478985.1. The sequence goes on from CAMLDZ010000054.1 coordinate 2,116, forward strand.
GAACTTCTCCACCATCTCCTGACGCGTGAACAGTTCTTGGTCGCCATGGCTCCAGCCCAGCCGCACCAGATAGTTGAGCAGCGCTTCCGGCATGAAACCCATGGCGCGATATTCGGTGACGGACAGCGCCCCATGCCGCTTCGACAGCTTGGCACCGTCGGCGCCAAGGATCATCGACACATGCGCGTAGGCCGGCGGCGTGGCCCCCAGGGCCTTGAGGATGTTGATCTGCCGCGGCGTGTTGTTGACGTGGTCGTCGCCGCGGATCACGTGGGTGATCTGCATGTCCCAGTCGTCGACGACGACGCAGAAGTTGTAGGTCGGCACGCCGTCGCCGCGGGCGATGATCAGATCGTCGAGTTCCTGGTTGTCGAACACGATCTGGCCCTTGATCAGGTCGTTCAGCACCACCTGGCCGTCGAGCGGATTCTTGAAGCGCACCACCGGCTGCACGCCGGCCGGCGGCGGCGGCAGAACCTTGCCGGCCTCGGGGCGCCAGCGGCCGTCATAGCGCGGCTTTTCCTTGCGCGCCATCTGCTCGGCGCGCATCGCGTCGAGCTCTTCCCTGCTGGCATAGCAGTAGTACGCCGTGCCGGCATCCAGCATCTGCTGGATCACTTGCTTGTAGCGGTCGAAGCGCTGGGTCTGGTAGATCTCGCCGAAGTCGGACTTCAGATCGAGCCAGGCCATGCCCTCGAAGATCGCGTCGACCGCTTCCTGCGTCGAGCGCTCGCGATCGGTGTCCTCGATGCGCAGCAGGAATTCGCCGCCGAAGCGCTTGGCGTACAGGTACGAAAACAGCGCGGTGCGCGCGCCGCCGATGTGCAGATAGCCGGTGGGGCTGGGGGCGAAGCGGGTACGAACCGTAGGGGCAGCGCTCATGGACAGGGCGTAAGGCTTTGGAAAGCGCGCGATTCTAAACCATCACTGCCCCGTCACCCGGCTGGCCTACGGCGCCTTGGGGCCCTCGATGTAGAGCTTGAGCCGCGCCATCTGCTCGGCCAGCACCTGATCGACCATCGGCGCGTAGCGCTCCAGGCCCTTGGGGCTGTAGCCGCCGACGACGTACTCGAGCCGCAGGCGGCTGTGGGCTTCGGCAGGCTCGATCGTGAACGTCAGGGCGCCGGATACGCCCTCGCCCTGCAGCGGACCCAGCCCGCCGAGCAGGCGCAGGACCGCATCCGGCTGCGCCCAGGCCACCACCATGTGCTGGACTCCGCCGCCATTGGCCAACCGCTCGCAGAAGCAGCCGCCCGGACGAGGATCGATCGACAGATTGCCGCTTTCGCCGGAATACGTGTGCTCCGAACTCCACCAGCGGCCGACGTCAATCAGCGCGGCATAGCTGCGCGCCGGCGGCGCCTGGATCGTCAGATGCTGCTCGACCTGAAAGCCCGCCGGCGTTACCGCTTTGACCTCGGCCAGCGCGGAACCTGCCGCCAGGCCACCCGTAAGAGCCGCCAGAACGGCCACCATGCGTTTCATCAGCGCTCCCGCCGCGCCTGCCGGCGCCTGGATGCCTGTGAATGTCCGGCCGGTTAGCGGACGCCGCCGGCACCGTGTACCCTCGCGCGCCCGCCTCGTAAGCTATGCCCGACCGCCGTACCTCGCCAGCCTCATGTCCTGCCTGTTCGTCGAACATCTGACCGTCATCGACTGCGCCTATCTCGACGCGGCGCGCGGTCTGGTCGGCGAAAGCTGGATCGTCGATGTGGAACTGGAGGGTGAACTCGACGACCAGTCGATGGTGCTCGATTTCGGCCACGTAAAAAAGAGGCTGAAATCGGCGATCGACGACAGCGTCGACCACGGCCTGCTGGTGCCGACCCGGTCGCCGGCCTTGCAGACGCTGGAAACGGGCCGGTCCAGCCGTCTGCTGTTCCATGCCGCAGGCGGCGCGATCGAGCATCGCGCGCCGGCCGCGGCGGTCTGCGCGGTCGACGCCGTCGTGATCGACGCCGATGCCGTCAGCCGCCATCTGCAGCCGCTGCTGCAGGCCGTGCTGCCCGCCAATGTCGAGCGGCTGGGCCTGAACCTGCGCAGCGAGGCGATCGACGGCCCCTACTATCACTACGTGCACGGCCTGAAGAAGCACGATGGCCTGTGCCAGCGCATAGCCCACGGCCATCGCTCGCGAATCGAGATCCGCGTCGATGGCGCCCGCCAGCCGTCGCTGGAACAGGCATTGGCCGGGCGCTGGCGCGATATCTACCTCGGCTCGCGCGAGGACCTCGTTGCGCAGGATGCCGAGCGCATCCGCTTTGCCTACACCGCCCGTGACGGCGAATACGAGTTGGCGTTGCCCCGCCATCGTGTCGATCTGCTCGACAGCGACAGCACCGTCGAACAGATCGCCCGCCATCTCGCCCTGCGCCTGCGCGGCGAAGTGGCGCTCGGCACCATCGAGGTCCGCGCCTACGAAGGGGTCCGCAAAGGCGCGATTGCCCGCGCCTGACTGACGGCGCCGCTCAGCGCGCAAGAATCGGCTGACCAGCTGTCAGCAATTCAGGACGGATTCACTTCCGGCGATTAAGCTGCGAGTCATGTCCAGAAATCCTCGCTGTGCGCTCGTCCGTGCCGTGCTCGCCCTTGCGGTGAGCGTGGCGCTCACCGCCTGTGTGGTCGACGAGCCGCACCGGCCGGGAGTCGACTACGGTTACGTCGGCGGCGGATTTTCCAGCGGCTACAGCCCGCCGTATGACGACGGCAGTGACTACGGCCCGTACTACTACGGCGGTCCGTACTACTACGGCGGCCCCTATTACGGCTCGGCCTATGCCTACCCGTATTCCTATGGCGGCACGGTGATCTACACCGAACGCAATCACTACTACCCTGCACCCGCCTACCCGCGTCGCGACGACCGCCATGACGGCCATTGGAGCCGGGATCGCGATACCGGCGGCGACAATCGCTGGGACCGTGACCGACCCGGCGACCGCCATGCCGGCGACCGCGACTGGAGTCCGTCGCGGCCGCGAGACAACCCCGGTCGCGAGCAACGCGCGGCGACGCCCGGCAATCGGGGCCTGCTCAATCCGCAAGGCCGCGCAGCCCCCGCGCCGACGCCGCGCCAGGCGCCGCGTCCCTCGCCGCAGCGCGATGACGACAACAAGGGTCGCTGGCGTCGCGACTGAGCCGGCGCGGCGCGCCGCCGGGTCGCTGCCGGGACCACTGCTTTGTGGTATAAACAGCGCCCTTTTCGGGTGGGGCATCCCGCTGCCGCCCCTGCGTTGACTGCCATGGCTGCCGATATCCACTTCTTTCCGCGCGTCACCATCGAACAGGTCGAAGAAGGTCGCGAGCTCGCGCCCAAGTTCGACGAGCACGGGCTGCTGCCCTGCGTGACGACGGCGGCGCATAACGGCGAAGTGCTGATGCTCGGCTACATGAACGCCGAGGCGCTGCGCAAGACCATCGCCACCGGCGAGGCGCACTACTGGTCGCGTTCGCGTCAGGTGATCTGGCACAAGGGCGCCACCTCGGGCCTGACGCAGAAGGTGGTCGAGCTGCGCATCGACGACGATCAGGATGCGGTGTGGCTGCGCGTCGATGTCATCGGCGATGCCAGCTGCCACGTCGGCTACCGCTCCTGCTTCTACCGCTCGGTGCCGACCGGCGACGGCCCGGACGTGCGCGAGCTGAGCTTCGAAGAGTCCGAGAAGACCTTCGACCCCAAGGCCGTCTACGGCGACGCGCCGAATCCGACCAAGCTTTAAGCGCGGGCCCTAGCCGCAGGCGGCGGCCGAACCGGCCGCCGCCTCGCGTTTCCAGTACGGGTTCAGCGGCAAGGGCGCGTTCCAGAATCGCGCCGCGCGTTCACGCCAGCGCTCGACCTGCAGCTGCCCCTGGCGGTCGCGATAGATGCGGATCGCGCCATCGCCGCCGGTCATCGTCATCGCCGCCCCGCAATCCTCGTAGCGCCGCAGCACATCCGGCCGCGGATGCCGGAAACGGTTGCGCCAGCCGCTGGCGAACACCACCTGTTGCGGCCGCACGGCGGCGACGAACGCCGCTGTCGATGAGCTGTGGCTGCCATGATGCGGGGCGATCAGCACGTCCGCCCGCAGCGCCTCACCGTGCGCGCGCAGCAGCCGCGCTTCGGCGCGTTTCTCGATGTCGCCCGGCAGCAGCGCCGAGAACGGTCCATCGATCCTGAGCACACAGGAATCGTCGTTGCGGCTGCCGCCAGCCGCGTCAGGATGGAGGATCGCAAAGCGCACCCCGTCCCACTCCCAGCGCATGCCGTCGCGGCACGGCTCGCCCCGCCCGGTGCCCAGCTCACGGCGCAGCCGCAGCGCCGCGCGGACGGCAGCGACGCCGCCGGCGTGATCATTGTCAGGATGCGAAAGCAGAAGCAGGTCGACGTCGCGCAGACCGCGGCTCAGCAGGTAGGGCACGACGACGGAGGCGCCGGCATCGAAGCCTTCGTCGAAAGCCGGCCCGGCGTCGAACAGCAGGCTGTGCCGGGCCGTCCGCACCAGCACCGACAGCCCCTGTCCGACGTCGAGCACGCTCAGCTCCAGCCCCTGCTCCGGCGGCGATTGCGGCGGCCAGGCCAGCGGTGCGAAGCACAGCAGGCCGCACAGCCGCAAAGGCACGCCGGCCGGCGCGAACAACAGCGCACTGCCCAGCAGCGCCAGCAGCAGCGCCGCAAGCGGCGCCGTCGCCGGCCACCACGGCATCGGCGCCTGCTCCGCCAGCCAGCGCAAGGCATCCAGCAGCCACTCCAGCAGCGTCGCCAGCGGCGGTAATAGCTGCGTCGCCACCGTCATGTCGATGCCGGAGACCAGCGCCACCAGCAACAGCAACGGCGTCAGCAGCGCGAACAGCGGCACCGCGAGCAGATTGACCAGCGGCGCCAGCCAGGCGACGCCGTGGAAATAGAACGCCGTCAGCGGCGCCAGCACCAGGCTCAGCAGCAGCTGCACGCGGATCGCCGCCCGCCACGGCGGCTCGCGCCGCCAGCGCGCGGCGCTGGCGTAGAAGATCGCCGCGACCGCTCCGAACGACAGCCATAGACCCGGCGTCAGTACCGCGCAGGGATCGGCGGCGACGATCGCCAGCCAGGCCCAGGCCAGCGCATGGCCCGGTGCCGGCGGCCGGCGCAGCAGGCTGATCAGCAGCAGCACCAGCAGCATCCACAACGCTCGCGCCACCGGCGCCTCGAAGCCGGCCAGCAGCGCGTAGAACACCGCGAACAGCGCCGCGCCGACCGCGGCGACACGCTGCGCCGGGCAGGCCAGCGATGCACGCCAGCTCAGCGCCCACAACCAGCGCAGCGCGAAGAACGCAAAGCCGGCGGCGAGCGCGAGATTGAAGCCCGAGATGGCGACCAGATGCGTGGTGCCGGTGCGGCGAAACGCCTCCCAGTCGTCGTCACGCAAATCCGCGGTGGCGCCGACCGTCAAGGCCTTGAGCAGCGCCGCGCCCGGACGATCGCCGAGCACCGCGTCGACCCGATCGACCCAGCGCTGACGCAGCTGCAACACCGGCTCTTGTCCGTCGTCAGGGCAGCGCCGGCCCTCCTGTACCGTCGCGGTCGCACCCAGGTGCTGGCGGAACAACCAGGCCTCGTAGTCGAAACCGCCCGGATTGAGCGAACCATGCGGCGCGCGCAGACGCAGTCGCAGCTGCCAGCATTCACCGGCACGCGGCTGCAGCGGCGCGCGATACCAGGACGCGCGGATGCGCGGCGGCACATCCGCGGCATCGGCCGACGGGGCGAAAGTGAAGCGCCAGGTCGAGTCGGCAGCCGTCCCGGCCGCGCCATTGCGGCGCATCAGGCTGTGCTCGGGCAGCGAGACGACGGTTCCACTGAGCAGGCGCTCTTCGTTGTGTCGCGCGTCCGGCCACTGCTCGGCGAGGCGGTGGCCGGCGTGCGCGCTGCTCAGTGCAATGCCCGCCAGCGTTGCCAGCAGCAGGGGCCGGCCGGGCCATGGCAGCAGCGCCAGCAACAGCGCCGCAAACAGATGCGGCAGCGCGGGCAGCTCCGGCAAGACGTGCACCAGCAGCACGCCCGCCGTGAACGCCAGCGTCAGGACACGGACGTCTCTCTCAGCCCACCGTTTTCCAGCGTCCATTGGCGATCCATGCGGCTCGCCAGGTGCATATCATGGGTCACGACGACCAGGCTGGTACCGAGTTCTCGGTTGAGTTCCAGCATCTGCTCGAAGACGCGTTCGGCGGTTTTCCTGTCCAGATTGCCGGTCGGTTCATCGGCCAGCACGCAGGCCGGCCGCGTCACCAGCGCGCGGGCAACGGCAGCGCGCTGGCGCTCGCCGCCGGACAGCTCGCCCGGCTTGTGGCCCAGCCGTTCGCCGAGACCGACGCGCGTTAGCAGTTCCGTGGCGCGTGCGAAAGCCTCGCGCTCCGCCGTGCGGCGGATCAGCAGCGGCAGCGCGACGTTCTCCAGCGCGGTGAATTCCGGCAGCAGGTGGTGGAACTGGTAGACGAAGCCGAGCGCCTCGTTGCGCAGCGTGCTGCGCGCGGTGTCGGACAGCGAGGACATCTGCCGGCCGGCGACCCAGACCTCGCCGCTGCTCGGCGCATCGAGCCCGCCGAGGCAATGCAGCAGCGTCGACTTGCCGGTGCCGCTGGCGCCGACGATGGCGACGCGCTCGCCGCGACGGATCTGCAGATCGATGTCCTTGAGCACGTCGAGGCGCAGACGGCCGTCGTCGAAGGTCTTGCCGAGGCCGCGCGCGCTGATGATGACATCAGCGCGAGAGGGGGTACCGATACTGATTTGCTCGTTCATGTCCCGATCCGCCGTCTCACGACGCTAGGATCCCCATGCTTCGCACGGGGCCCCTCCACGCTGTTCGCGGCTTTACTCATAGCGCAGCGCCTCCGCCGGATTGACGCGGGACGCACGCCAGGCCGGATACAGCGTCGACAGCAGGCCCAGCGCCAGCGACAGCGAGCCGATGCGGATCACATCGGAGAGCTTCAGCTCCGAAGGCAGATCGCTGATGTAGTAGACATCCGGCGCGAGGAACTGGTGATCAGTCAGCCGTTCGAGAATCGGCACCAGGGTTTCCACGTTCAGCGCCAGCAGCACGCCGCCGGTGACGCCGAGCAGCGTACCGACGAAGCCGATGATCGAGCCCTGCACCATGAAGATCGCCATGATCGAGCGCGGTGTCGCGCCAAGCGTGCGCAGGATGGCGATGTCGGCCTGCTTGTCCTGCACCACCATCACCAGCGTCGAGACGATGTTGAAGGCGGCGACGCCGACGATCAGCGAGAGGATGATGAACATCACCATCTTCTCGGTCTTCACCGCGCGGAAGAAGTTGGCGTGGCTGCGCGTCCAGTCGGACACGTAGTAGAGGCCGGGCATGGAGTTGGCGAGATCGCGCGAGACGCGCGGCGCCTGGAAGAGATCGTGCAGCTTCAGCCGCACGCCGGTGACCGTATCCCCCATCCGCAGCAGCGCCTGCGCGTCCTGCAGGTTGATCAGTACCAGGCCGCGGTCGAACTCGTACATGCCGACGCGAAAGACACCGCTGACCGTGAAGCGGCGGAAGCGCGGCATCACGCCTGCCGGCGTCACCGAAGCCTGCGGGATCATCAGGTCGACCTTGTCGCCGATCGAGGCGCCGAGCTGTTCGGCGAGCTCGATGCCGAGCACGATGTTGTACGAGCCCGGTGTCAGCGATTCGAAGCTGCCGGCCTTGATGTTCTGGCCGATCTCGGAAACCTTGTTCTCCTCGGCGGGAATCACGCCGCGCAGCATCGCACCGGACAGATCGCCGCCGACCTTCACCATGCCCTCGCCCTCGATATACGGCGCGTAGCCGGAGATCTCCGGATGTTTGGCCGCGGCTTCGCCGATCTGCTGCCAGTCCTCCAGGCCGCCGCGGATCGCCGAGATCGTCGCGTGCGAGGCCATGCCGAGGATGCGGGTGCGCAGTTCGCGCTCGAAGCCGTTCATCACCGACAGCACCGTGATCAGCGCAGTGACGCCGATGGCGATTCCGGCCATCGAGGCGGCGGAGATGAAGGAGATGAAGTGATTGCGCCGCTTGGCCCGCGTGTAGCGCAGGCCGGCGAACAGTTCGTAGGGGTTACGCATGGGCGGCAATTAGACCACAGAGCCGGCGCTTCCGGCCCGACCGCCCATGCGCAACCAAACAGCCGATAAGACAGTGTCTACAGCAGCCCGGCGCTGTTCAGATAGAAGCCGATGATCAGCGCGGCGACGCCGACCGGCCAGGCTTCGAAGAACAGCCGGGCCGGCAGCGGCGCGTGGCCCACTTCCATGAAGTGGATGATCACCAGCCGCACCTTGAACGAGGCCAGCAGGAAGGTCGCGACCGTCGCCGTCACCGGCGAGAAGGCGTCCTTGGACAGCCACCAGGTCGTCGCGATGGTAATCGCCATCAGCACCAACCAGATCAGGCTGGTCGGTCGAGTCAGCAGATGCATGGATTACCTCAGCAGGTAGAGCAGCGGGAACAGGATGATCCAGAGCAGATCGACCATGTGCCAGTAGGTCGCGCCCGACTCCAGGCCGATGCAGTTGCCGTTGGTATACGCCCCTGCCCGCGCGCGCAGCAGCAGCACCGTCAGCACCACGCTGCCACCGACGACGTGCATCAGGTGAATGCCCGTCAACGCGAAATAGAACATGAAGAAGTCGTTGGCGAGCAGCGACCAGTCGCCGATCAGCTTCTGCGCGTACTCGAAGATCTTCAGCACGCCGAACGCGCCGCCACAGGCCAGGCCCAGCGCCAGCCAGCGCACCAGCTCGGCCTGCCGCCCCGCCCGCGCGGACTGCACGGCCAGCGCGACGAACCACGAGCTGGTCAGCAGGATCAGCGTGTTGATGCCGCCGATCGTGGCATTGAGCAGGTGCGAGGACTCATTGAACAGCGCCGTATCCTTGGCGCGTTCCTGCATGAACGATGCGAACAGGATGGCGAAGAAGAAGATATCCGCGCCTACGAAAACCCAGACGCCTTCCACTCCTGGAAGACGTCTGGGCACAGCTGTCGTTGCTTGCATGTCGGAATCGATTACCGGGCCGTTGCGACGCCCGCCACCGTAGCACCCTTGGCCGGAGCCGGCACGATGCCCATGTCTTCCTGGCGGATGCGCTCGACGCCCTTGATGACGTAGAACGACAGCGTCAGCAGCCAGATGTACCAGGTCGGGAACGCGACCCAGAAGTTGAACAGGCCATTCCAGGCGAACGGACCGGTCTTGAAGAACGGAATCAGGCTGACCGGGAAGAACGAAATGCAGGTGACGTAGCCCCACCACGACACCCAGGCCGGCACCAGCTTCTGCGGACGCTTGTCGCGCAGGAATGCGGTGCTGGCGGCGAAGATCTGCATCGTCGTCACCATGTAGGCGAGGTCGATGATCATCCAGCCCATGTGATGCAGCAGATGGACGATTTCCGGCGTCAGGATCGGCGCTTCCAGCGCAGCGGCCAGCCACATGCCGCAGGCAACGATGATCGGGCAGCAGGTGATCGTCGCGCCGCACATCTCCAGATTGGCGAGCAGGCTGGCCTCGCCGTCGACACGGCGGATCAGCGCCGAGACGGCCGTGCCGAACGACATGTAGAAGGCGCCGGCGACGATGCAGATCGACATGCCGATCTTGATCGCCATGCCGTTCTCAAGGTAATGCTGATAGATGCGCGCCGCATCCCAGTCCGGGCTCACCGGCGGAAAATTCTTGGCCAGCACGCCCCACAGGAAGAAAAACAGAGCAAGGAAAATAGGACCGCTCCAGGCGAGCAGTTTCCACATGCCGTAATCGTTGAATCCAGATAATTTTTTGTCCATTGCGATCTCCTTTGATTCGATAGCTCTTGCGGGGCACTACCCGGCGCAAGGGATCGCGCAGGAGCGTACCTATCGTCAATTGTGTACTTACGCCACAATTTGCGCTATCGGGATCGTCTAGCCGTCTTGGCAGGATTGTCCAGAAAGCGGCGTCAATAGAAACGTCAGCAGGAGTCCATGTGCAAGCGCACGTACATCGCACACGCGAGAAAGCCGTAGAGGCCTTCAAATCTGCATTCCGGATCGCCCCGGAGATCGAGCGCGATTCCACCGTCCACGGTGGCATCGGCCTCTACCTGTGGACGACGCCGCCGATCCGCGAATTCTCGCTGCCGGCCATGGATGAAACCGTGCTGTCGCTGCATCTGGGTGGCTCGCGCCAGGTCCGCCAGATCACCGCCGACGGGCTGTCGGCGACCTGCTCGCTGCCGGGCAAGCTGACCCTGCTGCCGGCGCGTAAGCGTTCAGCGTTCCGCACCGACGGCAGCGTGCGCATGCTCAGCGTGCATTTTCCTGAACCGCTCCCGGCGCCGCCGGGACAGCAGCCGCTGAGCCTGGCCCACACCGAGGTGCGCTTCGCTTTCCGCGACGACTTCCTCAGTGCCGGCGCGCAGGCGCTGCTGCGCGCCGCCGCCCTTGCGCCGGCGCAGCGCGGCAGCTACTTCGACAGCCTGGTCGAAGCGATGGTCCAGCACCTGCGGGTCTACATGAGCGCCGAGGCCAGCAGTGCGGCGGACAGCTTGCCGGAGGGCTGCTTCGACATCCCGCTCGGCAGGATCTCGGTGGCGGACGTGCAGCGGTATATCGATGCCAGGCTGGCGCACAAGATCAGCCTGGCCGAACTGGCCGAACGCGCCGGTATCAGCCGCGCCTGGTTCGCGCACAACTTCAAGCTCGGCACCGGCATGTCACCGCACCAGTTCCTCAACAGGCGGCGCGTCAGCGCCGCCTGCCGGCTGCTGCTCGACACCCGGCTCGATCTGCTGACGATCTCGCACGAGGTTGGCTTCTCCAGCCAGTCACACTTCACCAGCGTGTTTCGCGCCCAGCTCGGCTGCACCCCGGGCCAGTACCGCGACAGCGGCGGCCGCGACGAGGTGGCCCCGGCCCCATAAAAATCACCGCGCATCGACAGTGCGATGCGCGGCGTACGAGCAAAGCGGTCCTGTTTGAGAGTCAGCTTGCGTCGCGGATCAGCGTCTCGACCTCGGGCAGGCCGGGCTCCCAGCCCTGCGGGCTCAGCCAGGCGCGTTCGCGCTGCAGCTGCTCGCGGGCATGTTCCAGCACGGCGGCCTGGATCGCGCGCAGGCGCTCGCCTTCGGCACTCGCGCTGACAGCAGTGACCACGGCCCCCACCCGGTCGCGCAATTCCAGGTTGGCATCCTCCAGTTCCAGGGGCTCGGCCTGCGCACGCTGCAGCACATCCCTGCTCCTGGCATTGCTGGCGGCCAGCGCGGCCAGTGCCGGCGCCGCTTGCGGCAGGTCCGCCGCCCGCTGCTGCAGGGTATCGGCCAACGCGGCAAGAGAGGCAAGATCGTGGCATTCATAGCGATAGCGCAGCGGCGCGCGCTTGAGCACCAGGTGCAGCGTGCCGATCGCCAGCTGCATCTGTTCCTGCGCGAGCTTGTTGGCCGGGTCCAGCGCTGGCAGCACCACATCGCTGAGCGCCTTGATGACGGTCTGGATCTGGAATTCGGGACGCAGGTCCATCAGAGCACCTCCTCGAGCTGCACCCGGAGCTCTTCGAGCAGGGTGTATGAAATGCCGGCCAGCCAGGCCACCAGCACGTCCTGGTGGGTCTTGCCGTTGCGCGGCGCGCGGTAGCCGGTGGCCAGGGTGATGGCGATGCCCTTGTAGTTGTTGAGCACCTCGTAGTACTTGAGCGTCCTGGCATTGACCTTCAGGCCGGAGCGCCGCTCGTATTCCTCGAAGAAGCGCTCGCGCGGCATGAAGCCGCCGACCAGGAAGGTCTTCTGGTCTTCGGCGTAGTGGCCGAAGATGGTCTTGGTCGCCCAGGAAATATCTTCGTGGCGATCGCCCAGGTAACCCAGCTCCCAATCCAGCCAGGCCGAAATGCGGCTGTCATGCTCGGTGAACAGGAAGTTGCCGACCCGATAATCGCCATGCACCAGCGAGACGTGATCGACCGGCGGCATGTTGCGGCGCAGCCAGCCCATCGCCAGCCGCATCAGCGGTACGTCCTCGTGGGCATCCTCTTCCCAGATGCGCTCCCAGTGGTTGAGGTTCCACTCCAGCGCCTGCGTGCCGGGCGCCGGCTTGTCGAAGGCGCCCAGATCGGCCTGCCGCCAGTCGAAACTGTGCAAGGTCGCCAGATGGCCGACGAACTGCAGGCCCAGCGGCTCGCGCAGTGGCGGCGGAATGAAGGTGCCGACACCGGTGACATGGCTGCTCGACAGGGTCGGCTTGGCGACGCCCTCGGCGAAGCCGTAGATGATCGCCGGATACGGCAGGAATTCGCCGCTGGCGTCGATCCAGTAGGTCGGCGGCACGGGCAGCACGCCTTCCATCGCCTTGATCAGCTGGAACTCGCGCAGGCGGCTGGTTTCGGAAATCGATTCCGACGGTTCCATGCGCAGCACCATCGGCGTCGCCGACGCGCCGGCACCCGGCTGATTCCAGCGCAGTACGAACGCCATCTGCAGCTTCGACGCGCCGCCGGACAGCCAGCGTGCCTCGGTGATCTCGAACGGTTCGCGCAGCTGGCTTTGCAACAGCTTCTGCGTGCCTTCGACCAGGCTGTTCAGCGTTACCGGCGTATAGGGCGGCCCGCTGCGACGACGCAGTTTGCGCGTCAGCACGCGATCAATCTCGGTCTCGCAGGGCAGCCGCTTGCGGATCGATTCGATCCAGGCGTCCGAAGGACGGTTCTTGTCGACGATGGACATCGCGGGTCTGTCTCCTTGGTATGTAGTCGCGCTCTTTCCGAGCGTCGTCTTGCAGCAATAGCACGCCTGCGGGCGGCTCAGTTACCGCCCCGGCGACGCAAGGCATCCGGATTGAAATCGGCCATCCGCCCCTTGACGCCGAACACCCAGGGACGGCGGATTTCGTTGTCGAGTCCGGTCAGCACATAGGCGCCGCTATGGAAGTCCTGCCACAGCTCGAAGCGGTACCAGGGCACTTGCGCGTCGTAGTACTGGACCAGGCCATGAATGCCGCCGCGCCACAGCTCGCCGCGCGAGTCGTAGGCATCGTCGAGCAGCACCGACCAGCTGTCCTCGTCCAGATAGAACGTGCGTCGCGCATAGATGTGCGAGACACCCGACTTGAGCGTGGCCTCGACCACCCAGACGCGATGCAGTTCGTAACGCATGAACTCGGCGGCCGGCGTGTGGCGCTGGACGATGCGCGCGTACGGCGTCTTTTTGTCGGCGATCGCATAGCCGTTATACGCGACGTACAGCTCGCGCTTGCCGATCAGCTTCCAGTCGTAGCGGTCCGGTGCGCCGTTGTAGCCGTCGTACTGATCGACGATCGCCAGGCCGTCGGAGCCGTTCTGCGCGTTGTCGTAGGCCAGATCGGGGGCGCGCCGGACGCGACGCTGGCCGGCGTTGTAGATCCATGCGCGGCGCGACTCCCGCGCCTGATCGACCGGCTCGTGCACCAGGAAATAGGTGCCGATCAGATCGGCCGGGCCGGTGAACCAGCCAAGGAACGAGAACAGCCGGTTCTCGACGCGCTGATCGAAGTTCTCGTCATAGATGCGCTGTTCGCGAAAGCCGACCTTCATGTAGTCGCCATTCGGCCGCACCGGAAACGAGTGGAACTCGCGCTCGATGCCGCCGCCGAGGTAGCGCACCAGATGATTCCAGATCGCTTCGAGCCCGTTGCGAGGCTGCGCGAATGGAATGGTAGAACCCGACAGCGATTGGATGGCGCCGCCGTCGAGCGTCACACCGTCGGCCTGCGCAGCAGCGCGATCGAGCACCGCCTGCGGATAGGCGGCGCTGCGATGCGCCGGATAGACCGGCATCGCGAAGCCCGGAACCTTGGCCAACGCACGCTGCAGGCCTGGACTCAGATGCTCCTGATACTGTGCAGCGTTGGCCGCGGTGATCGTGAACAGCGGTTTCTCGCCGCCATACGGATCGACGTAGCCTTGCTCCGCGCTCCAGCCGGAGGGCGGCTGGCGCAGGCCGCCGGTCCATGCCGGGATCGTGCCGTCGGCGTTGCCGGCACGCTCGGCGCCAACCGGCGTCAGTGTCTCCGGCAGCGCCGCGCTGGCGGCGACTGGCAACACCAGTATCGCCACCAGCAGCACACCCGCGCAGCGGCGCCGGATCGGGCCCATCAGCCTGCCCGCGGGCGCGATCTCAATGCGCCTTGGCCGGCTGCACCACGCCTGCCTCGGACGACGCGCCCTGCTCCTTCGGCGCGGCGCCATTGCCGAGCCGGTCGCCGATGATGAAGGCCGCCAGCGCCGGCAGCAGCAGCAATGCGCCGAACACGTTGACGAGGAACATGAAGGCCAGCAGCACGCCCATGTCGGCCTGGAACTTGAGGTCCGAGAACGCCCAGGTGGCCACCGACACTGTCATCGTCACCGCCGTGAACAGCGAAGCCGTGCCGCGCTGCTTCAGCGCCTCGACGAAGGCCTGCGGCAGGCTGAGGTCACGCACCTGCATCTCATGCTGCATGCGTTCGAACAGGTAGATGCCGTAATCGACACCGACGCCGACGCTGATCGCGATCACCGGCAGGGTGTTGACCTTGACGCCGATGCCGAGCATTGCCATCACCGCGTTGCACAGCAGCGTCACCAGCGCCAGCGGCAGGATGATGCACAAGGTGATGCGCACCGACTTGAAGGTGACCAGACACAGCACCGTCACTGCCACGAACAGCGTCAGGTTGACCCACTTGTCGGAGCGGTGCACCACCTCGTTGGTCGCCGCCATCACGCCGACGTTGCCCGAGGCCAGACGGAACGTCAGCGTGTCGCTGTCGTTTGCAGTCTTGAAGGCCTTGATCGCGTCGACCACCTTGGTGATCGTCGTCGCCTGGTGATCGGTGGTGTAGATGTTGATCGGGATCGCCGTGCAGGCCGAGTTGCGATACTCGTTGCCGAGCCGCGTCGAGAAGCCGATGCCCTGCGCGATCTGCGCCTTGTCCTCCGGCAGCATCCGCCACTTCACCCAGCCTTCGGCGAAATCCTGCGTGACCGCCTTGACGAAGCTGGCGAGGCTGCGTACCGCCGCCACGCCCTCGACCTGGCGCATCTGCGTGTCGAAGGCCTCGACCTTCTCCATCACCGCGCGGTCGACGCAGGGCGAATCATCGCCCTTGGCCTCGGCGATCACCGTCAGCACGTCGACGCCGATGGCGAAGTTCTGCGTGATGACGCCGACATCCTGGTTGTAGCGCGAGTCGGCGCGCAACTCCGGCACACCCTTGCCCATGTCGCCGATCTTCAGGTGCTGGTACTGCCAGATGCCGAGCGCGATCAGGCCGGCCGAGATCGCCAGCGGCAGCAGCGCACCGCGCCGCGTCGCCAGGCCGCCGAAGCGCTCCCAGATCCAGTCGCCGGCGGTTTCCTTGCCGCTGAGCTTGCTGTGCGTGGCGGTCGAGAATTTCATGTACGACAGCAGGATCGGCAGCAGCACCTTGTTGGTGACGATCATCACGGTGACGCCGATGGTCGCCGTCATCGCCAGCTCGCGGACGATCTGGATGTCGACCACCGCCACCACCACGAAGCCCAGCGCATTCGCGAGCAAGGCGGTGGCACCCGGAATGAACAGCTTGACGAAGCAGTTGCGCGAAGCGGTGATGCCATCGTGTCCGGCCAGCGTCTCCAGCTTCCAGGCGTTGGTCATCTGCACCGCGTGGCTGACGCCGATCGCAAAGATCAGGAACGGCACCAGGATCGACATCGGGTCCAGGCCCAGGCCGATCAGCGGCAGGATGCCGAGCAGCCAGATCACCGGAATGCTCGCCGCCACCAGTGCCCAGGCCGTCAGCATCAGCGAGCCCGAATACCACAGCAGCAGCACCGCGGTGACCACGAAGGCGATCACGAAGAACACCAGCACGCCGGCCGCGCCATTGGCGATATCGGCCGCCGACTTGGCGAAGCCGATGATGCTGACCGAGACCTGATCGGTCTCGTACTTGGTGCGGATCGCCTCCAGCTGCGCGCCGACCTCGCGCAAATCGATCGGCTGGCCGGTCTCGAAGTCCTTTTCCTGCAGCGCAGCGACCACCATCGACGCCGTCATGTCGGCGGAGACGATGCGGCCGACCCAGTCGGACTTGAGAACATTCTGCTTGACGATGGCGATCTGCTCGGGCGTGCCGGAGAAATCGGCCATGACCAGGTTGCCGCTCTTGAAACCGTCCTCGACGACTTCGTTGTAGCGGACATTGGCCGTGAACAGCGATGTCACCGAGCTGCGTTCGACGCCTTTGACGTAGAACACTTCCTCGGTGAGCTTGCGCAGCGTGTCCATCACCTCTGGACGATAGATGTCGCCGTCCTTGACCTTGATCGCGATCAGAATCTTGTCGGCGCCGCCGAACTCGCTCTGATACTGCTGGAAGGTCTGCATGTACTCGTGATGCAGCGGGATCATCTTGGTGAACGCCGCGGTCACACGCAGCTGCGTCGCCGAGTAACCAAGCACCAGCGTCAGCAGGATGCCGATCGCCAGAATCACGCGGCGCCAGCGGAAGATCGCATCGGCGGTCTTGCCGACGAAACCGCGCGACAGCCCGGCGTCGATGAAGTCGACGCCGTTGCCGTTGGACTGCTTGCCCGCCTTGCTCATGGCTGCACCTTTGCCGCTACCGCAGCGGCGGGCAGCCGACCGGCCGCCAGCGCGCCTACATAGATCAGGGTGCCGTCGGCTTCGAGCAGCGCGCGCGACAGCGGCTGGCCGGTCGGCGCATTGTGCAGCGTGAAACTCTGGCCATTGTCGCGGCTGATCGCGAGCAAGCCATTGTTGCCGACGATCAGCAGCGTGCCGTCGGCGGCGATGCTGCCGCCGTTGAGGCCACTCTTGGTCGCCAGCGGAATCTGCGTCCAGCTGTCACCGTTGTCGGTGGAGCGATAGACGTTGCCACGCATGCCGAACACGATCAGCGCCCCGTCTCGCGCCTGCAGCGCGCCGAAGAACGAGCCCTCGTACGGGGAGGTCTTTTTCTCCCAGGTCTGACCGGCGTCGCTGGACACCGCCAGCGTGCCGCTCTCGCCAACCAGCAGCAGCTGATCGCCGAACGCGATGATCTGCGAGATGTGGCGATCGAACTCCTCATCGAGAATGTGCCGCTGTGTCCAGGTCTTGCCCTGGTCGGCGGACTCCAGATACAGGCCGAAGGCCCCGTACGCGATCAAGCTGCCGGACCTCAGCCGCGTGACACCGAGCAGCGAATCGGTGTTGCCGTCAGGCAGTTCGATGACCGCCCAGCTGCCGCCGCCGTCGGCGCTGCGCAGCAGCGTGCCGCCGTGGCCGACTGCGACAAAAGTCTTGGCGTCGACCAGCGCCACCGAGGTCAGGGTCCGCGTGGTCGGCGTCTGCGTGAGTTGCCAGCTGTGGCCCTGATCGGCCGAGCGCAGCACCGCGCCGGCTTCGCCGACGGCGATCAGGCGATCACCATCGGCAGCCAGATCGAGAAGGATGAGAGCGTTCGCGTCGACCGCCTTGGCGGCCGCGAACGTGGTCGGCGATGTCAGTCCGCCGAGCAGGGATACCACACAAATCGACAGCAACCGCCTCATTACGTCCGCTCCGGGACCGCAGGGATGATCGCGAACTCGACGCTCACGTCCTGTGAAGGCGCGCGGCCCCTGTGGGACCGCGCGCCGTGACCGCATGGACCTCAACCGCCTAGCGCGTGCCGCGGCGACGGAAGGCGTCGACCGTGAAGTCGGCGGCCTTGCCGGTGGTACCGAACTTCATCGCCGGCTGCTTACGCTCGTTGTCGAGTTCCGAGACGATGTACGAGCCGTTGCTGAGGTCGTGGACCAGGTAGGCACGCTGGATCATCAAGGGCACGTCGTAGAGCTGGATCAGCGGATTGAGGTTGACGCGCCACAGATTGCCGCGACTGTCGTACGACTCCGAGGCGGCGATGATGTGGCTGTCTTCGTCGATGTAGAAGGTGCGGCGCGAATAGGCGTGCGACATGCCCTTCTTCAGCGTCGCGTCGACCACCCAGACACGGTGCAGCTCGTAGCGCATCAGCTCCGGCTTGAGCGAGCCCTTGGCCACCATGTCCTTGTACTTGAGCTTGGTGTCGGACAGCTTGTAGGCGTTGTACGGGATGTACATCTCCTTCTTGCCGACCAGCTTCCAGTCATAGCGATCGAGCGCGCCGTTGAAGCCCCAGAACTCGTCGGTGAAGCGCATGCCCTCGGTGCCGTCGTCGATGTTGTCGTAGGCCAGATCCGGCGCGCG
>CAMLDZ010000055.1 GCA_946478985.1 uncultured Solimonas sp.
CGATCTGCGCCGTCAGCGCCTCGCGATCCTTGCCCTCGCCGAGGATGATCAGCCGCGTATGACGCTCGGCCTGCAACTGCGCGAACGCCGCGATCAAGGTCGGGAAACCCTTCTGCCGCGTCAGCCGTCCCATGCCGACGATCACCGGCACGAGCTTCTCGGCCAGCCAGGGATGCGGCACCGGCTCGGCCGCCTGCACGGCGAGCCTGGCGGTGATCACCGGATTGCGGATGACGTGGATGCGCGAGGCCGGCAGGCCGGTGACACGCTGCGTGTCGGTCTTGACGCCTTCGGAGACGGCAACGACGCCGGTGACGAGCGGATACAGACGCCGCATCGGCGCCACGCGCAGCCAGCGGCTGAACGCGTCCTTGCGCTCCAGCGCCGCCGACAGATTGGTGCCGAGGCGGATGAACACCGGCGTGTCGACACCGGCGCGGCGCTTGGCCTTGAGCGCGGCGCGACCGGCGCGGTCCTTGGCCACCAGCAGTGCATCCGGCTGCATCTCGCGCAGATAGCGCGCCACTTCCGGTACCGCACTCCAGGCATGACGCGACTTCAGCGGCCGGCGATTGACGCTGTCCGGCACGCGCTGCGCGTGGCCACCGTCGTCGCGGATCGTCAGCAGATCGACCGTCACGTGCTGCGCGAACTCGGCGCAGAGATTGGTGACCATGCGCTCCACACCGCCGTCGCCGGAGAACGAAATCAGCACGCCAAGGCGTTTCATCATCGGCTGCCTACGGCAGCCGGCCCCTTCCCCTCTCCCGCTTCGCGGGAGAGGGGGGAACCGCCGGCAGCGCCGGCGGTGGGGTGAGGGCCCGTTTGCGGCAGACCAAAGATCTGCAGGTACCGCGTCGTCGCTGTCGCAAATTCATACGGCTGCACCGCCGCACGCAGGCGCTGGCGATCGCGCGGCGCATCCAGCAGCTGCTGCAAGGCAGCCGCGAGCGCCGCGTCATCGCCGATCGGCACCAGCGGTCCGACGCGGCCATGATCGAGAATCTCGACGCTGCCTGGCGTCGCAGTGGCGACCACCGGCGTGCCGGCGGCGAGCGCCTCGACCGGCACCGAGGGCAAGCCCTCCCAGCGCGAAGTCAGCGCGAACACCGCGGCGTGCGCCATGTACGCGAACGGCGAGTCGACGTAGCCCGGCAGCGCGAAATCGTCGGCGACGCCGAGCTGCGCCGCCTGCGCCAGCAGTTCGTCGCGCAGCTTGCCCTTGCCGAGCAGCATCAGCCGGCATGGCCGCTGCGCGCGCAGCCGCGCGAAGGCGCGCAGCAGCGTTGCGAAGTCCTTGCGCGCGCCGAGTTCGCCGACGCCGAGGATCAGCGGCGGCGAGCCGTCGGCGAACCAGGGATGCTCGGGCCGCGGCGGCACGTCCTGCAGCAGCTCCGGCGGCACCAGCGGATTGGGCACCACGCTGATGCGCTCGCGCGGCAGACCGGTGTACTGCGCCATGTCGTCGGCGACGCCGGCACCAGGCACGATCACCGCGTCGGCATGGCGGTACCAGTGGCCCATCGAATAGCGCTGCAGCCAGCGATCGACGAAACCGCGGTTCTTCAGATCGACCGAGATCGTCGTGCCGGAGCTGAGCACCAGCCGGCAGCGCACGCCGGACAGTCGTCGCGCCAGCAAGGCGGTGCGGTTGACGCGATCCTTGTCGGACAGCAGCACCGCCGGCCGCACGTGACGCAGGTAGCGCAGCAGCGCCGGCAGCGCCGCGTAGGTCGTGCTGGCGCCGGTGTCGATCATGCGCACGCCGTGCGGCAGCGTCTTGAGCACCGGGCCATGCTTGCGGACATTGAGCAGATCGACCGCATAGCCGCGCGCCGCCAGCTGCGGGATCAGGTTCTGCATCGCGCGGTCGACGCCGCTGTGCCCGGACGTCGACATGAAAATGGCGATGCGTCCGCCATCCAGGGGCTCGCTCACAGCCATGCCAGCGGGTCCTCGTCACCGCCGGGCGTGCCGGCGCCCTCGATGAAAACGCGATGCCAGATCGCGAACTGCAGCAGGCTCCAGACTTCGCGCGTGACGTCGTGCCGGCTGCGCTGGCGCTCGAGCAGCGTGCGCACCGCCTCCGGCTGGCACCAGGCCTGGATCGCCGCGCTGCTCGGCAGCCTCGAAGCCAGCGCGTCGAGGAAGTCGCCGCGCAGCCATTCGCCCACCGGTACGTGGAAGCCGCGCTTGTGCTTCCACAGATGATCCCTGGGCACGAAGCGCTCGGCCCAGCGCTTGATGAACAGCTTGCCGGCCTTGTCGGAAACCTTGAGCGCGTCCGGCAGGCGCAGGCCGAATTCGACGACGCGGTGATCGAGGAACGGCACGCGGCCTTCGATGCTGTGCGCCATCAGCATGCGATCGGCCTTGACCAGCAGATCGTCCGGCAGATTGGTCGTCAGATCGACGTACTGGCGCCGCTGCAGCGCGCTCCACTCGCGCGGCGTCTCGCCCCAGGCGGCGACCACCGGATCGCGATAGCGCGCCAGCGCCGGCTGCAGCGCCGGCACGAACAGTTTCTGCACCCAGCCCTGATCGAGTTCCGGTCGCACGCGGAAGCCGCCACTGCCCGGGTAGCGCAGGCTTTTGAACCAGCGCTCGACCGTGTCCTGCCGGTAGCGCCCGTAGCCGGCGAAAGCCTCGTCGCCGCCCTCGCCGCTGAACACCACTTTCAGCTCGCGGCCTGCGGCTTCGGCCAGCGCCAGCGTCGGCAGGCAGGCGTAATCACGCATCAGGTCGTCCGCCGCCCAGACCATCTGCGGCAGGCGATGAAACACCGCGCGGCTGTCAAGACGGATCGAGCGGTGTTCGGCACCGAACTGCCGCGCGATCATCTCGGCATCCTCCAGCTCGTCGCCCTGACGCGCATCGCGCCAGCCGATCGACCAGGTCTTGATCGGCTGCGTATGCAGGCGCTTGAGCTGCGCCAGCAGCACGGCGGAATCGACACCGCCGGACAGGAACACGCCGAACGGCACATCGGAGCGCATGTGCTCGCGCATCACCTGCTCGAACAGTGGTTCCCATTCCTCCACCGCGTCCTCGAAGCTGCGCTCGCGCGGCGCGCCGACGTCGTGCGCCGACCAGTAGCGATGCGTCTCGATCTTCAGCTGCGCGTCGATCTTCAGCGCCGTGCCGGGCAGCATGCGACGCACGCCGCGGATGATCGTCTGGCTGCCGGTCGAGTACTGGTTCTGCAGAAACTGTGCGAGCGCGTCCGGCTCGATCTCGACCCGCGGCAGCAGCGGCAGCAGGCTCTTCAGCTCGCTGGCGTAGAGCACACGGTCCGGCAGTTCGGCGACGTACAGCGGCTTGATGCCGGTGCGGTCACGAACCAGCCACAGCTCGCGCCGCGCGTGGTCGTACAAGGCATACGCATACATGCCGTGCAGCCGCGCGAAGCTGCCGGCGCCCCACTGCGCGAAACCGTGCAGCGCCACTTCGCTGTCGGAGCCGGTCTGGAAACGATGACCCAGCGCCTGCAGCTCGGCACGCAGCTCGATGAAGTTGTAAATCTCGCCGTTGCAGACCAGCGCGTAGCGGCGATCGGCGTCGAACAGCGGCTGATGCCCGCCGGCCAGATCGATGATCGCCAGCCGCGCATGGGCAATGCCGAAGCTGCCGCTCGCATACGTGCCGCTGTCCTCCGGCCCGCGATGCGCGAGCTGCGCGATCATGCGCTGCAGCTCGCCGTCGACGACGGCGCCGCTGCGCAGGACCATGCCGGCGATTCCGCACATGCGCGTGGACCTACTGCGGGTCGAAGCGGTAGCCGAGCATCTCGACGTCGCGCTTGAAGTAACGGCCGACCAGCTCGGCGAGATCGTCGCTGTAGTAGCTGCGGTAGTCCTTGCTGCGATCGGTGGCCTGCCGCTTGTGCGGCAATACCGGCGTGGCGACACCGATGGTCTTGCAGATGTGCGCGAAGTCGTCCTGCAGGTTCTCGTAGCGACCGAGGAAGTTGGTCAGCAGCCTGCCGTGCAGATCACTGAGATAGTCCGTCTGCGCCGTGATTGCGGTGTCCAGGTGATACTGGTACGGGCGTTCCGGGTCGAGCTTGTGCCGCGTGAATGCCTCGAAGGACTCGTGCCCTTGCAGCAGATGCGGACGCTCGCGCTTGAGATGGTGGTAGGAGCTGACCTGCAGGTCCCAGGGATTGCGCACGAAGGCGAACTTGAACAGGCCGTCGAAAAATTCGTGGGGCAGCATCTCCTGCGCGCCGACGATCTTGGCGTGACGCGGCAGCTTGGCAGCGATGCGGTGCCCGGTCAGATGCGACAGCCGCGAACAGATGAACTGCGCCAGGTAGTACGGATCCTTCCACTGCAGCGACTTCAACGCCGCGCGCACGCTGGTGCCACCGGTCTTGGCGATATGGACGTACAGGAAGTTGTAGCGGTTCGACAGGATCATGCTGGGCTTTGGGCTCCCGTGGTCGCGAGCAGGCTGCGCATCCGGCTGGCGGTGGCGGCGAAGCTTAGCGCGCTGAAGTCGCGATAGCTCACATTGGCCAGAAACTGGTCATGGATATAAAGCAGAAACCGGCGACGGCGCGCCGTGTCCGGGGCATGCTGCAGCGCATCGCGCAAGGCCTCCGGCAAGGCGCTGAGCTGCTGCACGACCTGGACCAAGCCGGGCGCCGTGTAGAAATTGCGGCCCAGCGCCACGACCGGCTTGCCGCAGACGATGCCCTCGAAGCCCGCCGTCGAATTGACCGTGACCACTGCGCTGCAGGCCAGCAGCAGCTCGCGGCTGGGATGCTCGTGGCAGAACAGCACGTCCGCGAACCGTGAAGGCAGCTCGCGGTAGCGATGCAGCACATGATGGCGCTCGGCCGGATGCAGCTTGACCACCAGGCGCATCGCCGGCGCGACTTTCTGCAAGGCAGCGTGCACGACCTCCAGCAAGCGCACCATGTCGCCGCCGACCAACGGCGAATGCAGCAACAGTTGCGAATCGGCAGCGACCTGGAACGGCAGGAAGACGAAGCGCTCCGGCAAGGGCTCTATGCGGCGCACGAAGCCGCGCCGCGCGAGGTCGATTCCCGGCAGCCAGGCTCTGCGCCGCGTGAGCCGCTGCAGCTCGCGAGCGAACCGCACAGCCGTGGATGCCAGCAGATGCGACGGAGCAGGACGCTCGGGCCGACGACGGCCGGCGACGAAGTCGGCAATCGCCGCATCCAGCCGCGCCTCTGCCTGCGGATCGGCAGGCGGATGATCGCGGTTCTCGGCCACCACGCGCGTCACCGAGGCACGCCAGTTGACGCCCTCGGTGTCCAGCTGCAGCGTGCCCGGCAGATAGCCGTTCTCGCCGAACAGCAGTTGCAGACCGCGGCGGCGCGCCTCGGCGGCCGCCACCGACGCGCACAAGCCGGAGCCGTTCCAGACGAAGATCGCGTCCACGCGTTCGGCGTCGAAGAACGCCACCAGGGCCCGGCTCAGCGCGGCAACGCGGCGGGCCAGCAGGCCGTGATCGCGATAGACCTGCTGCGCCTTTTCGCCGGCATCGGCCAGCAGGTTCAGATCGGCGTGGGTCGGCAACAGCAGATGCGAGTCGCGCGGCGACACCGGCAGGCGCATCTGCCGCAGCAGGCTGCGCACCAGCGGCCGCAGCGAGAAATGCACCGTGCGCCACTGCGGCAGCAAATGCGGCGACAGCGCAGCGAAGTAAGGGGCGACGCGCACGCCCAGGTCGATGAGCGCCAGGGTGCGCTGTCGCGTCGGTGGAGGGCAGGCAGTCATCGCTGCAGCCTATGTCGGCAACATGACGCGGCGTGCATGTCGCCTGCCGTCTCAGGCCGGCGACCGGCCCAGGTAGTGCAGCCACAGCGCGCGCACGCGGGCGCGTTCCTCGGTGAATCGCCCGGGCTCGGCCAGCGCCGCTTCGTTCTGCAGTGCCGCGGCATGCGCCCAGGCGCGATAACGACGATAGCTGTCGATCAGCGCTTCGCGCGAGCCCGCATCGACGCTGCCGACCGCCGCCAGAGCATCGAGCTGGCGCCAATTGTCGCTGTACTCGACCAGGCGCGCGTCGCGATGCGCGTCACGCAGTACCAGATACTGGGTGATGAACTCGATGTCGATCAGCCCGCCCTCGCCCTGCTTGAGATCCCAGCGCTGCTCGTTGGACTTGTCCAGCTGGCCGCGCATCTTGGCGCGCATCTCGACGATATCGCGCCGCAGGGATTCACCATCACGCGCCTGCATCAACACCTCGCGGCGCACGCTCCTGAAGGCCTCGCCGATCTGCACGGAGCCGGCCACCGGACGCGCCCGCGTCAGTGCCTGATGTTCCCAGGTCCAGGCTTCGTCGCGCTGATAGGCGGCGAAGCTGGCCAGGCTGGTCACCAGCATGCCGGAGCGGCCGTTGGGCCTCAGCTCCATGTCGATCTCGTAGACGCGGCCGGCGTGCGTCTGCGTGGCCAGCCAGTTGATCAGGCGCTGCGCCAGGCGCGCGTAGAACACGCCGTTGTTGATCGCGCGCGGACCGCCGGCCGTGTCGCCATCCAGACGGTCGCAGTCGTGCAGGAACACCAGATCCAGATCCGAGCCATAGCCGAGTTCGATACCGCCAAACTTGCCGAAGCCGATCGCCGCGAAGCCGGCCACCGCGCCGTCGCTGCGCTGCGGCTCGCCGTACTGCGCGCGCATCTCCTGCCAGGCCAGCTTCAGTGCCTGATCGACCAGCGCCTCGGCCAGCCAGGTCAGGCGGTCGCTGACCTGCACCAGCGGCAGCGCCGCCGACAGATCGGCCGCGGCGATGCGCAGCGTCATCTCCTTCTGGTACTGGCGCAGCACGTCCATGCCGCGCTCGGTGTCGTCGACGCCGATCTCCACGCAGCGCCGCGCCAGCTCGTCGCGCAGCTGCTGGCGATCCGGCGGCGCGTACAAACTGCGCGGATCGAGCAGCACGTCGAGCAGCATCGGCGAGCGCGCGATGAAGTCGCTGAGCCAGGGGCTGGCGGCGCACAGCCGCACCAGCTGCGCACGCGCCGTGGCGTTTTCGTACAGCAGCATCAGATACGTGGTGCGCCCGGCGATCGACTGCATCACGCCGAGCACCCGGCCCAGGGCCGCTTCCGGCAAGGCCTGTTGCAGCGCCTCGTCGAACAGCTGGGCCAGCAGCAGCAGCAGGCGTTCCTGCGTCTCCTCGCGCATCTGGCGGACCAGGCGCGCGCCGCGCAGGGCCTGCAGCGCATCCAGCACCTGCCGCGGCGCGCGCGCGAAGCCGCCGCCCGCCAGCGCCTGCAGCGCGGCATCGCCCTCCAAGCGCTCGAACCACAGATCGCGCAGCAGTGGTGTGCTCGGGCTGTCCCGTTCACCGCCGCGCTCGGCGAAGATGCGATCGAACTCCTGCTGCACGAACTGCCGCACGGCATCGAGCTGCGCCAGCAGCGCCCGCCAGTCCGGCAGATCCAGCGCCGCACACAGCGCGGCGCGGATGCCCTCGTCCCGCGGCAGTGCGTGCACCTGCTGGTCGTCGTAGATCTGGATGGCGTTCTCGACGCGACGCAGGAACACGTAGGCGGCGTCGAGCCGGACCGCGACCTCGGCGTCCAGATGGCCGGCCTCTCCCAGGTAGCGCAGCACCGGCCGCAGACGCGTATCGCGCAGGCTGCGCTCGGCGCCGCCACGCACCAGCTGGAACGACTGCACGATGAATTCCAGCTCGCGGATGCCGCCGCTGCCGAGCTTGATGTTGTCCTCCTGGCCGCGCCGCGCCACGTCCTCGGCGATCAGCCGCTTCAGGGCGCGCAGCGAGCCGATCGCGCTGTAGTCCAGGTAACGGCGGTAGACGAAGGGCCGCAAGCCCTGCAGCAGCCGCGCGCCGGCCTCCAGGTCGCCGGCTACCGGCCGCGCCTTGATCATCGCGTAGCGCTCCCATTCGCGGCCATGCACGAGGTAATACTCCTCGGCGGCGGCGAACGAGATCGACAGGGGCCCCGCCGAACCGAACGGCCGCAGCATCAGATCGACGCGGAAGACGAAGCCGTCTTCGGTGCGCTGCGCCAGCAGGCGCTGCACGCCCTGCGCCAGCTTGGCGAAGTATTCGTCGCTGCTGATCACGCGCGGGCCCTGCGTCTCGCCGGCGGCGGTATGGCAGAAGATCAGATCGATGTCGGACGAGAAATTCAGCTCGCCACCGCCGAGCTTGCCCATGCCCAGCACTACCGGCTGCAAGCGCGTGCCCTCGCTGTCGAACGGCACGCCGAAGCGCGCCTGCAACTGGCGCTCGGCAAACGACAGCGCCGCCGCGATGCTGGCATCGGCCAGCTCCGACAGTGCGCCGAGCGTCTCGTCGAGCGGCGCCAGCTGCGCCAGATCGCGCAGCGCGATCTGCGCCATCCGCCGCCGCCGCAGACGCCGCAGCGCCTGCATGAAGGCCGCTTCGTCGGCGAACGCGGCGAGCGGCTCCATCTGCATGGCCAGCGCGTCCGAAGGCGAGGCCGCGGCGAAGCCGCGCAGATCGGCGCCCTCGGCCAGCAGCTGGCTCAGCGTGTCGCGCAGGAATCGGCTGGCAGCCAGCAGGCGCGGCCATTGCGGCGCCAGGGCCGGCAGCGCTGCGGACAGGCGTTCGGACAGATCATCGGCCTTGAATGCACTCATCGTTGAGGATTCAGTGAAAGGGTTGGCAAGGCAGCTCGTTACGATCGGAAGATGAAGTAGACCGCGCCGCAGATGCACAGCGCCGCCCACAGATAATCGAGCTTGAGCGGCTGGTTCATGTACAGCACCGCGAACGGCACGAACACCGACAGGGTGATCACCTCCTGCAGGATCTTCAGCTGCGGCAGGCTCAGCACCTGAAAACCGATGCGGTTGGCCGGCACCTGCAGCAAATACTCGAACAGCGCCACGCCCCAGCTCAGCAGCGCCGCGAGCAGCCAGGGCTTGTCGCGCAGCTCCTTGAGGTGCGCGTACCAGGCGATCGTCATGAAGACGTTGGACGCGACGAGCAGCGCGGCGGCCTGGGCGATGGGCGGGAATGGGATGGACATGCGGTGGCGGCGGCAAGGGCAGGACGGCGGGAGTCTGCCGGGCTTGGGCGGAGAGGTACAGCGGGCGGTGGGTTGCAACTCGCCTGCGTTACTTGTTTTGTTTTGCTTGGCTTGCCTTTCGCCTCACAGGGCGAAAGGCAAGCCAAGCAAAACAAGTAAAGAAGGCGCGTTGTCACTCAACAACCAAAAAAGGCCGGTCACAAGAACCGGCCCTCTGGAACGCACCTCACCGCACCCGGGAATCCTCAGAGCGGAATAATCGAAACCTCGCGCGTGTAGTGCACATAACCCAGGCTGGCGCCGGCCCGCAGACCCACGCCCGTGCGAATCGGTGCCAGCACGACGTTGTCGCTCTTCTGGTAGTTCACGCCGACACCGGCCACGACATAAAGGCTGCCGTCCACCGCCGGGAAGCGCTGGAACAGCTGCGTCGACGAGCGCAGGTTGTAGACCAGCGTGAAGACCTTGGACGCGTTGCCGCCGAAGTCCCAGCCCACCGACGGCCCTTGCCAGTAAACCTTCTGGCTCTCGCCGCCCTTGAACTGCAGCGTGCCGCGGCCATAGCGCAGGCCGACGACGATCGCGCCGCCGCCCTCGTTGCCGTAGATATAGGCATTGGGGCGGCCGTAATCGGAGAAAGTCCGCTCGATCGCCTTGGCCAGGCCTTCACTGGAAGAACCGAAGAACTTGGCGGCGGCCTGCGAGACCTCTTCGGCGCTGTAGGTCTCGTTGACGCTCTGCTGCTGCGCCGGCGGCGCATCCTCGGCAACCGGCGGCGGTGCCTGGATATCGCCACTGTTTTGACCGTCCTGGCCGATGGCGCCATGCGCGGCCAGCAGGCCCAGCACAAGCGCTACGCTCAGGCCCAGCAGCTTGCGACTCTTGTTCATTACAGACTCCTTCGGAAAATGCCGCGACTTCGCCAGAACAGCTCTGAATCGGGCCTGAACCCGGGCACGACGGTTGCTGCTCACCAGCCCGCTTCGTGGCGCGTGCGGACGAAATCGGCATGCGGCACGAACAGCAGCTCGGCGAGCTGACGGATCAAGCCCTCCTCGCGAGGTTCGAGACGGCCGTCGGCCAGCGCCACCCGCCACAGATCGCGCAGCAGCTCGCGCTTGGCGTCGCCGTCCAGCTCGCGATTGAGCGTCCGTACGTAGTCGTGCAGCGATACCGCCGCCGCCGCACTATCCTGCGCCCGACCCAGCAGCGTCTGCACCTCGGCAGCGTCAATGCCCAGCCGCTGCTGCAGCTGGCCGCGGATCTCGGCAAGCTCGCTGTCGTCGCGCTCGAAATCGGCACGGGCGGTCTCCAGCAGCAGCACGGCCATGGCCAGCTGGCGGTCGATCGTCTTTTCCTCCGGCGTGGTGAACGCCGCGGCCAGCTTGCGCAGCAGACTCATGCGTGGATCTCAGAACGACAGGCCGAGCCGCAGGTTGTAGACGTTGTTGTCGCCGAAGCGCTCATATTCCGGCGTCAGTTCGAACAGCAGCATGCTGATGCGCAGGCCGACGAAGAAGCGGCCGGTGTCGACGGTTTCGTTCTCCAGGCCGATCGAGTTCTTCAGCGCGCCGTTCGGCGTCGCCTTGGCCGACACGTAGCCGGCGCCGGCATACGGGGTCAGGAAGGCGAAGCCCTTGGATACCGTGGCGTCGACGCCCCAGGCGTCGTAGTCGAAGTCATCGATGCCGCTGGTGGTGGTGTAGTTGACGCCGACGGCAACAGCGGGCGTGGCGACGCCGCCTTCGAGGAAGGCGTAGCGGACTTCGGCACCGTAGGCCGAGGCGCCGGTGCCGGGAATGCCACTGTAGAAACCGGCGACGTCGATGCCGAACGGCAGGCCCTTGGAGAGGGCGCCGCCGACCATGCCGACTGCATCGACACTGGAGCCGGTCAGCGTTTTCCAGGCACTGTCGTTCTTGGTCGGCACGTAGCTGGCGATCGCGCCGATACCGAAGCCCAGCAGGCCGGTCGCTTCGGCCGGCGCCAGCTGCTTGTAGTGCAGCGCGGCGGCAACGTCCTTGACCGCATCATGGAAGGCGGCGCGGCAGCCGACGGTGCAATCGATCTCGAAGTCGCTGTCGGCCCAGGCCGGGCTGGTGGCAGCGGAAAGCAGCAGGATGGCTATCAGGCGGCGCATGTCGACCTCGCGAAGTGTGCAGATGAAGGGGCTGGGTGCCGTGACGCGTTGAGGCCGCCGAGGATACCAGCGCCTGCAGCGCGGAGTCTGCCGTCAGTGACCGAACTCAGACTGAATGAAAGGCAGCACGAGCTCGCCGAGTTCGACCAGGCGGCCGTGAAAGAAATGGCCGGCGCCGTCCAGCGTGCGCAGCTCCGGCGGCGGCGTGTACTGCTGGAGCATGTCGCGCGTCTGGGCGTAATCGACGACGTCATCGTCGGTGCCATGCACGACCAGCCACGGGCAGGCCGGCCGCGGCGGCGGCGGCGCGTCGCCGAAGAACTTGTCGCCGAGATACTTCGACAGCGGCGGCGCGATGCTGATCAGCGCCTGTGGCCTCAGCCGGGCCGCGGCATTGAGCGCCACCCAGGAGCCGAACGAAAAACCGGCGAGCAGCAGCGGCAGGCCCGGCGCGCGCGCGCGCAGCCAGCCGGCCAGATACACCACGTCGTCGCTTTCGCCACGGCCCAGGTCATGCTCGCCCTGGCTCTGGCCGACGCCACGGAAATTGAAGCGCAGCGCGTAGAGATCGGCCTTGAGCGCGCTAGACGCCAGTGTGTAGGTGACCTTGTTGCTCAGCGCGCCGCCCATCAGCGGATGCGGATGGCAGATCACCGCGACGCCGCGCGGCGTGCCGCGCGGGGCCGCCAGCAGCACCTCGATGTTGCCGGCGGCGCCGGGCAGCAGCAACGACTGGCTCTGGCCGGCGGCGGGCAGCGTGTCATCCATCCTTCATGTCCTTGGCGCTTGCGGTGCGCGACATTGTCGGCGACACGCCGGCGCTCTTGCCAGCGCCGGGGCCTAGCCTTCAGCATTCCCGGATCATGAGAGCCGTCATCCCCGCCGAGCTGCCGCAGCGCTACCCACGCCTCGCCGAGATGATCGGCATCGACCTGCGCTCGCTGGCGCTGTTCCGCGTCCTGCTGGGCCTGGTGCTGAGCTGCGTGATCGTCGGCAGCTTCGGCGATCTGGCCGCGTTCTGGACCGATGGCGGCCTGATGCCGCGCGACTGGCTGGTCAGGACCGACAGCCTGTGGCGGCTGTCGCTGTACCTGGTCAACGGCCAGACCTGGTTCGTCGCGCTGCTGATGCTGGTGCAGCTCGCCGCCGCGTTGATGTTCGCGCTGGGCTGGCGGATGCGCACGGCCAGCATCGTCTCGTTCGTGCTGTGGGTGTCGCTGGTCAACCGCAATCCGCTGGTCCTCACCGGCGCCGACCAGCTGCTCTGCTGCCTGCTGTTCTGGGCGATGTTCCTGCCGCTGTCGGCGCGGTATTCGGTGGACGCCGCACTGGCCACCAACCCGCCGCCCGCCGACAACCGCCACGTGTCCTGGGCGACGCTGGGCCTGCTGCTGCAGATCGCCTCGGTGTACTTGTTCAGCGGCCTGATGAAGTCCGGCCGCGAGTGGTTTCCGGAGTTCACCGCGATCTACTACGCCTTGTCGATCGACCGCGGCGCCTGGGGCCTGGCAGGGTGGCTGCTCGCGCATCCATCCCTGATGAAAGCCTTGTCGGCCTACGTCTGGTTCCTCGAACTGCTGGCAGCGCCGCTGCTGTTCCTGCCCTACGTGCTGCGGCCGCTGCGCCTGGCCGTGCTGGTCCTGCTGGCGCTGATGCATATCGGTTTCCTGCTGACGCTGCAGCTCGGCCACTTCCCCTTCGTCTGCCTGGCGATGCTCAGCGTCTTCATCGGCGGCTGGCTGTGGGATGCGCTGGCGCGCCGTCGCGACGCCCGCCGCAGCGGCGCACCGCTGCGCCTGTACTACGACCGCGACTGCGCGTTCTGCTTCAAGTCCTGCCTCATCCTGCGCGAGCTGCTGCTGCTGCCGCAGCTGCAGATCGCGCCGGCACAGGACAGCCCGCGGGCCCGCACCCTGCTCGAAGCCAAGCGCTCCTGGGTGTTGATCGACGCCGACGACCAGGCCCACCTGAAGTGGTCGGCGCTGACCGTGCTGATGCGCCGCTCGCCGGTATTCGGCTGGCTGTGGCCGCTGCTGCGGCGGCCGGCGCTGGCGCGACCCGGCGACGCCGTCTACGACTTCGTCGGCGACCATCGCCCGGCCCTCAGCGCCGTCAGCGCCAGCCTGCTGCCGCAGCGCGCGGTGGCCTGGGATCTCAAGCCGTTCTGGCACGGCGTCGCCGGCGTGTTCGCCGTGCTGGTGGTGATCTGGAACCTGCACACGGTCGGCCTGCTGCCGCAGGCCAGCTACGCGGCGATGACGCCGGCGTTCCGCATCCTGCGCCTCGACCAGCTGTGGAACCTGTTCGCGCCGTGGCCGAACAAGGAGGACGGCTGGTGGCTGGCGCCGGCCAAACTCGGCGACGGCAGCGAGATCGACCTGCTGCATCCGTCTCGCGGCGCACCGGACTACAGCAAGGCTGCCGAACAGGCCACCGGCCATGCCGGCCTGCGCTGGCTGGCCCTGCACGGCCGGCTGTGGGAGGAGCAGTACGCCGACCATCGCCGCCACTACGCCGACTACCTCTGCGGTCACTGGAACCTCCACCACCACGACGACCCGGCCAGACGCGCGCTGTCGCTGAAGCTGGTCTACATGCTCGAACGCACGCCGCCGCCGGGCGGCACGGCGCAACTGGAACAGGTGGTGACGCTGCAGCACCAGTGCTACGCGACGCCACCGGCGCCGTAGAATCGCGCCTCCCGACGGATCAGCGGCAGGCGGTCTGCGAACCGCCGGCCCCTGCCTTGCCCACCATGAGCCTCATCGACATCGGCGCCAATCTGGCGCATGACAGCTTCGACTCCGATCTCGACGCCGTGCTGGCGCGCGCCGCGCAGGCCGGTGTGGAGCAGATCGTCGTCACCGGCAGCTCGGCCGACAGCACCGTGCGCGCGATCGCGCTGGCACAGCAGCATCGCGGCCGGCTCTACGCCACCGCCGGTCTGCATCCGCACCACGCTTCGGAATGGAACGAGGCGCTGCAGTCGCGCTATCGGGACTGGGCGGCGGCACCGGAAGTGGTGGCGCTGGGCGAATGCGGGCTGGACTACTTCCGCAACTATTCCTCGCACGAGGAGCAGCGCCGCGCCTTTGCCGCGCAGCTGCGGCTGGCGATCGACTTCGGCAAGCCGCTGTTCCTGCATCAGCGCGACGCGCACGCGGATTTTCTGCCGATGCTGCGCGAGCATCGCGGCGCGCTCGGCGCGGTGGTCGTGCACTGCTTCACCGACACCCGCGAGGCGCTGGCCGACTACCTCGCGCTGGATTGCCACATCGGCATCACCGGCTGGATCTGCGACGAGCGTCGCGGCGCGCATCTGCTCGAAGCGGTGCCCGATATCCCGGACGCGCGCCTGCTGATCGAGACCGACGCGCCCTACCTGCTGCCGCGCACCGCACCCAAGCAGCCGGGCGGCAACCGCCGCAACGAGCCGGCGCTGCTGCCCTGGGTGCTGAAGGCGATCGCCGCCGCGCGCGGCCAGGACGAGGCGGCGGTCGCTGCGCGCACCACCGCCAACGCGCGCGCGTTCTTCGCGCTGCCGTGACAACGCGGCGCCGCCTCGCCAGCGGTGGCGGCAGCATTCGCGGCGCAGCGACAGCGCCACCGGGCCTGGGGCCGGGGCTACCGTGGCCTAACAGGCCGAAGCTGTGCAGTGCGACAGCATCGCGCGGTCCAGTCTCTGCGCGGCCTCAACGGCCGAAGAGCTTGTCGAAAGCCTTGTCGAGCACCTTGTCGACGGCCTGATCGGTCTGCTGATCCACCTCCGCGTTCGAGCGCTGCTCGACGCGATCCTGCTGGCGCTGCGCCTTCTGGCCGAAGATGCGCCCGAACACGCCGCCATCGGCAGCGCCCGACGCCCCGGCATCTGTACTCGCCGCCGCGGCCGAACCCGCAGCACCAGCCGACACCGTGGCATCGCCGCCTGTGCCGCCGTTCATGCCCTCCGCTGCGCCCAGGCCACCCAAGCCGCCCAGCGCCGGCAAGCGCTGCGGTGCCGATGGCAGCTCGAAGCGCGAAGCCGCCGGCTCGGCGCCGAAGCTGGCCACGCGAAAGCTCTGCGCGTAACGCAATACGCCGCGGCCCTGCAGCTGCGCGCGCATCTGCGCCTCGCCGTCCTGTGCCGAGTGGCCGAGCGCGCGCTGCAGCGTGCGCGAGAACTGCTGCATGGCGTCGCCCAGCTCGCGGGCACGCTTGTCGGTCGACAGCACCAGCTCGTCGCGATGCTCCTGGCCGGACTCGTCGAGGTAGCGCATCAGATAGACGCTGCCGCTGACGCCAGCGACGCTCTCGCTGCGGCCGGTAGCGTCAAGCCCCAGGAACTGCCCGACATTGCCGGGCGCATCGCTGGGCACCGGCGCCTGCCGGCCCATCATCCCGGCCATGCCGGACAGCTCGAAAACACTGCTGCCGGCGATAACGAAAGCCTTGCCGTCGCGCGCGATCATCGTGCCACTGCCCTGCGACGTGCCCTGCGGCTCGATGCGCAGCAGATCGCCCTGATACTCGAGCAGCACGCGGCTGCGATCCTTGCCGTCGCCGGCCTCGATGGTCGCGCTGCCGGCCTGCGCCTGCGTGAGCACAGCGGCGGCCAGCAGCACGCCGGCTCCGGCATGGAGTGCGATCTTCATGTGGGAATCCCCCCGGTTTGATGCCGCGAGCCCCCTGCCCGCCGCCGTCGACGACATGCTAGGGCCTGAAAGCGCGCAGGCATACCCCGGGGCGTGATCCCGCTGAGACACCGATCACCGGCCGCGCACCGGCACTGGCGCTGGCACTTGGCGCACGTCGCTGCGGCGCCGTCAGCGCAGATAGTCGAACAGCGACAGCCCCTGCACCTTGACGAAGGTCTGCTGCGCCGCCTGCAAGGTTGTCATCTGCAGCTGCAGACGCGTGATCGCTTCGGCGTAGTCGAGATCGCGCAGGCTGGACACCGCCTGCGTGGCGTGCTCGCCCTGCGCGGCGGCGAGTTCGATCGCATCGTCGACCATGTTGAGGCGAAGACCGTAGCCGGCGCGCACCTCGGAGAGCCGCTGCTGCGCCGTCTGCAGCTCCACCATGCCCTGCTGCAGCTGTGTCTGCGTGGCCGCGCGCTGACTGGCGCTGTCCTGCGGCGCTTTGATCAGCGCCGCCAGCTTGTCGATCAGCGCGAACATGTCCTGCCCGCCCGAGGGCTGCAGCTGCAAGCTGTCGCCGGCGGCCGGCGTGCCGCTCAGGCTCAGCGAGGCGCCGCGGAAGCTGATCGTCGCGCCGTCGCCGGAACTGGCGCTGTAGCTGCCGCTGCCGACGACGGCGTTGGCGGCATCGCGCACCTGATAACCGCCACTGCCGTCGAAGCTCAGCGTATAGCTGCCGCCGTCCCAGTCCTCGCCAGCCGCGGAGCTGCCGACGGAAAGGCTGCCCGCATTGCCGCTGGCGCTCTGCACGCTGAAGCGGCCGTTGCCGGTGGGCAGGTTCATGAAGATGCGCTCGCCATCGTCGTTCTGCTCGACATAGCGCTCGCTGCCGATCTGGGCGCGCACGATGGTCTGGTCGCCCTGGTAGCGGGCGATGCCGCCGTCCCAGGCGAACGGCGGCTGGCCGGTGTCGCTGCCGCCGAACAGGTACTGGCCCTGGCCGTCGCCGGTATTGGCCAGCGCCAGCAGTTGCTCGCGCAGACCCGACAGCTCCTGCGCGATCGCGGCGCGGCCCTGCGCGGAGTTGGCGGCGCTGTTGGCGCGGACCACCAGTTCGCCGGCGTGCTGCATCAGGCCGATCGCGCTGGCCAGGGCGTCCTCGCCGGTCTGCAGCCGCTGCTGGGCGCTTTGCGCGGCCGCGGTGTATTGCTGGTTCTGCGCGATCAGGCGGTCGAGATTCTGGGCGGCGGCGTGGCCCGCCGGATCGTCGGCGGCCGAGGTCCATTTCTGGTTCGACGCCAGCTGGTTCTGCGTACGGTTGACGTCCGTCTGCTGACGCTGCATCTGCAGCAGCGATTGCTGGCTTACCCACGCGGTCGAGACACGCATGTCTTATCTCCCTGCCCTAACCGCGGGTCGCGTCGAGCAGCGACTGGAACAACTGGTTGGCGACCTGGATCACCTGCGCGGCGGCCTGGTAGGCCTGCTGGAAGCGGATCAGGTCGGCGGCTTCCTCGTCGAGATTGACGCCGGCCACTGATTCTCGCGCCGCCTGCGCCTGCGTCTTCACCGCCGTCTGCGCATCGAGCTGCAGGCCGGCCTGGCGCGCGCGGCTGCCGGCGCCGCTCTCCAGCGCAGTCTGCGCGCCCGCCAGCGAGGTGCTGCCGCCATCGAACAGCTTGAGCTCGCCGAGCCTGGCCAGCTTCTGCGCGTTGCTGTTGTCGGCACTGCCGGTCGCCGCCTTGGCGACGCTGAAGCTGTCGCCGGCGGCCGGGGTGCCGGACAGCTTCAGCGACCAGCCGTTGACGCTGATCGGCGTGCCGGCGCTGTAGGCATGGCTGCCGCTGCCGTTGATCTGGTAGGTGCCCGAATCACTGAACGTGATCGTCACCGGATCGAGCAGCGCGGCATTGCCGGCGTCGCTGACGGCGATCGACGCGGCCGCCGCGCTGTTGCCGCTGGCGGCGCTGACCCGCACCGCGTTGGCGGCGGCGATCCGCGACGGATCGCTGGTGGCGAGCTTGAGCTGGCCGGCGGCGTCGGCGGTCGGCTCCAGCAGGAAGCGGTCGCCCGCCTGCGCGCTGCCGCCGACGCTCAGCGTGAGGCCGCCGAGCCTGAGCGGATCGGCGGCGCTGCCGCTGCCGCTGAGCGCGACGGCACTGCCGGTACGCGCGTCGGTGGCGCTCCAGGCGCTGCCGTCGTAGCGCAGGATGTAATTGCTGCCGTCGAGCGCGGCCAGATCGTCGATCTGCGCGGTCAGCGCCGCGGTGCCGGTGTTGGCGGTGGCGGCCTGCACGCGCGGCACCGGCTGCGTGAGCAAGGCGCTGCCCTGGCGACCGAGCGCGTCGACGCCGGCCGCATTCTGCTGGTTGACCGCCTGCGCGAGGCCGGCGGCGAGACGGCCCAGCTCGCTGCGCGCCGGTTCCAGCAGCTCGCGACGCGTATCGAGCAGGCCGCCGATGCTGCCGCCGCTGACCACCGGCGTGATCACCTGGCCGTTCAGCGTCAGCTCCAGCGAGCCGCTGCCGAAAGCGTCGGTCGCCGTCGCCAGCGTGCCGGCCTTGGCGCCGACCACCAGCGCCTGGCCGCTGCCGGTGAAGACGCTGAGCGAGCCGTCGGCTTCATCACGCGTGCTGATGCCGATGCGCGCGGCGATCTGCTGCGCCAGCTGGTCGCGCTGGTCGAGCAGATCGTTCGGCGGCTGGCCGCCGGCGCGGGCGGTCTGCTCGACGATCTGCTGGTTGAGCGTCGCCAGCTCGCGGGTGTACTGGTTGATCTCGACGGCGCTGGACTGCAGCGAGCTGTTGAGTGCACGGTCGAAGCCGTCGAGCTGCTCCTGCAGCGTCGCGAAGCGGCTGCTCAGCGTCTGCGCGCTGCCGAGCAGCGCCTGCCGCGCCGGGGCCGAGCCGGGGTTCTGCGCAAGATCGTTGGCGGCACTGAAGAAGTCCTGCAGCGGGGCGTTCAGCGAGGTGCCGCTGTCCGACAGCAGGGTGTCGATGCGCGCCGCGTAGTCCGAATACACCTGCGCACGCGCCTGCGCCGCGTTGGCGGTCTGCAGCCGCTGCACCAGCACGCTGTCGGTGATGCGCCGCACGGTCGAGATGCCGACGCCGGAGCCGATATAGCCGCTGCCGCTGTCAGCACCCTGGCGCGACACCAGCTCGACGCGCTGGCGCGTGTAACCGGCGGTGTTGGCATTGGCGATGTTGTGGCTAGCGGTGTTGAGCGCCGCCTGCGAAGCCTGCAGCGCCGATAGTCCGGTCGAAAGCAAATTGCTCATCGTGCCGTCTCCCTCAGACTGCGTAGGCGCGCGCGGCCATGCCGTCGCCGAGCAGGCCGCGCAGCGTCGCGCCGTTGGCGATCTTCATCAGCTTCTGCGCATAGGCGGGGTCGGTCGCATAGCCCGCCTTCTGCAGACCGGCGGCGAAACGGCCCATGTCGCCGCCATGCTGCAGCGCCTGCCGGTAGCGCGGATTGGATTTGAGGAAGTCCACGTAGTTGTCGAAGGACTCCGCGGTGGAGCCATAGGTGCGGAACGCGGCGCGTTCCCGCTGCGGCTGGCCATCGACGAACTCCGTGGTCATGGTCTTCACCTGGTCTCCCTGCCATCTCTTATCGGCCTTGATGCCGAAAAAGTTGAATGCCGGCTGACCATCGGCGCCGCGCAGCGCGTGCCGGCCCCAGCCGGTCTCCAGCGCCGCCTGCGCGATCAGCACCTGCGGCGACACGCCCAGCGCCTCGGCCGCACGCTCGGCATGCGGGCGGACCGCCTCGACGAAAGCCTGCCGCTGCGCGCGGGCAGCGCTGATGCGCTCGGCGCGGCTGACCGCCGTGCTGCCGCCGCTTTCGCTCTCATGACTGCGCAGCCGCGAATCCAGCCGCAGGCGCACGGGCTCGCCGGTTTCGCCGCCGGCAGGGGCCGCAGCGGTGCTGCTGGCCGCGCCGGCCAGCGTGACCGAATGCTGCAACAGGCGCCGGATGCCGCTCTGCACCGAAGCCGATGTCTCTGGTGATGGCGCCGCTGCCGCCTGCGTCTCGTCCGCCGCCGGCGCGGCGTTGAGACCGCGCAGCTGTTGCACCAGCACGTCGGCCAGGCCCAGACCTTTGCCGGACGAGGACAGGTGCGTCGCCATCTGCTGGTCGAAGAGGTCCTGATAGAAACCGGTCTGGCCGCCGCCCATCACGTCCTCGCCGAGCGAGCTGGCGCGCATGCTCTTCAGCAGCTGCTGGGTGAACAGCGCCTCGAACTGCTGCGCCGCCTTGCGCACCACCGCCGGATCGTTGTTGCGCGCCTGCGCGCGCAGCGTGGTGAACTGCGTGAAGTCGGTGACGGTGTCGGCGCGAGTGCTCATGCCCTCACCCCAACCCCTCTCCCGCAAGCGGGAGAGGGGCTTTCCCGCTCCCCTCTCCCGCTTGCGGGAGAGGGGTTGGGGGTGAGGG
>CAMLDZ010000056.1 GCA_946478985.1 uncultured Solimonas sp.
TGTTCCGCCAGTCGCCAACGATGGTCGGTCTGCCGAGGCGATCAAGGCCGCAGCCAAGAAAGTGCCCGACTTGTCGGTATGGGACGCGCTCAAAGCGATGGCGGCGATCCTGATGCTGATCTACCTGATCAGCCGCGTATTCAAGTCTTAACCTTCAGCGCGCGCCAGCAGGCCGCCGACGCCCAGACGAGAATACAGCGCGCTCTATGGGTGCCGATCAGCGCGCCGGGTGGTGTCGACGAAGGAACGACAGAACACCTTCGTTGAAGGCATCGTTGCGATCGCCGGCCACCATGTGCCCTGCCCCGGCGACGTCAAATACCTCGACCTCGGGCATGCGTTCGCGCAACTCGGCGATACCGTCTTCGGTGACGATGTCGCTCTGCATGCCGCGCACCAGCAGGGTCGGCGCCCGCACATTGGTAGCCGCCTGCAGCAGCGTCTCGGCCAGATCGGGCGGCTCGACGCGGCGTGGGTTGTCCATGATGCGTGGATCCCAGTGCCAGTACAGGCGGCCGTCGTCGCCATGCCGCAGGTTCTTCATCAGGCCCTGGATGTTGCTCGGACGCGGCCGGTGCGGGTTGTAGGTGGCCACTGCATCGGCAACCTCCTCCAGATTCGCGAAGCCCTCCTTGCGGCTGTTCATGAAGCCGATGACGCGGTTGGCGCCTGCCGGATCGATGCGCGGCACCACGTCGACGAGGACCAAGGCCGCTGCCAGCGGCTGTGCATGCTTGCCGGCTGCGTACAACGCGGTCGCGCCGCCCATCGACGCCCCGACCAGCGCCGGCTTGGTCGGCAGCGTGGCAATGACCTGCAGCAGGTCATCGGCCAGGGTCTCCAGCTGATAGTCGGCATCCGCCGACCAGCCGCTCTGGCCGTGACCACGCGCATCCAGATTGATGACGTGATAACCCTGCCGCAGCAGTTCGCGCATCGCGCCGCGCCAGGAGTGACGTGTCTGTCCGCCGCCATGTAGCAGGATCACCGCCGGCGCCGCCGGATCACCGCCCACGTCCGCCACCACCTCCAGCCCTGCGCCCACCGCATAGCGGTGGACCCTTGTGCTGCTATCGGTGGCTGTGTTCATGAGCGGCGATCCTCGGTGCAGACGGGCTGAAGCGGGACGCCACGCTTACTTCGGCGCCAGACGCTGCGCGCCGTCGAGCCGGATCGTCTCGCCGTTGATGAACGGATTATCGACGATGGACAGCACCAGCTTGGCGAACTCGGGCGGGCGGCCAAGACGGCTCGGGAACGGGATCGCCGCGCCCAGCGCAGCCTGCGCCGCTTCCGGGATGTCGTTGACCAGCATCGGCGTCTCGAACACGCCCGGCGCGATGGTCACCACGCGGATGCCGTAGCGCGAGAATTCGCGTGCCAGCGGCAGCGTCATGCCGACCACGCCGGCCTTAGACGCGGCATACGCGGGCTGGCCGATCTGGCCGTCGAACGCCGCGATCGATGCCGTATTGATGATCACGCCGCGCTCGCCCTCCGCCAGCGGCTCCGCCGCCTGCAGTCGCGCCGCGGCGAGGCGGATGACGTTGAAGGTGCCGACCAGGTTGACGTTGATGACCTTGGTGAACTCGGCCAGCGGCAGCGCGCCTTCCTTGCCGACCGCCTTGGCCGGCTTGCCGATCCCGGCGCAGTTGACGATGACGCGGGCGACGCCGTTGACGCGCTCGGCGTTGGCGATCGCCTTGGCAGTGCTGTCGTCGTCGGCAACATTGCACAGTTCGGCATGGCAGCCGAGTTCCTGCGCGAACTTCGTCGCATTGGCGCTGAGGTCCAGCAGGGTGACCTTGGCACCTGCGGCGAGCAGCGCCTTGGCAGTGGCCAGACCCAGGCCCGAGGCGCCGCCGGTGATCAGGGCGGCTTGTCCTTTGACGTCCATCTTCGAATCTCCTGTTTGTACGCGTGCGTACCGCGGCTTACGCGGCGATGTCGGTGTAGATGCCCTGCCCGCTGGCGGCGCGCTGGCGCAGGCCCTCGGGCACTTTGAAACGGCTGCCATGACGCTTGGCGAAGCGGTCGCAGGTCGCGACGAAATCGGCCAGGCCGACCGTCTCGATGTATGACAGTGCGCCGCCGGTCCAGGCCGGATAACCGATGCCGATGATCGAACCCAGGTCGACGTCGGCCGGATGGTTGACGACGCCCTCCTCGAATATCCGCGCAGCGTCGACCGCCTGCACGCTGAGGAAGCGCTGCTTGAGTTCTTCCACGTCCGGCTGTCGGGCCGCGCGCGGATAGAGGTCCTGCAAGCCATTCCACAGCGTCTTCCTGCCCTGCCCCGGCGGCGGATAATCGTAGAAGCCGGCGCCCACGCGGCGGCCGTTGCGGCCCAGATCCATCATCTTGTGCACGACGGCGATGCCGGCGAGACGGTGGAACGACTTCGGCAGCTTGTCGGCGACCGCCTGCGAGTGGATGCTCAGCTGCAGGTCGGCCGAGGTTTCGTCGAAGATCGTCAGCGGCCCGACCGGATAGCCGGCGAGCTTGGCGGCGTTCTCGATCAGCGCCGGCGCCACGCCTTCGGCGACCATCGCCAGGCCCTCGTCGATGAAGCGGCCGATCAGGCGGCTGGTGACGAAGGCTGGCGAGTCATTGACGAGGATCGGCGTCTTGCGCAGCTGCGCTGCGAAATCGAAAGCTTTCGCCAGTGCTTCGTCGCCGGTCTGCTTGCCGCAGATGATTTCGATCAGGGGCATCTTCTCGACCGGCGAGAAGAAGTGCATGCCGATGAAGCGCTCCGGCCGCGGATACGCCTTGGCCAGGCCGGTGATCGGCAGCGTCGAGGTATTGCTGGCGAAGATCGCGTCCGGCCCGAGTACCGCCGCCGCCTTCTGCGTGACCTCGCGCTTGATGTCGCGATTCTCGAATACCGCCTCGATCACCAGATCGCAGCCGGCCAGCAGTGCGTAGTCGGTGGTCGGCGTGATTCGCGCGAGCAGGGCGTCGGCCTTGTCCTGCGTGCTGCGGCCCTTGTCGATGTCCTTGGCCAGGATGTTTGCCGAATACGCCTTGCCCTTGTCGGCATGAGCCTGCGTCGTGTCGAGCAGCACCACCTCGGCACCGCTGGCGGCGGCTGAGTACGCCAGGCCTGCGCCCATCATGCCGGCGCCCAGCACGCCGAGTTTGGCGACCCTGGATTTCGGCACATTCGCCGGGCGCTGCGACAGCTTGTCGGCAGCACCCTTGTTGACGAACAGCGTGCGCATCAGGTTGCGCGCCACCGGGCCGGTCAGCAGTTTGGCGAAGTACTTGGACTCGATGCGCAGGCCGGTGTCGATCGGCGTGATCGTGCCTTCGAACACGCAGGACGCGATCGCCAGCGGCGCCGGAAAATTGCGCGCGGTGCTGCGGGCCAGCCGCGCGGTGCCATGCTGAAAGCTGTTCATGGCATGCGGCGCGGTACAGCCAGCGCCGCCGGGCACCTGATAGCCCTTGACGTCCCAGGGCTGCACCGCCGCCGGGTTGGCCAGCACCCATTCGCGTGCCCGGGCGAGCAGCTGATCGGCCGGCGCCAGCGCGTGGACGATGCCGAGCTTGAGCGCCTGCGCCGGCGCCACCGGTGTGCCTTCGAGCAACAGCGGCAGGGCCGCGGCAATGCCGATCAGGCGCGGCAGGCGCTGCGTACCGCCCGCGCCCGGCAGCAGGCCCACCTTGACTTCGGGGAGGCCGACCACGGCTTTCGGATCATCGGCGAGCACGCGGTAATGGCAGCCCAGGCACAGCTCCAGGCCGCCGCCGAGCGCGAGGCCGTTGATCGCCACCGCCACCGGCTTGCCGCTGGTCTCCAGCTTGCGAAACAGGCCCGACAGCCCCGCGCTGAATCCATAAGCCTGCACCGGCGTGTCGCGGCCGTAGGCGGTGACCAGATCCTTGAGATCGGCGCCGGCGACGAAGCCGTTGCCCTTGCCGGAGGTGATCACCAGCCCCTTGATCGCCGCATCGCCCTGCAGTTGCTGCAGCGCTTCTGCGAAATCCTGCTGGAACTCCGGCGTGATGACGTTCATCGGCCGGTCGCTGACGTCGATCGTCAGCAGC
Source organism: uncultured Solimonas sp. (assembly GCA_946478985.1). Next base: position 4,054 of record CAMLDZ010000056.1, read on the forward strand.
GCGACGCCGTCGGCGTCGACTTCGATACGCATCGTTTTCACGATCTCTCCTTGTCGTTTTACACGCGCTCGACGATCGTCGCCGTCGCCTGACCGGCGGCGGCGCACAGCGTGATCAGCGCGGTGTTGAGATTGCGGCGTTCCAGTTCGTCGACGACGGTGCCGAGCAGCATCGCGCCGGTGGCTCCGAGCGGATGGCCGAGGGCGATCGAACCGCCATTGACGTTGACCTTGTCGTGCGCGATGTCGAAGTGGCGCATGAAGCGCATGACGACCGAGGCAAACGCCTCGTTGACCTCGAACAGGTCGATGTCGCCGATCTTCATCTTCGCGCGCTTGAGCAGCTTCTCGGTGCAGCTCATCGGCCCGCTCAGCATGATCGCCGGCTCGCTGCCGATCGAGGTGAAGGCGCGGATGCGCGCCCGCGGCTTGATGCCTGCCTTTCTGCCGTACGCCGGGCTGCCGATCAGCACTGCGGCGGCGCCGTCGACGATACCGCTGGAATTGCCGCCGGTGTGGACGTGGTTGATCGCCTCGATCTGCGGATAGCGCGAGATCGCCACGGCGTCGTAGCCGTGCTTCTCGCCCATGTCGGCGAACGCCGGCTTGAGCTTGGCCAGATCGGCCAGCGTGGTACCGGCGCGAAAGTATTCGTCGCGATCCAGCACGGTCTCGCCGATCACGTCCTTGACCGCGATGACCGAGCGCGAGAAGCGGCCCTGCGCCCAGGAGTCGGCGGCGCGGCGCTGCGATTCGACGGCGTAGGCATCGACATCGTCGCGCGTGAAGCCGTCCTGCGTGGCGATCAGATCGGCGCCAATGCCCTGCGGCGTGTAGTAGCTGCGCCAGTTGATCGAAGGGTCGGTGTACCAGGCGCCGCCGTCCGAGCCCATCGCCACGCGCGACATGGACTCGACGCCGCCGCCGATGATCGCCTCGGCTTGCCTGGAGTCGACCATCGCCGCGGCGAGATTGACCGCTTCGAGTCCGGAAGCGCAGAAGCGGTTGAGCTGGATGCCCGGCACGGTTTGCGAGAATTCGGCATCGAGGGCTGCCAGGCGAGCGATGTCGGCGCCCTGCTCGCCCACCGGCATCGCACAGCCGAGGATCACGTCGTCGATCAAGGCCGTGTCCAGCCCGCTCCGGTCACGGATCGCCGCCAGCGTTTGCGCCGACAGTTTGATCGGCGCGATCTCGTGCAGCTTGCCGTCCGGACGGCCCTTGCCACGCGGCGTGCGCACGTGGTCGTAGATATAGGCTTTGGTCATCGTCTCCTCGCTCTGGGTCGTTGCTGTCGCTGCGCGCTACGGTCGCAGCGATCGGTGTACTTCGCGTTTCATCGCCTCGGCCAGCACCGAGATCGGCCGCTGCGGATTGACCAGCCAGCGGTAGATCAGGCCATCGACCGACGACAGGAACACCTCCGCCGCCACGGCCGCGTCGACGTCGGCATGTACGCGGCCGGCGGCCTGCCCGGCCTCGATCCAGCGCTGCACGTCGCGTCGCTGCGCGGCGTGGGCCTTCTCCACGTTGGCGCGGTAATCCGAACCCGGATCGATGCTGGCGTAGCGCAGCAAGTGCATCGCACGGATTTCGTCCGGCTCCTCGTTGACGTAGCCGTACAGCGCATCGATGCCGCGCTGCAGGGCGGCAATGCCGATCTCCTCGCCTACCGCCTGCTGCACGCGCGCGAGCCAGTGTGCGTTGACGTGCTCGTAGACGTAGGCGAGCAGGCCGGCCTTGCTGCCGAAGCGGTGCGTGGCCAGCCCGCGCGAATAGCCGGCACGCTCGCCGATCGCCGCCAGCGTCGTGCCGGACAGGCCGTTCTCCACGATCAGGGAAATGGCTGCCTCCACCATCCGCCCATCGGACAGTGCAGTGCGCTCTTCCTGGGTGCGGCGGACGGGAGCGGGATGGGGGCTGGTGGCGGTCATGAAAGATACTTGCTTGCGACAAGCAACTTACAGGGAGGCGCCCCGCAGCGTCAATCACCGAAAGTTGGGCTTCAGTTCACAGTCGCTGCGCAGGGCCGGCCCCTAGCATCGCCGGACCGGCCATGGATACGGGCGAGCGCGGAAGCAAGCATGATCGACGCGAACGGGTTCCAACGCTTCACACCTCTCGGCGAGCTGCATCCGACACAAAGGGAAAGGCTGCTGCGCAAGACGCGCTTGGAGCGGCTGGATGCGCGCCAGATCCTTGCTGTGCCGGGTCCGGAGCGCGAGCGCCTGTTCCTGCTGTCGGGCACGCTGGATCTCTACGATGCTGCACGGCAGCCGCTGCAACGGCTGCAGGCTCACACCTGCGGCGCCGCACAGGCGCTGCAGCTGCAATGTCCGCAGGCGCGTCAGCTGCAAGCGGTCAGTGCGGTCGAATTGCTGATCTGCGACGCTGGCCTGCTCGACGCCCTGCTCAGCTGGACGCCGAGCGACAGCCTGCTGGTGGTCGAAAGCCCGGGTTCGTTGTCGGATGGCGACTGGATGAGCCGCATGCTCGGCAATCCGTTGTTCCTGCGCGTGCCGGCGCTGCGTCTGCAGGCGCTGTTCATTCGCGGCCAGCGGACCGAGGTATCCGCCGGCGAGGCGGTCATTCATCAGGGCGCGCCCGGGGACGGCTTCTACGTGCTGACGGCCGGCCGCGCCGTCGTGCAGCAGCGCGGCGCCAGCGGGCCGGTCTGGCTCAAGGAACTGGACGCCGGCGCGATGTTTGGCGAAGAGGCGCTGATCGGCGAGGAACCGCGCAACGCCAGCGTGCGCATGCTGACGGACGGTCAAGTGCTGAAGCTGACCAAGCGTGATTTCCACGAGCTGCTGCAGGATTCGGTCGAACGTCGCATCGACTGGCAGGCCGCCAGCGAAGCGGTGGCCGAGCGGCGCGCGCGCTGGCTGGACGTGCGCCCGCCGTCGGCATGCACGCACGGGAGCCCGGCCGGCGCCGTAAACATTCCCTTGCCGCAGCTACGGCAGCGGCTGGCCGAGCTGGATCGCGACGGAGAATGGATCGTCTGCTGCGACAGCGGGCGCCATAGCGCGATCGGCGCTTTCCTGCTGGTGCAGCATGGCTACGACGCCCTGGTGCTGCGCGGCGGCTTGCGCAGCCGCTGAGCGTTACATCGTGTGCGTCGGCCGGTCGGCACCGAGCGCGCCGGCCAGCAGCGCCTCGATCTTGCGCTGCGTGGCGCCACCGTCCTGGGCGCTGAACTGCACGCCGATGCCCTGCACGCGCTTGTTCTGCGCGCCGCGCGGCGTCACCCAGATGACCTTGCCGGCCACCGGCAGACGCTCCGGGCTTTCCATCAGGCTCAGCAGGATGAACACCTCGTCGCCGAGCCGGTATTCCTTGCTGGTGGGGATAAACAGGCCGCCGTTCTTCACGAACGGCATGTAGGCGACGTACAGCGCCGACTTGTCCTTGATCTGCAGCGTCAGAATGCCCGGCGGGACGCCGGTGCCACGTGGCGGTGTGCTCATGACGCGGACTCTACCGCGGCACTGCCGCCGCGCGCGATACGCGCAGCCAGCGGATGAACAGCGACTCCATCAATAGCTGCGGTTGCGCATTGCCGGCGGCACGGCGCTGCGCCTCGACGACGTCCTGCGCCATCTGCGCCACCGCCTCGCCGCGTGCCAGGTCGCCCGCGGCGAGCCGTTCGCGGAGCTGGCCGAGCAGCCACTGTTGCGCCCACTGCAGGTGCTCGATCAGGCTGTCCTTGTCGACCGAGGTCGCGGCCGTCAGCGGATCCTTCTTGGCGCTGGCCACCGCCGACCACAGCTCCGTCCATTGCCGGCGGATCTCCACACCCTCGCCCGCCGCGAGCTGCACGGCGCGCAGCGGCGCTCCGAGTGCCAGCTCCAGCGCCCATTCCAGCGTCCGTTCGTCGCGAATGCCGGCGTCCTGCATCCAGGCACGCGCGCTGGCGTCGTCCGGACGCGGGAAGCGGATCTTCTGGCAGCGGCTGCGCAAGGTCGGCAGCAGGGCCTGCGGACGCTCGCTGATCAGCAGCAGATGGGTACCGGCGGGTGGCTCCTCGATGGTCTTCAGCAGCGCATTGACGCTGGCGGTGTTGAGGCCCTCCGCCGGATCGACGATCGCGACGCGCGCGCCGCCGTAATGCGTGGCCAGCGACAACTTGGAGCTCAGGTTGCGCGCCGCTTCGATCGAGATGTCACGCCGCTTGCGGTCCTCGTCCGGCTCCCAGTGCACCAGTCCCTGCTGGGCCTGGCCGCTGGCGGTGAGCGCCAGACCCAGATGACCGTCGACACCCAGCACCGAGGCGTTCGGATGCGAGCCCGCCGCCAGCTGCGCGCAGCTGCGGCAGCGGCCGCAGGCGTAGCCGCTGGGGTTTTCGCACAGCGCGAACGCCGCCAGCGCGCGCGCGAACCAGCGCTTGCCGACCCCGGCGCCGCCGATCAGCAGCAGGGCATGCGGCAACCGGCGCTGCAGCCACAGCGCCGTCAGGTCCAGCCAGAGCTCCTGCTGCCAGGGCAGCGGACGCCATAGCGGGTCGCTCATGCGGCGGGCGTGTGCGCGAGATGCCAGGCGGCCAGCACCGCCTCGATGGCGACGCTGACGGCGTCGACGTCGCGCCCGGCATCGATGACGTGAATGCGTTCCGGCTCCGCTGCCGCGCGTGCCAGAAAGCCGGCGCGCACGCGCTGCATGAATTCCTGGCTCTCGTGTTCGAAGCGGTTGCCGCCGCCGCGTGCCTGGGCGCGATCGAGGCCGATCTGCGGATCCAGATCGAGCAGCAGTGTCAGATCCGGCCGCTGTCCTTCGAGCGCCAGCTGCTCCAGCGTCTGCAGGTGCGTCTGGCTGACCCCATGGCCAGCGCCCTGATAGGCATAGCTGGAGTCTATGAAGCGGTCGCAGACCACGTCGCGGCCGGCCGCCAGCGCCGGGCCGATGGTGGTCTGCCAGTGCGCGGCGCGCGCGGCGAACATCAGCAGCGCCTCGGTCGGTGCGCTGAGGCCCTCGGCCCAATCGCCGAGAACCACGCCGCGGATCGATTCGGCCAGCGGCGAGCCGCCAGGCTCGCGCGTCAGCACCACCTCGCGGCCGCGCTCGATCAGCCAGTCGCGAATGAAGCGCGCCTGCGTCGACTTGCCGGCGCCCTCGCCGCCTTCGAGTGTGATCAGCCTTCCGCGCGTGGTCATGGTCTCTTCAGTTGATAGCGGCGCACCGCTGCCTCGTGCTCGGCCAGCGTCTCCGAGAAGACATGCGTGCCGTCTCCTTTGGAAACGAAGAATAACGCCTTGCCATCGTCCGGATGCAGCGCCGCGTGCAGCGCCGCGCGGCCCGGCAGGCAGATCGGCGTCGGCGGCAGGCCGGCGCGCTGGTAGGTGTTGTAAGGCGTGTCGGTGAGCAGATCGGTCTTGCGCAGATTGCCGTCGAAGCGCGCGCCGACGCCGTAGATCACGGTCGGATCGGTCTGCAGACGCATGCCCAGGCGCAGGCGCCGCACGAACACGCCGGCGATCTGCGCGCGCTCCACCGGCGCGCCGGTTTCCTTTTCGATGATCGAGGCCATCGTCAGCGCCTCGTCGATGTTGGCGTACGGCAGATCCGCGGCGCGCTGCGCCCACTCGGCCTGCGCGGCGGCCTGCATCGCCGCGAACGCCTGCTGCAGCAGTGCGATGTCGGCGGTGCCTTTGGGATAGCGGTAGGTGTCCGGAAAGAATCGCCCTTCCGGATGCAGGCCGGGCTGCCCGATCGCCGCCATCAGTGCTTCCGGCGTGGCGTCGGGCATCGTCTGCTTGATTGCGGGATTGCTGCGCAGTGCCTGCAGTGCCTGCGCGAAGCTCCAGCCTTCGACAAAACGCAGCTCGTGCAGCAGCACGCGGCCCGACATGAACAGCTCGATCGTGCTCAGCAGGTTCTGACCGGGGTCCAGCAGGTATTCGCCACTGCGGATGCGCCCGCCCAGACCCTGCCATCGTGCATACAGGCGCAGCCAGGTCCCAGCGCGCGCGCTCGGCAGCAGGTGTTCCTGGCGCAGCTGTTCGATCACCGTGGCCAGCGCAGCGCCCGGCGCGATCTCGAAAGGCTGCTGCGCATCCAGGCGCAAGGGCTCGTGCAGCTGCCGGTAGCCATCGAATGCCAGACCGCCGATCAGCAGCAGGCCCAGGATGACGGCGGTGGCAAGCAGACGCAGGACTCGCATGTTTCTTCAGTTCAGCCTTGGATGGTTGAGCGCCGTCATCAGCCTGCGCGTCCACGGCCCGGGGGCGGCGAAGCGGCGTTCGGCGATCTGCCGCAGCGGCCAGATGCCGATCAGCGCGTTGCAGATGAAAGCTTCGTCGGCGTCCAGCAGCGTCTGCGGCGCCGTCTGTTGTTGTTCGGCCGGCAGGCCCTGCTGCTGCGCGAGCCGGACGATGCGGGCGCGCATGCTGCCGGCGACGCCGCACTGATCGAGACGTGGTGTCTGCAGCCTGCCCGCGCGCAGCCAGAACAGATTGCTGCGCGTGCCGCCGATCAGGTGGCCGGCATGATCGCACATCAAACGTTCGTCGATGCCGGCCGGCCAGTCGCGCGAGGCGAGCACCTGTTCGAGCCGGTTGAGATGCTTGATGCCGGCGAGCCGCGGCTGCACGGACAGTGTCAGCGGTGACCAGTCGGCGCAGGCGCCCTGCTCCCACAGGGCATCGGCGTAGCGCGGCGCCGCGGCAAGGCTGACGATGCGCAACGCCTCGCAAGTGCTGCTGCGATAGCCGCGGCCTTCATGACGACGCACCAGCGTCCATTTCAGGACCGCGCGTGCGTCCTGCCGCGCGGCGATCAAGGCCTGTGACTCGGCACGCAGCAGCGCCGGCGACGGCATGTCGAGCTGCAGCCGCGTGGCGTCGTCGGCGAGCTTGGCGAGGTGATCGTCGAGATGCAGGGGCGCGCCGTCGGCGACGAGAATCGTACGGAACACGCCGTCGCCGTAGGCCAGCCCGCGGTTGTCGGCGGCCACCGTGGATTGCGGCACGCCGTCGATCAGGCAAGCCAGCGTCACGAGGCGTCCAGCGCCAGCAGCAGGCCGCGCGCCTTGGCGCGCGTTTCGGCGAGCTCGGCGGCGGGGTTGGAGTCGGCGACGATGCCGGCGCCGGCGCGGAACACCGCCTGGCCGCGCTGCCAGACCATGGTGCGGATCAGGATGTTGCTGTCGAGCCGGCCGTCGCGCGACAGATAACCCATGCTGCCCGTGTAGGGGCCGCGGCCCTCGCCTTCCAGCTCGGCGATGATCTGCATGACGCGCACCTTTGGACAGCCGGTGATGGTGCCGCCCGGAAACACCGCGCGCAGTGCGGCGCCCGGGCCGACATCGCGGCGCAGCCGTCCGCGCACATTGGAAACGATGTGATGCACGTGCGCGTAGCTTTCCAGTGTCATCAGTTCGTTGACCTCGATCGATCCGGGCTCGCAGACACGGCCGAGGTCGTTGCGTTCGAGATCGAGCAGCATCACGTGCTCGGCGCGTTCCTTGAGGCTCTGCCGCAACATCTGTTGCAGCGCCCGGTCTTCTTCAGCACTGCCGCCGCGCTGCCGCGTACCGGCGATCGGCCGCGTCTGCGCGACGCCCTCGTCGATCTGCAGCAGCCGCTCCGGCGACGAGCTGATCACGGCGCGGTCCTGCCACTGCATGAGGCCGGCGAACGGTGCCGGGTTCTGCAGGCGCAGGCGCAGGTACAGATCGCTGGGTTCAACGGTCTGGTCGAGCGTCGCGCTCCAGCGCCGCGACAGGTTGACCTGGAAAACGTCGCCGGCAGCCAGGTAGTCGAGCACGCGCTGCACGCCATCGAGATAGTGCGGCGCGGCTTCCTCGTCGATCTGCGCATGGATCCCGCTCGTGGCGATCGGTGCGGCGCCCGCCGCGGCTTCGATCAGGGCCTGCAGTTGCGCATCGCTGCGCTCGCTGATGGCGATGCAGCGGCCGCTCTCGCGGTCATGCAGGATCGCCGCCGGGCAGCGTACCGCCAGCGCGTCGGGCAGATCGAACGGCGAATCCGGCAGGAACAGATGCGGCTCGATCGCGCGCGCCGCTTCATAGCCGAGATAAATGAACCAGCCGCCGCAGAACGGCAGCTCGTCGCGCGGCGCCAGCGGCTCGGCCGCCGCCATCGCATCGAAAGCCGCAAAGAAATCGCGCTCGCCGCCGGCTGCGCCATGCAGACCCTCGGCGTCCAGCGTCAATGCCGCTTCCGGAAAGGCGAACAGGATGTCCCAGCGCCCGGACAGGCGGTGCGCGGCGACGCTCTGCAGCAGGAAAGGAAAACGCCGCGGATCGGCGCGATGGATCGCGACGAGGTCCGCGGCGTGTTGCAGCTGCGCACGCCACATGTCTGTGGTGTGCTTAGGCGAAACGCTTGAAGGCGACGCTGCCGTTGGTGCCACCGAAACCGAAGGAGTTGGACACCGCGATGTTCAGCGGACGCTCCTTGGCCTGATGCGCCGTGTAGTCGAGATCGCAGCCCTCGTCCGGATTGTCGAGGTTGATCGTCGGCGGCACGACCTGATCACGCAGGGCCAGCACCGAGAAGATCGCCTCGATACCACCGGCAGCACCGAGCAAGTGGCCGGTCATCGACTTGGTCGAACTGACCGACAGCTTGTACGCATGCTCGCCGAAGGCCGTCTTGATCGCCGTGGTTTCAGCGATGTCTCCGGCCGGCGTCGAGGTGCCGTGGGCATTGATGTAGTCGACCTGATCCGGATTGACGCCAGCATCGCGCAGCGCATTTTCCATCGCGCGGCGGCCGCCGTTGCCATCTTCCGGCGGCAGCGTGATGTGGTAGGCGTCGCTGGACATGCCAAAACCGACCAGCTCGGCGTAAATCTTCGCGCCGCGCTTCTTGGCGTGTTCCAGTTCCTCGATGACCAGCACGCCGGCACCATCGCCGAGCACGAAGCCATCGCGATCCTTGTCCCACGGCCGGCTGGCCCGCGTCGGATCGTCATTGCGTGTCGACAGCGCGCGTGCCTGGCAGAAACCCGCCAGACCTGCTGGTGCCGAACCGGCTTCGCCGGCGCCGACGATGAACACATCCGCATCGCCCGCCTGGATCAGACGCCCGCCGATACCGATCGCATGCGTCGCTGTCGTACAGGCAGTGACGGTGGCGATGTTCGGGCCGGTGATGCCGAGGTCGATCGAGATGTAGCCCGAGATCATGTTGATGATCGAGCTCGGCACGAAGAACGGCGAGACACGCTTGGGACCACTGGCGTGCAGCGCGCGGCATTCTTCTTCGATGCTGCCGATGCCACCGATACCGGAACCGACACAGATGCCGATCCGCTCGCGGTTGGCCTCGGTGACTTCGATGCCGGCATCGGCGACCGCCTGCTTGGCAGCCGCAACGCCGTAATGAATGAACGGATCGGTACGCTTCACATCCTTGACGCTCAGCCATTGCTTGGCGTCAAAGTCGTGAATCATGCCGCCGAAGCGGGTGGTATAGGCCGACACGTCGTAATACGTGATCGGCCCGATACCGGACTTCCCCGCGAGGATGTTGCTCCAGGCCGTGGCGACATCGTTTCCCACAGGGGACACGATTCCCAGGCCGGTGACGACAACGCGCCTACGGCTCATCGGCAATACCTCAAAACTGATTGTCGAGAGGAAGCGAGGCGTTCAATCAGCCCTGCTGCGGAGCGTGAGCCTTGATGTAGTTCAGCACATCGCGGAACGTGACGATCTTTTCGGCTTCCTCGTCCGGGATGTCGATCTCGAATTCTTCTTCCAGTGCCATCACCAGTTCGACGGTATCCAGAGAGTCGGCGCCCAGATCCTCGACGAACGAAGCCTCAGGCGTGATCTGATCTTCGCTGACCGAAAGCTGCTCAGCGATGATCTTCTTTACCTTCTCTTCCAACGTACTCATGTATTACTCCTGAGACCGCAATTGTCGATATGTGAAGCGGACGTATTGTAGACAAACACCACAACTGAAACAGCGAGACTCGCGCCGGCGCGGTTTGAGAGGAAAATCAAGGCTCAAACGGCTGTGGCTCACGATTCTGCGTTAAAAATACGCAATGAGTCGGCGACCCATCACGCATTAATCCCATGCGTCGGCTGGCGACGCGTCAATCCATGTACAGGCCACCGTTGACGTGCAAGGTGTTGCCGGTGATGTAACCGGCCTCGCGCGAGGCCAGAAACGCGACGGCGGCGGCGATGTCCTCGGCCGCGCCCAGGCGCTGCGCCGGCACGCGTTCGAGCAGCGCCTTGCGGGCTTCCTCGCCGAGCGCCTTGGTCATGTCGGTGTCGATGAAACCGGGCGCGACGACGTTGACGGTAATGCCGCGCGAACCGATTTCCTGCGCCAGCGACTTGGAGAAGCCGATCACGCCCGCCTTGGCCGCACAGTAGTTGGCCTGGCCGGGGTTGCCCATGCTGCCGACCACCGAGCCAATGCTGATGATGCGGCCATAGCGCGCCTTCATCATGCCGCGCAGCACCGCGCGCGACAGGCGGAACACCGAGCTCAGGTCGGTGGCGAGCACGACATCCCAGTCCTCTTCCTTCATGCGCAGCATCAGCGTGTCGCGCGTGACGCCGGCGTTGTTGACGAGGATGCTGACGGCGCCGATCGAATCCAGCAGCGTGTCGACGGCCGCCGCATCGCGGACGTCGAGCACGCGACCTTCGCCACCGAACGGCGCCAGGGTTTCGCTGATCTTGGCGGCTCCGGCCGCGGAGGTGGCGGTGCCATAGACCTTGGCGCCGTTGCGGGCAAGCCGCAGCGCGATCGCCTGGCCGATGCCACGGCTGGCACCGGTGACCAGGGCAACTTCGCGCGGGGTCTCGGCGGTGGCCGCCGAGGAGCTGGAATCAGTCATCGTTTGGGGATTTCTTCAGCCTGCCGCAGGACGGCGGCGCTTATGTCGATTGGCTGCGTGGCGCGCATGTTAGCTGCGCCACTCCGGGAGCGGTCAAGCCTTGACAGCGGCCACGGCTTTGGCAACGCCGTCCGCATCTTCGAGCGCGATCGAGTTTGCATCCTTGGCAATGCGCTTGTTCAGGCCCACCAGAACCTTGCCCGGACCGCACTCGAACAGGCTGCCGATGCCGTCCGCCTGCAGGCGCTGGATGGTCAGCGCCCAGCGTACCGGCCGGTAAAGCTGGTCGCGCAGCGCGGCGCGGATGGCGTCCGGCTCCTGGCGGGTCTCGCCATCCAGGTTGTGGCGGACCGCAATCGCCGGCGCCTTGATGGGGGTCGCCTGCAGGCGCTCGAACAGCTGGTCGGCGGCGCTCTTGAGCAGCCCGCAGTGCGAGGGCACGGACATCGGCAGGCGCACGATCATCCGCGCGCCGCGGGCCTTGCCCTGGCTTTCCAGCCATTCCAGTGCCGGCACGTTGCCGGCGACCACCACCTGCCCCGGGGCGTTGTAGTTGGCTGGCGCCAGCACGCCTTCGCCCGGGTAGTCGGCGCAGAACGCCTCGATCGCCGCATCGTCCAGGCCGACCACCGCCGCCATGCCGCCGACGCCTTGGGGCACCGCCGCCTGCATCAGCTGGCCGCGCAGCTCGACCAGTTTGAGCGCGTCGGCGAAATCCAGGCTGCCGGCGGCCATCAGCGCGCTGTATTCACCCAGGCTGTGGCCGGCCAGCACCGCCGGTGCGGGCGCCTGCTGCGCCTGCCAGACGCGCCAGACCGCGATGCTGGCCGCCAGCAGCGCCGGCTGGGTGCGAGCGGTCTGGTTCAGCGATTCCACCGGCCCTTCCGCGACCAGCTTCGCCAGATCCCAGCCGAGCACCGTCGAGGCTTCCTCGAAGGTGGCGCGGACCGTCGGGTCGCCATGGCCGGACAACATGCCGACCGACTGCGAACCTTGACCAGGAAAGAGCATTGCGTAAGTCATGGAGTGATCCCGTGTAACGATGAGGGTTATGGAGTTTTGGCCGAAGGGGCGGAGCCGGCGGCCCGTCCTTCGCGACCGCTGAAGCTGCCGGCCGCCAGGCCATAGGCCAGACCGACCAGCGAACCGTAGAGATGCGCCTGGGTGATGACGCGGCCGCCGATCGCCGCCTCGTCCGATAGCGGCGCACCGGCCAGCTGCTCGTAGACGAGCTTGCCGACAAGATAAAGCAGCGCCAGCGCGGCGATCCGATCACGGCGCAGCGCCTGCGGAACCAGTCCGAGCAGGAACAGTCCATGGATCACCCCAGACAGGCCGACGTAAAGCCGCAGGCCCGGCACCAGCGCGTACAGGCACAGGCTGATGCCCAGGCTCAAGGCCAGCAGCCGTTGCAGCCAGATCCGCAGCGACAGCGGCTGCGGACACAGCAGCACCAGCACGACCAGACCCGCCGCGTTGAGCGCCGTGTGATACCAGCCGAGATGAACGAAGTGCCCCGTCAGCAAGCGCCACCCCTGTCCGGCCCCGATCGCCGCGCGGTCGAACGCCAGCGCCTGGCGCAGCGTATCGCCGCCGGCGGCCAGCGCCAGCAGCGTCAGGATCAGCAGCAGTGGCCAGCGCCAGCTGTCAGCAGAACGGTAATTTGAGTTTGTTATCATCGATCGAGGCGCTTGCTAGGCCTCTTCATTCCCAAGCCGGCATTATCCCCAAATGAACCCAATCCGCGCGCGCCGTGTCCACGGCGGCTTTACCCTTATCGAAATCATGGTGGTCGTGGTGATCCTCGGCATCCTCGCCGCGGTGGTCGTGCCACGCATCATGGATCGCCCGGACGAAGCCCGCGTGACCAAAGCCAAGCAGGACATCCGCGTGCTGGAGTCCTCGCTCAACATGTACAAGCTCGACAACTTCAGCTACCCCACCACGCAGCAGGGCCTGGACGCGCTGGTCGCCAAGCCGTCCGGCGAGCCGGAGCCGAAGAACTACAAGGCCGGCGGCTACGTGCAGAAGCTGCCGAAAGACCCCTGGGGAAACCCCTACCAGTACCTGCAGCCCGGTGTGAAGGGCGAGATCGACATCTTTTCGCTGGGCCGCGACAACCGTCCAGGCGGCGAAGGCGTCGACGCCGACATCGGCAACTGGGATCTGGGCGCTTAAGGCGCGCGCCGGTCGCCGCAGCTTTCCACTTGCGCCCGCTCCGCACCCGGCCGTTCGGGTTCACGCTGCTGGAGCTGCTGGTGGTGGTCGCCATCGTCGGCGTGCTGGTGACGCTGGCGACGCTGGCGATCAGCAACCGCGCCGGCAGCGATACCCTGGAAACCGAGGCCAAGCGGCTGCAGCAGCTCCTGAGCGTGGCGCTGGAAGATGCTGAAATGGGTGGGCTGGAAATCGGTTTTGTGCTGACCGACGGCGGTTACGCCTTCGTCGCCGTCGCCCCCAACGGCAAGTGGGCGCCGCTGCGCGAAGGCCCGCTGCGGCCCCGCGCGCTGCCGCCGCCGCTGACACTGACGCTCAAGGTCGACGGCCGTCCGGTCGCACCGGTGCCGTCGGAGCAGCTGGTCGCCGCCGCCAAGTCCGCTGCCGAGGAACAGAAGCAGGAGGCCGACGGCAAGGACCCCGCCGCCGCCGACCCCGGCCTGCCGGACGACAAGGCCAAGGACAAGAAAGGCCACAAGGCCAGCGATGCCGCACCGCTGAAGCCGCAGTTGCTGCTGCTGTCCAGCGGCGAAGCCAGCAGCGCGACGCTGGACGTGGCGGCGCCCGGCGTCGCCGAGGTCTATGTGCTGGAGATCGACAGCCTGGGTCGCATCAGCCGCAGCAGCCGGCCGGCGAGCAGGCCGCGATGAGCCGCCCGCCCGCGCGCGCCGCCGCCGGCTTCACGCTGATCGAGATGGTGGCGGCGATCGCCGTCGTGGCGATCGCGCTCGGCGCGATCATCGCCGGCATGGCGCGCTACACCGAGAACGCCGGCTACCTGCGCACGCGCACGATCGCGCTATGGGTCGCCCATAACCGCCTCACCGAGCTGGCGATCGACCGCAAGTGGGCGGACGTCGGCGAGAGCAACGGCGAGAGCGAGATGGCCGGCGTCACCTGGAAGTGGAAGGCGACGATCAAGGCCACCGACGACGCGCACCTGCGCCGCGTCGACGTCGAAGTCAGCGCGCCCAAGGCCAAGACGCCGTCGGCGCGACTGTCCGGGTTTCTCGCGGATGCGGGGCGGCAATGAGGCACTCGGCAAGCTGCTCTCACGCCAGCGTCCGCGCTACGGACGGTCCCGCCCTCTCCCGCTGCGCGGGCGAGGGACAGCGGTCGGCCTGCGGCCGGAATCTTGTTCGGGGCTTCACGCTGCTGGAGCTGATCGTCGTCGTCGCGATCTTCGCGATCTTCGCCATGCTCGCCTATGGCGGGCTCGACGCCGTGCTCAAGACCCGCGATTCGGTCGAGCGCGCGCAGCTGCGCCTGGCCGAGCTGCAGAAGGGCTACCGGCGCCTGCGCGACGACTTCCAGCAGCTCAGCCCGCGGCCGGCGCGCGATGGCTTCGGTGACCTGCAGCCGGCGCTGCGCGGCGCCGACAACGCCGGCGTCGAGCTGACGCGCGCCGGCTGGCGCAACCCCATGGGGCTGCCGCGGCCGACGCTGGAGCGCGTCGCCTACAAGCTGGGTGATGACGGCCTGCACCGGCTGAGCTGGCGCACGCTGGATCTGGCGCAGGATTCCAAGCCGGTGGATCTGCTGTTGCTGTCCGGCGTCACCGACCTGCGCTGGCGCTTTCTCGACGTCAATCGCGAATGGCAGACGCAGTGGCCGGCGCTGAACACCACGCAAAGTCCGGAACAGGCGGCGGCCGCGCCGCCGCCGGTGGCCGTCGAGGTGCGCCTCAAGCTGCGCGATCTGGGCGAGCTGCGCTATCTGTTCAAGCTGGGCCTGGACCCGCAGCGCAGCGTTCCGGTGCTGCCGGGCAGCGATGCCGGCGGCCCGGGCGCAGGCACGGCCAAGCCGCCGGCCTCCGGAGGCGAGGCGTGAGACGCGGCCAACAGGGCATCGCGCTGATCACCGCCGTGCTGATCGTCGCGCTGGCGGCGATCGCCGCCAGCGCCATCATGGTCTCGGCCAATCTGGCGATGCACCGCACGCAGAACCTGCAGGAATCGGAGATCGCCTGGTGGTACGCCGACGGCGTCGAAGCCTGGGGCAAGACCATACTCGCCCGCGATGCCGAGGCCAACCGCATCGACGCGCTCAACGACATCTGGGCGACGCCGGTGGACTTCCTGCCGATCGACGAGGGCGCGCTGCGCGGCGGCATCAGCGATCTGCAGGGCCGTTACAACCTCAACAACCTCGGCGTGCGCCAGCCCGACAAGTTCCAGCAGGAGCTGCAGATCTTCGTGCGCCTGGTGCAGCTGGCGAGCGGCGTCGACGAATACCAGGCCCGCCGCATCGGCTCGGCGATCCGCGACTACGTCGATGCCGACAGCACGCCCACCGGCATCGATGGCGCCGAGGACAGCGACTACCTGGGCCTGGACATCCCGCGGCGCGTGCCGAACCGGCGCATGCAGAGCGTCAGTGAACTGCTCGCGGTACAGGGCGTCACCGCGGAGATTTACGCCAAGCTGCTGCCGCATGTCTGCGCGCTGCCGGCCGATAACGTGCAGGTCAACGTCAACACCGCAACGCCGCTGCTGTTGATGGCGCTCGGCAACCTGCAGACGCCGAGCGACAAGCTCAAGCAGTTCCTGGAGGAGCGCCTGGGCGACCCGGCCAAGCTCACCGATGAGCTGTTCAACGCGCGCGGGGTTTTCGATACTTCAGCCGTCCCGCAAAGCGCGATGAGCACCGGCAGCGCCTACTTCGAGTTGCGCGTCGAGGTCTTCGTAGGCAGCGGTCGGCTCGCCCTGTATAGTTTCTACCATCGCGCCGGCAACGCCGCGCCGACCGTGTACGCCCGCAGCACCTTCACCGAATGAGCGCCACCGATCGCGCGTTGCGCACTGCCAGAACGTCCCCTCAACGTC
>CAMLDZ010000057.1 GCA_946478985.1 uncultured Solimonas sp.
AGCCATTGCGGCCGCGCCTGCTCGGCGCTCGGTGCCGACACCGGAATCGTCAGCCGCGCGAGGAACACCGACGTGGTGTCCTGACCGTCGACGTGCTCGCGCAGCGGCTCCAGCTCGCCGCGGGCGTCGCGCGCATCGCTGCCGCCGTGCCAGGCGCCGAGCACCGCCTCGGCCAGCGCACTGCGCCGCGCGGCCGGATCGGCGATCGCCGCCAGATCCGGCCAGACGTTCTCCGGCAGCGGCGGTGCGTCCTCGGCGCGCAGCAGCAGTTCGAATTTCGCAGCGTCGGCGAGCCGCGCGGCGACCAACGCATTGCTGGCGTCGAACGGCCCGCTGGCGAAGGCCGGCGTCTTGCCGCGCGTGCAGACCTGGAAGCGCACGAAGACGTCGACGATCAGCGCGTTGTCGAAACCGCCGGCCGCGGCCAGCGCCTGCGTCAGCGCGTCGACCGGCTGCTGCGCGAGCCAGTTGACGACGCGGATGCAGTACGGCGTGCGCACCTCGATCAGGCGGCCGTGGCGGTCCAGCGCCAGGCCCGGATCGACATGCAGGTGCTGCGTCGGGTCGTCGGCGTCCGGCGCGCGTACGCGCAGGCCGGCGACGGTGCCGCTGCCGCACAGATAGGCCAGCGCCCGCGCGAGCTGGCCGCGGTGGTAGCTCTGCTCGTCGACGAAATCCTGCGCATCGAGCATCACGCCGGTGGCGTAGTTGACGCGCTCCAGCGCGGCCTGTGCCGTCAGCGGATCACGTGGAGACGGTTCATCGATGCCCATGGCGCTGCTCCTTCATCGGGGTTGCGGGGTCGGGGGCGGCGCCGGTGCGACGACGCTGACGATCAGTTCGGCCGGCCGGCTGCGGTTGCCGGCGCTGTCGAAGACTTCCAGCGCGAAGCGGTAACGACCCGGCCTGAGCCCGGCGTCGACGACGACGAAGGGCTTGTCGGTCCGTACCGGCTCGCCGACGACGAACGCGGCCATGGCCTTCAGCTCGGGCGGACCGGCGTCGGCGTGGGCGTCGGGACGGGACGCGGCGTCGGCCGCGAGATATCGGCGGCCAGCAGGGTCCACTGGTAGGCGACGAGCTTGCCGGGCGCCACGTCGGACGAGCGCGCGCCGGACAGGCCGAAGGATTTGCCGGCCTCGGCGACCGGCTCGCGCTGCGGCGTGCCGCGCAGGTCGGCGAAGTCGATCACCGCGGTCGGCGCCTGCGAGTCGCGCACCACCACTTCGATCAGCGCCGGCTGCGAGAGATTGCCGGCGTCGTCCTTGACGACCAGCTGGAAGCGGTGGACACCGATCGGCAGCGGCTTGTCCGGTGTGGAAGTGACCTCGATGACGTTCTCCGCCGTCTCGATGGTCTTGCCTGCGATGAATTCAGCCATGTTGTGCTCCTGTGGGGTGTGCGAAAGGGCCGCCGCTCAGGCGTCCCAGGTCCAGATGTAGCGGTCGATCCGCCGCCCCGGTGCGGCGCGCGAATCGCCGCCGTCGAGTTCGAAGCTCTCGCCGTATTCGGCGCTGTCCGGTGCCTGCAGCACGGCCTGCGGCGGCGCGGCGGCGGCATGGCCGGCGGCTTCGAAGCGCGGGTCCAGCGTCGCCGCGCCGCCGAGCAGATCGCGCATGCCGATGAAGCTGCTGCCAACGCGCACGGTCTGCGCGGCGGCTTCGCGGCCGAGCCAGGTGTCGACGGCGACCAGCGCGGCGACGCCGACCAGCAGCGCCTCGCGCGCCGGCTGCACGTCGAGCAGCACGTGCGCCGGCGTCGCCATCCGCGCGACGCGGCGCAGCAGCTTTTCGTCGAGGCCGGCGCCCGCATCGTGCGCTTGCGTTTCGGAAGCGCGGACCAGCACGGTGACGCGGTAGGCGAGCTCGTCGTAGAAAGCGGCGACGGCGCGCTCCTCGGCGCCGCTGCGCGGCACGCGCTCGCCGAACAGCGCGAGAAATTGCTTCTGGCTTTCGTCGCCGAGGAACAGCGTGTCGCCGACGTAGGAGTTGCCGGAGCGGACCAGGCCGGCGAGCAGCGGATCGTCCTCGTCGGCCAGATCGGCGCCGAGAATCGTCGCCAGCGCACGACGCATGCGGAAGTTCTCGACGACGACGACGGCGCCGCGGCTGACGGGTCCGCCGGCGACGAACAGCAGCTCGCCGGCACCCGGCTGGCCGCGTGTCGCCAGCACCAGGCCCTTGACGGCGCTGCCGCCGGCATCGACGACGGCCGGCTCGCCCGGCGCCGGCAGCGTCGCGCCGCGCTGCGTCAGCGGCGCGCGCAGCAGCCTGCCGCCGCCGGCGATCTCCAGCGCCAGGCGCAGGCCGCCGGCGGTGCCGTGCAGCCGGTACAGATACGGCGCCGCCTGCAGCAGCGTACGCCGCTGCGCCGGCGGATAGCCGCTGTCGAAGGCCAGGCCGATCCAGCTCGCCAGCCAGTCGAGCGCCTCGACCGGCGTGCTCCGCGCATCGCTGAGCAGCCAGGACTGGGCGATGCGGTCTTCGAGCGGCGTCAGCAGGCCCTCGAAGTTGCCGAGCAGGCGGTCGAGGAAATCGGCCGGCGTGGCGCTGGCGGCGTCGCTGGCATCCGGCTCGAAGACGGTTTCGCGGTACAGCTCGGGCAGGTAGCGGTCGCGGTACGAGAAGCGCGAGCCGTACGCGCGCAGCGCGGCGATCTCCGGGCTCTGCCGGCCGTTGCCGAGCAGTTCGGCGCGCAGCCACAGGTAGCGGCCGCGCAGGCCGCGCACGCGGCGGCCGGCGCGCTGCACCAGCACCGTGAACAGGCCGCTGCGGCCGGGCTCCTGCGGGCAGGCCAGCAGGCCCGGGTGGAACGGCAGCTCGGAGGTCTGCGGCAGCCAGGCGGCGTCCGGCACGCCGGCCACGTCGTCGTCGCGGCGCGCGTGGCCGAAGCGGTGCAGATGCCAGCCGGCGTCGTCCGCCGCCGGCGGCTGCGGCGTCTCGCTGGCGGCGAGCCAGAGGCGCAGGCCGGTGCCCGGCTGCAGCGAGGCTTCCAGATAGATGCGGTGCCATTCGCAGTCCGGCTCGCCGCTGTCGAACAGCGTCGGCACCGCGTCGTCCTGCTGCGCATGGTTGGCGGCCCAGCCGCTGCGCGCATAGGCCGGCAGCGACAGGCGCAGCAGCGGCTTGGTCGCACCAGCGGCGGCCAGCGGGTAATGCGGCGGCAGCGTGGTGCCCTGCACGAACGGCGCGCGCGCGGCGTCGCGCATCGGATAGTAGTCACCGCTCGGCAGCAGCACTGCACCACCGTCGGCAGGCGTCTGCGGCAGCGCGTAGACGAAGGCCTCGGCGGCGCCGGTGGCGGCGACGGCGATCTGCTGCGCGTCGAGCCAGCTCAGCGTGTATGGATGCTTCAGACCCTTGAGCAGCAGCGGCGCACTCCAGCGGTCTTGCGCGTCGAGCAGGCGCAGCCGCGCGTCCTCGCCGTCTTTCCAGCTCAGCACGGCGACGCGGCCGGCCGGGCTGCAGGCCAGCGCGATCGCGCTCTCGCCGGCCGGCAGCCGCGCGTCGCCGGCCACCTGCAGCCGCGGCGGGTCCGGGTTGTCGACGCAGGGCCGGAACGTCGACGGCCGGTACGGCGCGTACGGCCGCTTCGGCAGCGGCCGGCCGCGCAGCCGCGCCAGCCGGCCGCGGCCGCGGTCGAGCGCCCAGGCGCCGCCGGCCGGATCGGCGGCGAGCCGGTGCGCCTGAAAGTCTTCCGCTTCGACCGTCGTAGCGTCCCAGCGGCCGCGCAGATCGAGCAGCTGCACCGGGCCGGAACGCGCCAGATACAGCACGCCGTCGTGACCGGCGGCGAGATCGCTGGGCGGCATCGGCGCGGCCGGCACGGCCAGCTCGGCGACGCCGTCGGCGGCGCCGCTGGCGAGCAGCTTCTGCTGCGCGCTGTCCCACCAGGCGCGGCTGCCCCAGGCATCACGCACCGCGGCGGCGCGCTCGGCGGCGCTGCTGGCGAGGCCGATGTCCTCGTCCAGCTGCGGCGCCGGCCGCTGGTTGGCAAGCCGCAGCACGCGGCGCGCGGCGTCGTACTCGACGCCGGGCGGCGCGTCGGCGGCGGCGCGCCAGCCGTGCCAGTGGGCGGCCTCGGCGAGCTGCCAGAAGCGCAGGCCGTTGGCGTCCATCAATTCGCCCTCACCCCGCGTTCGGACAGGCTGTGGAGTGACATTGAGTCACTCCACAGTAGCCAAACGCCTCTCCCGCAAGCGGGAGAGGGAGACGTGCGGCGGCGCCCTGAGAGAGAAGTGCGGCGGCGCGCTGGGAGAGCAGTACGGCGGCTCACAGAATGCCCCTCTCCCGCTTGCGGGAGAGGGGTCAGGGGTGAGGGCAAGCCGCGCATCAGCAGACCTCCGGCACGACCGGCACGGCGATGCCGCCGGCAGCGACGCTGGCCGGCACCGCCAGCGTGTCGGCGGCGACTTCGGCCTCGTCGACGACGAGGCCGAGCAGCTCCGGCAGCTGCCAGGGCAGCAGTTCGAGCTTGCTGCGGTCGAGCGCGTCGCGCGCCAGCAGCTGCCAGCGGCCGTCGTTCATGCGGAACAGCTTCAGCGGCGCGACACCGTCGACGCCGTCGACGCGGGCCACCACCACTTCCAGCTCGCGGTCCTGCACGCTGCGGCCGAGCGCCCAGCCGCGGCCATCGATGCCGCCCGGCGCCAGCGGCCACAGGTAGCGGCGCAGTGCCTCGCGCACGGCATTGAGCGTGGCTTCGCGGGCGGCGCCGTCGCGCAGGCTGACGGCGACGCTGAGCGCCAGCGGCACGTATTCGCAGCCGATGGTGTACAGCTCGGTCGCCAGCGGCCGGCGCGCGTCGAGCCAGCCGTGCACGCTTTCGAGAAACGGCCGGTCGGCGCGCGGATACGGCGCATCGAAGCCCTCGCGCTGCGGCAGCACCAGCACCGAGACCACGCCGGGCACTTCGAAGCGGCGCTGCTGCGGCTTGAAGCGCGGCAGCAGTTCGACGCGGCCGACGGCGACGCCGGGCGTGCGCGCTGCCAGCTCCTGGTAATCGCTCTCGGTGACGGCGCGATCGCGGTGGCGGAATGTCGCCGGAATGCGCTGCTCGGCCTGCGCCAGGGTCTCGGCATCGGCACCGTCCGTCAGCGCCAGCGGCTGCTGCAGCTTGAGTTTCACCGGCGGCGTGCTGCGCGCCGCGCCAAGGCCGTCGAGCAGCGTCAGGCTGCCCGCCGGCAGATTGCCGGCGGCGCCGCCGCCGGCGCGCATCGAGGCGACGCGAATGCTGCGCCCGGCCTCCGGGATGCGGCCGCGCACGCCGTCGCCGAAACGCACGCTGCCGGCCTCGGCGTCCAGGCTGTAAACGGCGGCATCGCGACCGTGCAGCGCCAGATCGTCGACGCGCTGCCAGAGCCGGTAGCCGAGCCCGGTCTCCTCGACCTGCAGCTGCAGCGAATCCGCCTCGATCGCGGTCGCCGCCAGCGCGAACTCCTGATCGGCGGCACCGCTGCTGACGCCGAGCACGCGGCCGGCGATGGTCTGCCGCTGGTCGATGGCGGCGGCGTTGATGCCGAGCCACGACAGCTGCAGCGCGGCGAGCTTGGCCTTGGGGTCCGGACGCAGGCGCAGCCAGGTGACCAGGCGCTCGGCAGTGGCCGGATCGTCGATCCGCGGCGGGCGGTCGCCGACGCCGGCCTTGAGCTGCACGCGCACGTCGTTGGCCGGCACACCGATGTCGCCGGCGCCCGGCAGCAGCAGGCGCTGCACGCCGTTCTGCGTCAGCCCGGCGCTGCGGTCCTCGATCACTTCCAGCGTCAGGTAGTCCGCCTCGCCGCCGTCTTCGCGACCGGTGCTGACCTCCCACAGATGCGGCAGCCGCGCGCGCGGGCCGATGTCCTCGAACAGCGCCGGCACCGTCAGCGCCGGCGCGATGCCGACATTGAGCAGCTGGCGGCGGCCTTCGCTGTCGGCGCCGAGCGCGGCGCGTGCGGCATCGACCAGCTCCGCCTTGGGCGCCAGCAGCGCCAGCCACAGGCACTGGTCGAGCGCCTCGCCGACCAGATCGAAGCCCCGCGCCTCGGCAGCGTTGTCGATGAACACCGGCGTCGTCACGTAGCCGACCGGCGTGCCGGACAGCTCGTAGACCTGGCCCAGATCGGGCAGCAGTTGCGCGAACTGCTTCTGCTCGGCGGCGTCCAGCCGGCGCTTGTAGTAGGCCTGCGCCGTCACC
Source organism: uncultured Solimonas sp. (assembly GCA_946478985.1). The sequence continues at coordinate 6,178 of CAMLDZ010000057.1, forward strand.
GGCAGCACCGTCAGTTCGTCCAGCGTCTCGAAAGCCAGCGGCTTGGAGATGCCGGAGAACGGCGGCAGCTTGACCACCGGCGCGCTGTCGCGCGCGTCGATCGTCACGCTGATCAGCCCGCGCGCCGGCTGCGCGGCACGCATCGGCATGCCGAGCAGGCGCAGGAAAGCCAGACGCTGGCGCTCCGGAATCAGGTTGGCGCGGTACAGGATCGTGTCGGCGAGCCAAGCGAACAGCTCGACCAGCGTCATGCCCGGATCGCCGGGACGCGGGTGGGTCCATTCGGGCGTGTGCGCGGGAATCCGCGCGGTCAGTTCGGCGACGAGATCGTCGAAGCCGCGATCATCGAGCGCGGGCGGCCGGATCGGCATCAGGCATTCTCCAGGACGAGCGTCACGCCGATCTCGGCGGACGCACCGCTGCGGCGCAGGCGATAGGCGATCTGCACGCGCAAGGCGGTCGGGGTGTCGGCGACCGGCGTCAGCTCGATGCGGTCGATGAGGATCCGCGGCTCCCAGCGCGCCAGCGATTCATGGATGCGGTCATGCAGCCGCTTGCGCGTGCCGACGGTGTTCGGCTCGTGCAGGAACTCGGACAGCGCGGCGCCGTAGTCGGGCCGCATCAGCTGTTCGCCGCGGCCGGTACGCAGGATCACTTCGATCTGCTGGCGCACGCTCTGTTCGAGCGTCGGAAAGCGCAGCTGGCCATCGGCATCGGGCAGCGGCAGCAGCGGCCAGCCGATCAGCGGTGGAGGCAGGCGGGACTCCATCAGTCGCCTCCCTTCTTCGGATACGGGATGCAGATCTTGATGAACATCATCCAGCTGAAAATGATGTCGAACAGCTTGAGAAAGATGTTCAGACAGATGAACGCGCACAGCGTGATGATCGGAATGCTGAACGAGCAGATCCAGCCGACGCCGAACGCGCCGCCGCTCTTGCCGTCGCCGTCGGCGAGCGCCTTGGCGTCGTTGGCTTGCAGCAGGTTCATCAGCGACGGCGGCAGCGCGAAAGCGACATTGGGTTTGAGCTTCTTCAGGAACGCGCGGTCCGATGCATCCGGCAGCGCGATCTGCACCGGCGGTGCGCCGGCACTGTCGTACCAGGGCGCGATCGCGAACGCCTCCGAAGCGCGCGCCGTCCACACCAGCTGCGGCGCGCAGCCGTCGTCGCGCCTGACGCGGATGAAGGCGCGTACCGCGTAGCGGGCGTCGGCGTTGTCGAAGCGGCCGGCCTGCGGCTTGAGCGCCCTGTAGCGCGCCGACAGACAGGCGAGCAGCGCATCGAGCAGACGCTCGGCATAGGCGGCGTCGAGCGTCGGCCAGCGCAGGGGCATGATCTGGCCGTCGCCGTCGCCGCGGCCGACGAGCACGTCGGCAGCAGTCTTGAGGAAATCGCCGGCGGCGATCGTCTCGATCACCACCAGCGCCGGGAGCATCTGCCAGCCGCGCCGCAGCAGCCGCACTTCCTCGCGCAGCGGCAGGCGCAGCTCATTGAGCACGGTGAACAGCGCGCGCGCCTCGGCGGACTCGCCGAAAGCACCGAACTCGATCGCCAGCTGGTTGAGCAGCACGATGAAATGGCCGAGCCGGGCGACGTCGCCACCGCTTTCGGCCTGCGTCTGTTCGGCCTTGACCGCCGACTCGTCGGCCCAGCCGGCGCTCAGCGCCAGGCCGGCACGCGGCAGCGCAAAGCCGCTGCCCTGTTTCAGATAGTGCGAGAGATGCTCGCGGATGGCGTTGCGCTCGTCGGCGTCCTCGCCATAGCGCACCGGCGCCGCACCGGTTTCGGACTGCTCGTGACTGGTCACCGGCACGATGCCGTAGAGAATCGTCCGCCCGGCCGCCGCACAGACATCCGGCGGCGCGACGAACATGGGCGTGACCTGTTCGGCGGCGTGGTCGAAAGGCTTGCGCAGGGCCAGCTGGCGGTTGATCTCCGGATGGCCCGCCGAGCGCGACGCCGGTCGCCGCGCCGGATCGGGATCGGCATCGCCGCCGACATGGGCATCGCTCGCCACCCAGCCGCGCAGGCCATCGGCGCCCTGCAACCAGGCCTGCCAGCCCGTGCCGCTGCGCCGGCGCAGCACGAAACCGGCGCTGTCGATCTTGCGCGGATCGAGGCGCGGCTGGCCGGGCCGCTCGCAGACCGCTTCCAGCACCACGAGATTGAACACGCGATGCACCGGCTGGAACAGCTTGAGGGCGCCATCGCCGGCGGCGCCGCTACGGAACTTGTAGTCGACGCGATCGTCGGCGAGCTGAAGTTGCGCCACGCCGCCCGGCGCCGCCAGATCGGCGAGCATGCGCGCGATGAAGTCCTGATCCTTGCGACGCACGATCATCGCCGAGATTTCGGCGCCGGCACGCGCCGGCACGAACGGCCGCAGCAGCACGGCGTGATCGTCATGCGCGAGCGCGCGACGCTGCGCGACGGCCTGGCGGCGGGCGACGATGCTCACCATATGTTGCCCGCCCCCGGCGTATAAGTCGTCGACACCACGGTCGAGGCGACCAGCGTGTCGCAGCGGACCACGCCGGAGAAGCTCGACAGCCCGGCGTCGACCTGCACCATGCCGGCCGACACCTTGACCTGGCTGGCCTGCACCTCGACCGGGCCAGCCGACTGGATGCTGATCTTCTGCGGCTCCATCGTCAGCGTGCTGCCGTTGCAGCTGAGTTCGATCTTGCCGGCGCCCTGATCGCTCAGCGTGCCCTGCACGCCATTGGGCGTCTCGAACGAGATCGTCGCGCTGGCCGGGCTTTCCTCGACGATGGCGATCCGCGTACCGGCCTTGCCGGTCAGCGTCCAGCGGTCGACACGCGTGCCGCTGCCGCCGAGCGCTTCCGGCGGCGTGTCGTGGCCGTTCCACAGGCTGCCGACGACCACCGGAAAACGCGTGTCGCCGCCGATGAACACCACCAGCACCTCGTCGTCGACGTCCGGAATGAAGAAGGCGCCGCGATCCTTGCCGGCGAACGGCACGGCGACACGCGCCCAGATCTCGGCTTCGCGCTCGGCGTGCTGGCTGAGCACGCGCAGCTGCACGCGCGACAGGCCGTCCGGATCATCGACCGCGACCACGCGCGCCAGGTACGCCGCCTGGCCCGAGTACGGCGACGCACTGAAGTAGCCGTCGCGCGGCATCAGGGATTCCCCAGATATGCGCTCTCGGCGCCGAAGTCGGTGACGTAGCCGTCCGCGAGGTCGTAGCGATGGCAGCAGCGTGTCACGTAGTAGCGGTTGTCGAAGCGCGGGCTGACATGCGCCAGCGTCAGCTCGCTGCCGACGCGCAGCGCCGGATTGCCTTGCGCGCGGCCGTCGACGCGGACGAAGCCGCGGGCGCGCTCGGCAAACGCCGCGGCGGCGATCGCGCGCGCTTCGGCGTCCGTGGCAACCGCCAGATGCCCGATGTGCTCCTCGCGCTCACCGAAGGTATCGGCCAGCAGCTGCGCCGCGCTGCGGCCGCTGCCGGGGCCGAGTTCCGCGCTGGTGGCGCGTGCCTGCACCGCGGCGCCGTCGCGCGCGTTCCAGCCGCTGACGCTGACCGCCGTGACCTGATGCGCGAGATCGGCGCTGACGCGGACGCGCTGCAGCTGGCCGCCGAACTGCAGCTCGATGGCGTTACGGCACACCTCGGCGCGCGGCGACACCTGCAGGTCGGCGCCGACCACCTGCAGATCGCCGTCGTAGCGGCGCAGCAGCCGGCGCAGGAAAGCCAGATCGGATTCGTTGAACTGTACCCAGGTACCGATGTCGTCGGTGAAGCCGGTGACGCGCGGCGTCAGCGACAGGCTGGCGGCGACGCTGGACACCAGATCGGCGATCTTCAGGTGCTCGTGGGCCTGGATGCGGCGCTGCAGCCGCGCGCCCTGCAGCGCGTCCTCGGCCAGCACCACCAGCTCCGGCGCGCCATCGCCGGACAGCGCCAGTTCCAGCGCGCTGATGCGGCCGCGGAAGATCTCCTGCGGCGCCGATACGGCGCCGGCATGCACGCTGATGCGCGCACCGAGCTTGAGCAGCGCCTCGTCCTCGAAGGCATAGCCGGCGCCGCCGGACTCGCTGCTCTCCCAGTTGGCGAAGCACAGTTCCAGCGCCGCCAGCCCGCCTTCCTGCTCGCGCATCTCCATACGCCGCAACAGGGCGTTGAGGCGCACGCTCTCCTGGCCGTCGAGCCGCAGCGTCGGCCGCGCGTTGTAGACGGCGGCGTCGGCGAGGCGCATTTCACCCATGGCGGCGGACCCTCACTCCCGCGTTTGGACAGGCTGTGGAGTGACATTGAGTCACTCCACAGTAGCCAAACGCCTCTCCCGCAGGCGGGAGAGGGGTGAGCTTCAGAACCGCGTTGCAAGTCCCTCTCCCGCTTGCGGGAGAGGGGTTGGGGTGAGGGCACTTTGCTCGCAGATCCATGCTCAGTCCGCCGCCAGCCGCAGCCGGCGCTCCTCGATCCGTAGCAGCAGCTCGCGCAGCTGTGCAGCGTCCGGCGACGGCGCGGCCGTGGCGCCGGGCGCGGCTGCGCCGTCGCCGCTGCCGCGCTCGCGCGGCGCTTCGATACTGGCTTCGAACTCGTCGATGATCACGCTCATGAGGTTTTCCTTCAGCGGTCGAAACTGAGCCGCGCGTTGAGAGAGACGCCGACGCCGACATCGGCACCCAGGCCGGCGGCGGCGGACGCGCTGGCGCTGCCGCCGAGCGAGAACTCGGCACCGGCCGAGGCCGGTAGCGCGACGCTGGCGGCCGGCCGCGTCAGCGCGGCGACATCGAGCCGCGCGCTGCCGGCCGAAGCCGAGACGCCGGCGCGCAAGCCGGCAAACGCGCCGGCGCTCGCCGACACGCCCGCCGATGCGGAAGCGCTGACGCCGATACCGGCCGACAGCGCTGCACCGGCGCCCAGGCCGATACCGGCGCCGGCGGATGCACCCATACCAAGACCGAAGCCGGCACCGCCGCTGGCGAACGCCGCCGGTGCCTTCAGTTCCACCGCCGCGCCGACGGCGAACTCGGCGCCGGCCGAGAAGCGCAGGCTGGCCATGCCGTTGGCGCTGGCCAGCGCGCGTGCCGCGCCCGGCGCACCGCCGGCGGCGGCCAGGCCCGCGGCGCCGTTGGGCGATGACACCAGCGAGGGCTCCGGCCGCGCCGGCGCATCGCGCGTGGCCGGCCCGGCGAAGATCGATTCGGCGTCCTGGTTGACCAGGCCCAGATTGACGGTCGCGCGCAGCGGCACGCCCTCGCTGGCGAAGAAGTCGATCGTCTCCTTGTACGACTCCACCATGCCGCCGAAGCTGTAGACACCCCAGTGGAACTCGACGACCGGCGGCACGCGGTTGGCATCGGCGGACGGTTGCAGGTAGGCCTGCAGCTTGGCGGTGGTCGCGCGCACGTCGGCGCCGCTGGCGGTGGTGTCGAATACCAGCTCCATCTCCAGCTTGGCGGTGGTCTGGCTGACGTACTGCTTGGCCTTCTGCGCGCCGGCGCCGCCGCTGGCATCGTCGCTCTTGAGCTGGTTGTTGATCGTGTACTGCAGCGACACCGGGTTGAAGTGCACGTCGACGCGGCTGGCGCTGTCGCCCTTCTTCTGGAAGTACGCCTTCTCCAGACTCATGGCGCCATCCCCTGCAGGCCTTCGTGGACCAGATGGATCTCCTCGATCGCCACCTCGCTGGCGCGCGCGTTGAGGTCGGCGGCCTTGAACTTGACCGGCATCGCGCGCCGGAGCTGCCACTTCAGCACCGGTTCGCCGGCGTGGTCCTGCATCGTGATCGTCACCTGCAGGCGGTGCGCGTAGGCGCCGCGGCCTTCGCTGTCGGCGCCCTGCAGCAGCGCGAACCACTTCCACAGATCGCGCGAGCCGGTCATGCCGCGCTTGAGGATCACCGTCGCGAAGCTGGTGGTGCCGGCGCGCTGGTGGCTGCCGTAGTTGTGGCCGCCTTCCTTGATCAGCCTGGGCTCCATCGTCGCCTCGATGCCGCTGACCTCGGCGAAGGCGCCGGCCGCCAGCGGCACCGCCTCGCCGATGCTGTCGTCGCTGAGCGTGACGGCGGCGAACTCGACCAGAAAGCGGAACGGATGCAGCGGCGCCACGGCCGGCGTGCCGGCGGCGTCGCTGCCGCCGAACCCGATGCCGACACTGGCCGACGCGCTGGCGGAGAAGCCGATCGCCATCACGCGTGCTCCCGCACGCCGACGCCGGCGGACGACAGGCTCAGGCTGATGCTGATCGTTTCCAGCGGCTGCGCGGCGGTGAACTCCAGCGTGGCGATGACGCGGCCGCTGTCGAGATCGTCCTGCGTCATCGTCGTGCGGTCGCAGCGCAGCGCATAGGCCTGCGCGCTGCTGGCGCCGGCCAGGGCGCCGCGCCGCCACAGCGCCTCCATCAGACTGCCGAGGCGCTCGCGCAGCTGCCGCCACAGGTGCTCGCCGGAAACGTCGAACATCAGTTCTTCGCCGACGCGGCGCGCGGCGCGCAGGATCACGCCGAGCAGGCGGTTGACGCTGGCGGCGCGCCAGTCGGCGCTGGCACTCATCGTCACATCGCTGGCCAGCTGGAAGCCGAGCGGCGACGGCGCGAACAGCGAGAGCTTGTCGGCCAGCACCAGCTCGCTGGCGCCGACCCGCTCGACGCGCAGCGTCTGCGCGCGCGACAGCTGCGGGCACAGCCGGCGCACGCCAATCAGCGCGCTGCCGGCGGCGCTGCGGTAGGCGCCGCGCAGCAAGGTGTTGCGGGCGATGACGCCGGCCAGCACGCCGTCCGGGCTTTCCAGCCCGCCCGGCAGGCGCGTGTTGACACTGCTCGCCACCCACGGATACGCCAGCTGCAGGAAGGCGCTGCCAAGCTGGCCCGGCGCCTGCGCGGCGGCCAGCCAGCCGCGCTCGCGCAGGAAGCCGAGCGGATCGGCGGCCGGCGTCTCGCGCGTCAGCGCCGTCGTGCGCGGTGCCTGCGGCAGCGGCAGCGCGGCGATCAGCTGCACGTCGCGACGATGCTGGCCGGCGCGCGGCCGCGCCAGCAGATCGCAGAGCAGCGATTGCGCGCGCGCCCATTGCGTGTAGCCGTCGGCGTCCAGCGTCGGCGCCGGCAGCGCCTGCACGCGCGCCAGATCGTCGGGCGGCAGCGCATTGACCGCGCATTCGATGAACTGCTCCGGCGGCGCCGGCGGCACATGGACCGGCGCCGGTGCGATGCCGTCGACGCGCAGCGCGTCGGCGAGATCCGGCAGGCAGACGAACGACACCTCGTCGAGTCCGAACAGATGCGTGGCACCGTGCCAGTTGGCCGGATCGGCCGGCGAGCCGCGCAGCACCGGCGCCGCCAGGTCGGCATCGAAGCCGGGAATCAGCGGCACGCCGCCGTCGCCGCGCAGCTGGGCCAGACGCTGCGCGCGCGGCGCCAGGTACGGCCAGGGATCGCCGACGCGGACCAGCCAGCAGCGCCGGCCGCCCTGCGCGAAGAACGAGCGCACGGCGGCGGCCAGATACGCGGTCAGCCGCGTAAGGCCGTCGCCGGCGGCACGGCTGTCGCCGTCGAACAGCTGCTCGAAGATCTCGATGCCGTCGATCGGCACCGGCACGTCGAGCAAGGCTTCGATATCGGCAGCGCGCTGATACGGTCCGGCCAGCCAGCCGGCGCGATCGAGGGCATCGCGCAGCGCCTTGGGTATCCGCGTGTAGCCGCCGCCGGGCGCGCGGCGACGGGCGACGTAGCCGATGAAGCAGGCGACGTCGCTGCGCAGCGCGTGGCTGGCGCCGGGCGGCGCCTCGGGCTCGATGCGGATGCCGGGGATCATGGCGCGGGCTCGGCGGCTATTCGGTTTCGAGGCCTTCGACCGACAGCACCAGCTCTTCCATCGCCACGTCGCCGCCGCCCTTGGCGGCCAGCGTAGGACCGGTCAGCTTGAGCGGAAAGGCGCCGGCGAGCTTCCATTTCTGTACCGGATTGCGCGACTCGTCGAGCAGGGTGATGACGACGGTGCGCTTGGCCTTGTAGCCGTCGGTGCGGGTCTGCTTGATCCACTCGAACAGCTCGCTTGCGCCGATCAGGCCGCGCTTGCAGGTGACGTCGGAGGTCTTGTGCACGCCGGGAATCTTGCGCACGTGGTTCTCGGCCTCGTTGCCGTTGCGGTATTCGGCGACCGTCAGCTCGGTGGTCAGGCCGGAGACGTCGGAGAAGCCGGCGGCGACGCCGCCGCCGAGATCGACGAGGAAGTTGAAGGCGCCGTAAGGCGTATCGCGGAGAATCATGGGCGGCTCTCCTTATGAGCGGTCGTCGGCCGTCTTCTGGCCGATGCGGAAAATCACGAACTCGGCTGGCTTGAGCGCGGCGACACCGACGAGGCAGATCAGGCGGCCGTTGTCGAGGTCGTTCTGCGTCATCGTCGTGCGGTCGCAGCGGACGAAGAACGCCTGTTCAGGCTTGGTGCCGAGCAGCGCGCCGTTCTTCCACTCGTTGTAGAGGAAGGCGCTGATGGTCTCGGTGACGTTGGCCCACAGCCGTTCGCCGTTGGGCTCGAACACCGCCCATTGCGTGCCGCGGTCGATCGAGGCTTCGAGGTAGTTGAAGTAGCGGCGGATGTTCACGTACTTCCACTCGGGGTCCGAGGTCACGGTGCGCGCGCCCCAGATCCGGTAGCCGCGGCCGGACAGGTAGCGCAGGCAGTTGACGCCGAGCGGGTTGAGCACTTCCTGCTGCGCGAAGTTGATATCGGTTTCGAAGCGCAGCGCGCCGAGCACGACCTCGTTGGCCGGCGCCTTCCAGACGCCGCGCTGGTTGTCGTTGCGTGCGTAGATGCCGGCGACGAAGCCGGACGGCGGCAGCTTGATCTCGCGCGGCTCGCTGCTGCCGGCGCGCCAGGCCGGATTGCTGACGACCACCCAGGGGTAGTACAGCGCGGCGCGCGTCGAATCGATCTTGCCGCGGATGTCGCGCGCTTCCGAGACGGTCTTGTTGACCGGCGTATCGAGCACCGCGATGCGGTAGGCGCGGCGCTTCTCGGCGTGCGCGATCAGCGCGTTCTGGATGCCTTCGTAATCGGCCAGCGCCGAGTTGCCGGGCGCGGCGATGATCGAGATGTCCTCGATGCCGTCGAGCAGGTTCAGCGCGCTGTCGAAATCGCTGGCCGCCGGCGCGGCGCCGTCGGCACCGCCGCTGAGCGTGAAGCTGCGGCGCGGCTCGTCGTAGATGCGCTGCGCATTGATCGCCGGCTGCGCGCTGAACAGCGCCTTGGCGAACGCGAGGTCGGTGACACCGGTGCCCTTGAGCTGCAGCGCGACGAGGTTGACGAGCGCTTCGGCGCGGCTCGACGGCGCGGCCTTGAGCACGCCGCCGATCCAGCGCGGATGCCGGGGCGAATAGCTCAGATCCTCATAGCCGCTGGCGTTGCCGTCGGCGTCGGCCACCGTCAGCGAGACGCCGAGCAGATAGGCCTCGCCGCCCGGCGCGTCGCCTGGCTTGGCGTTGCCGGGCTTGACCAGATCGGCCGTGCCCTTCCACTTGATCGTGCCGCCGTCGTTGAGCTTGGCGTACAGCTCCCAGCTCCTGTTGTTGCCGTCGACCTTGAGCACGCGCGCGATGCTGCCTTCCGGTGCCGCGTCGAAACCCGCCCAGGTGGCCGGCGTCGCCGTCTGCTGGAACACGGCGGTGGCGTTGCCGCCGGAGCCCGGCGCACGCGCGACCAGCAGCACGCCGTTGGTGGCGTCGCCGCTGAGCTGGACCTTGGCGCTGTAATCGGCGGCGGTCTTGTTCTGCTCGGCGGCGAACACGCGCGACACGTACAGCCGCGCGCCGCCGTTGTCGAAGAACGCGCGCACCGCATGCGCCAGGTAGTTGGGCTGCGCAGCGCTGGCGCCGGCGAAGCGCAGCTCGCCGAGGCCGCCATAGATGCGCTCGAAGTCGGCGACGCTGGTGATCAGCTCCGGCGCTTCGCCGACCGGACCCTTGCGGGCGACACCGGCAAAGCCGGTCGTGCTGGTACCGACGCCTTCGATCGACTTCGAGCGGAAGCTGGTTTCCTCTACGTAGACCCCTGGGGCCAGGTATTCGGCCATGTTCAAACTCCTGTGAAGAACGCGACGCCGGTGGTGGCGTGGTGGTGGGCGTGGTGATGGCGGCCGGCGCGCTTCATGCCGGCACCTGCAGGTCCAGATGCAGCGCCGCGCCCGAGGCGAGCTGGATCGGCTGCTCGACGCGGATCAGCGTCGCCGCGCGGGCTTCCAGATCGTCGGGATCGGCGAGCTGCGCGCTGCCGCGCAGCGCCGCCAGCCGCGCGGCGAGCAGATCGGCGGCGGCGGTGAACTGCGCCAGCGCCGGATCGACGACGACCAGCAGCGTCGCGTCGATGCGGTCGGTGACGACCGCGCCGCCACCGCCGCCGCTGGCCATCAGCTTGGGAATGCCGGGCACCGCCAGCAGCGCCTCGCCGCCGGCATCGCTGAGGCCGCGCGCGGTGGCGACACCGGCCAGCGCCGGCGTGACGCGGACGAAGGCCCCGCCGATGCGCTCGCCGCTGCCGACGCGCGTCAGGCTCAGCCGCAGCCGCGCCCAGTTCGGCGCCAGCGGCGCCGCCGGCGAGCCGTACAGTTGCACGGTCTGTGCGCGCAGCAGCGAATCCGCCTGCGCGGCATGCGCGGGGTCCGGATCGCGCGGCAGCTTTAGCGTGAAGCGACGCGGCAGGTAGCGCTGCGCCGGATCGCTGACCTCGACCGTATAGCTGTGCGCGCCGAGTGCCGGTGCTGCCGGCGGCGCCGCGAAGACGTCGTGCGCTTCAAGACCGTCTGCACCGAACACCACCCAGAGCCCTGACCCGTTGCGGCGCAGGCGCAGCTGCGCGGCGCGCAGTTGCAGCGGCGCGCGCACCGGCAGGCCGGTAGCGGCATCGACGAAGTCGATCGCACCGAGCACGCGGCGTTCGACGGCTTCGAGCATCACGACAGCGACTCCACCGATGCAAACGCGAAGCGCTGCGCGACCACCGGCGCGGCATCGGGCTCGCTGTCGGCGTCGATGCGGATCATCCGCGCGATGTAGGAGACACTGAGCCGGTAGCTCGGCGCCAGCGCATCCCAGATCCGCGTCATGTCGTCGACCGACAGTTCTGCAGGAATGATCTGCACGACATCGCTCTGCGCCCAGCCGCCGGACGCCGACAGCACCGAGCGGTCCAGCACCGGCGTGCGGTACAGCTGCTGCATCGCCCAGGCGAGCACGTTGTGCTCGGTCTCCGCGGTGCCGGCCCAGACGGTGAGCATGAAATGCAGGTCCAGCGGCAGCGGCACCGGCTTGCGCGGCGTCTCGACCGGCCGCACGTTGCGCAACTGGTCGTTAACGGTGATGCGGTACACGTACAACGACAGGCAGGTGCCGAGATCGTCATCGGCCGCCAGTTCGCCGCTCGACAACAGCTTGAAGTCGCAGGCGGTGTCCTTCAGCGGCGAGTTGCGATAGGCGTTCTTGAGAAACGTCAGCAGCGAGTTCGTCGCCGAATGGATCGCGAAGACGTTGGCCATCACTGCGCTCCGCCGAGCGCTGCGATCGCGCCGTGCTCTTGCTCGTAGTCGAGCAGGCACTGCTGCAGCAGCGCGACGAAGGCCTGCAGATGCGCGGGCGTGCTCACGATGCGCGTGTGAAACCGCGCGGCGCCGTCGTCCGCGTAGTACTGGCCGAAATCGAGCACGAACTCCGTTGCATTGATCCCCACCTTCAGGTGATTGGCATAGCGGCCTTCCAGTGCCGCTTCCCGGTCCCGCTGCGCGCTGGCTGTCACATCGGCCTCCCTGGCTGACGGCGCCCCGCGGCGCGCGGTGTCTGCCAGCAAGGGCGCAAGCGCGGTGCCAGCGCGCCGATGTACTGAGAAGTGGATCACTTGCCGATCGCAAGGCATTGACTATGAAGTCGCTTTGTTTTTCGTTGCGGAGGACGGCGCAAGGCTCGCGCGCCTCTTTTGCCGGCGCTGTTACAGGATCTGATACAGCGCTCGATACACACCGTGGTACAGCTGTGACAGTCGCGCGGGCGGCAACACTGCATCGCGCAGACACCAAGGCCCGCGGCCGCCGGCAGGCGTGCGGGACTCGATGAAGGCGTAAGAGACGCGAAAGCGCGTCGCGTGCGACTAGGGCCTGTTAACGCTATGGCCGCCGCTGTGATGCCACCCGCTTTGCGG
>CAMLDZ010000058.1 GCA_946478985.1 uncultured Solimonas sp.
GCGCAGGGGTGAGCGGCCAGGACGGCCGCGAAAGGCATCTATGGGACAGGGATGTCCCATAGATGCCGGCCCCGAGCACGTGAGCAGCGCAGGGCACTCGCATCGCGAGTGCGGCCCTAGGGGTGCCCTTTCTTTTGCTTCCTTTTCTTTGGGCAAGCAAAGAAAAGGAAGTCGCCTCACAGGGCGAAAGGCAAGCCATGCAAAACAGCCAACTCAAGCGCGTTGTAACCACCCCTAAGCAACGCGAAAGACTAAGGACAGCCCCGCATGCTCCCCGACCTCCCCGACCGCCTCCTCCCGCCCGAACCGCAACATGTCGACGGCCCTCTCGGCGCTTACTGGGACGGTCGCGGCACACAGTTCGCGGTGTTCTCGGAAACGGCGGAGAGGATCGAGCTGTGCCTGTTCGACCAGGCCGGCAGGCACGAGCAGCGCCTGGCCATGCCGTACTGCGTCGACGGCGTCTGGCGCGGTTATCTGCCCAATGCGCGGCCGGGGCTGCAGTACGGCTATCGCGCCTACGGTCCCTATGAACCCAAGCACGGCCTGCGCTTCAACGGCCACAAGCTGCTGGTCGATCCGTACGCGCGCCAGCTCGCCGGCGAGCTGCGCTGGCACGACGCGCTGTACGGCTACCGCGTCGGCTCGCCGCGCGGCGATCTGTCGTTCGACCGCCGCGACAGCGCCGCCTACGTGCCCAAGGCGATCGTCGTCGACGAGCACTTCGACTGGGGCGACGACCATCCGCCGCGCGTGCCGTGGTCGGAGACGGTGATCTACGAAGCGCATCTGCGTGGCTTCAGCAAGCGTCGCGACGGCGTTTACGAGCATGATCGCGGCACCTTCGGCGGACTCGGCCATCCGCGCTCGATCGAACACCTGAAGAGCCTCGGCGTCACCGCGATCGAGCTGCTGCCGATCCACGCCTTCGTCCGCGACCGTTATCTGCTCGAACAGGACCTGACCAATTACTGGGGCTACAACACGCTGGCGTTCTTCGCGCCGGAACGCGCCTACCTGTCCGACGGCACGCTCGGCCAGATCAAGTGGGCGGTCAAGCAGCTGCACGCGGCCGGCATCGAGGTGATTCTCGACGTGGTCTACAACCACACCTGCGAAGGCAGCGAGCTGGGGCCGACGCTGTCGTTCCGCGGCCTCGACAACCAGGCCTATTACCGCCTGCTGCCGGACAATCCGCGCCATCACATCAACGACACCGGCTGCGGCAACACCGTCAATCTCAGTCATCCGCGGGTGATCAAGCTGGTGATGGACTCGCTGCGCTACTGGGTCAGCGAGTTCCACATCGACGGCTTCCGCTTCGATCTCGGCGTCACGCTCGGCCGCGAGCCGAACGGCTTCGATCCTGGCGCCGGTTTCTTCGACGCGCTGATGCAGGACCCTTTGCTGGCGCGTACCAAGCTGATCTCCGAGCCCTGGGACATCGGCCCCGGCGGCTACCAGATCGGCAACCATCCGGCCGGCATGGCGGAATGGAACGGCAAGTTCCGCGACGATCTGCGCCGCTACTGGAAAGGCGATGCCGGCCTGCGCCCGGCGCTGGCGGCGCGGCTGCAAGGCTCGGCCGAGATGTTCGACCACCATCGCCGCCGGCCCTGGGCCAGCGTCAACTTCATCACCGCGCACGACGGCTTCACGATGGAGGATCTGGTCAGCTACAACGGCAAGCACAACCAGGCCAACGGCGAGGACAACCGCGACGGCAGCGATCACAACGACAGCAGCAACTGGGGTGTCGAGGGCCCGACCGACGACGCCGGCATCCTCGCGCAGCGCGATCGCATCAAGCGCGCGATGCTGGCGACGCTGCTGGTGGCGCACGGCACGCCGATGCTGCTGGCCGGCGACGAGTTCGGCCAGACGCAGCACGGCAACAACAATGCCTACTGCCAGGACAACGAGCTGTCGTGGCTGGACTGGACGCTGCTGGAAACCGAGCGCGGCGCCAGCCTGCGCGATTTCGTCGCCCGCATGCTGCGGCTGCGTCGCGAGCATCCGCTGCTGCAGGGCCACTACTTCCAGCACGCGCAGATCGAACTGGCGCCCGGCCTGCGCGACGTGTTCTGGTTCGACGAGCGCGGCGAGGAACTGCCGACCGACGACTGGCACAACGGCAATGCGCGCCTGCTCGGCCTGCGCCGTGCCTGTCGCGACGAGGAGGGCAGCCTGCGCATCATCGTCGCGCTGTTCAACGCCGACGGCGCGCGCCATCGCTTCGCGCTGCCCAGTCCGCATCTGCAGTATCAGTTGCTGCTCGACAGCGGCGATCCGACGCGGCAGGACGAGACGGTCGAGGACGGCAGTTTCGAGATCGACCACCACAGCATGATCCTGCTGGCGGTGACGCTGTCGCAGGAAAGCTTCAACACCGCGCTGTTGCAGTCGCAGAGCACGCAGTCCCGCGCCGACAATGAATCCGCCGCCGACGAGGCGCCGGCCGAGGCCGCATGAACGGCGCCTCGGTGTCACGCCACGAGCACCGCCTGCATTACGGCGCGACGCTGCTCGGCGACGGCCGCGCGCGCTTCCGCATCTGGGCGCCGTCGCAGCCGGCCTTGCAGCTGGAGATCGACGGCCGCGCACCGCTGCCGATGCAGCGCCAGGAGGACGGCTGCTTCGAGCTGACGGTGGCCTGCGCCGCCGGCGCGCGCTATCGCTTCCGCCTCGACGACGGGCTGGCGGTGCCGGATCCGGCCGCACGCGCGCAGGCCGATGACGTGCATGGCTACAGCCTGCTCACCGATCCGCAGACCTACGCCTGGCGGCAAACGGCCTGGCGCGGCCGGCCCTGGCACGAGACGGTGCTGTACGAGCTGCATGTCGGCGCCTGCGGGGGCTTCGACGGCGTGCGCGCGCGCTTGCCGGCTCTGGCAGCGCTCGGCATCACCGCCGTGGAGCTGATGCCGCTCAACGAGTTTCCGGGGCGCCACAACTGGGGCTACGACAGCGTGCTGCCATACGCGCCGGACCGCGCCTACGGCGAGCCGGACGCGCTCAAGCGCCTGATCGACGAGGCGCACCGGCTGGGCCTGATGATCTTCGTCGACGTGGTCTACAACCATTTCGGGCCGGACGGCAATTATCTGCACGCCTACGCGCCGACGTTCTTCCGCGACGACATCACGACACCCTGGGGCGCGGCGATCGACTTCCGCCGGCCCGAGGTGCGCCGCTACTTCATCGACAACGCGCTGTACTGGCTGCACGAGTTCCGCGTCGACGGCCTGCGCTTCGACGCCGTGCACGCGATCACCGACGAGGACTTCCTCGACGAGCTGGCGCTGAAGCTGCGCGACAGCATCGAGCCCGGCCGCCATGTGCATCTGGTGCTGGAAAACGAGCACAACGACGCGCGCCTGCTCGACGGTGGCGAGCGCGGCGCCGACGGCGCGCGCTACGACGCGCAATGGAACGACGACGGCCACAACGCCTTGCATGTCCTGCTGACCGGCGAGCACGAGGGCTACTACGCCGCTTACGCCGACACGCCGGCGCAGCATCTGGCGCGCGTGCTCGGCGAGGGCTTCTGCTACCAGGGCGAGCCGATGCCGACGCTGCACGGCAGGCCGCGCGGCACACCGAGCGCGGCCCTGCCGCCGACCGCCTTCGTGCTGTTCCAGCAGAACCACGACCAGGTCGGCAATCGCGCCTTCGGCGAGCGACTGAGCCTGCTCGCCGACGCCGACGCGCTGCGCGTGTCGACGATGATGGTCCTGCTGTCGCCGCAGATCCCGCTGCTGTTCTTTGGCGAGGAATGGGGCAGCCGCGCGCCCTTCCTGTTCTTCACCGACCACGGTGCGCAGCTGGCGCAGCTGGTGCGCGACGGCCGCCGCAAGGAGTTCGCGAAGTTCGCCGCGTTCAGCGATCCGGCACGGCGCGCGCAGATTCCCGATCCCAACGATCCGCAGACCTTCCAGCGTTCGATCCCCGACGATGAGCACGGGCCTGCGGCCGAGGCGATGCGTGCCTACTACCGTCAGTTGCTGACATTGCGCCGCACGCAGCTGATGCCGCGGCTGCGCGGCGCCCGCGCGCTGGAGGCCGCAGCAGTCGGCAGCCACGCGCTGCGCGCCCGCTGGCAGCTCGGCGACGGCGCCACGCTGACGATGGCGCTGAACTTCGGCGCCGAGGCGCAGGCGCTGCCGGGCGCGGCACTGCCGGCACAGCGGTTGCTGTTCGAAACCCAGGCCGGCGTGGCTGCGAGCGCGCAGCAGGGCCGGTTGCCGGCAGGTGCCGGCTGCGTATGGCTGGACCCGCCCGGCGCCCGCGCGTCAGGGACACCTTGAGGACCTCATGAGCGACGACGCCTTACGCAGCCTCGCCGAACAGGCCGGCATCAGCCTGCGCTGGACCGACTACCGCGGCGAACTTCGCGAGGTCGCGCCGGACACCCTGCGCGCGCTGCTCGCCGCGCTGGATCTGCCGGCCGGCAGCGCCGCGCAGATTGCCGAATCGCAAGCGATGCTGACCGCCGACAACGATGCGGCGACGCTGCCGCCGCTGCTGACCGCGACCGCCGGCGGCAGCCTGCGCATCGCCGCCGGAGAAATCGGCGCCGGCAGCACACGGACGCTGCTCTGCGAGGACGGCCACCGCGCAAGCCTGCATTTCGAGGATCGCGGCGACGGTCAGCTGCAGGCACAGCTGCCGGAGGCGATCGGCTATCACCGCCTGCAGCTCGACGACCGCGAGATCACCATCGCCGCCGCGCCGCTGCGTGCCTTCGGCGTCGCCGACGCGCTCGCCGCCCGCGGCGGCTCGCCGCGGATCTGGGGCATCGCCGCGCAGCTCTACGCGCTGCGTCGCAGCGGCGATGGCGGCGTCGGCGATTTCGGCGCGCTCGCCGAGTTCGCGCGGCTGGCGGCCGGCCATGGTGCCGATGCGCTCGCGATCAGTCCGGTACACGCACTGTTCGCCGCCGACCCCGACCGCTATGGACCGTATGCGCCGTCGAGCCGGCTGTTCATCAACGCCATGCATGCCGATCCGGCCGCCTTGCTCGGCGACGCCGAGTCCCGGCGGCTGATCGCCGAACTCGGTCTGCAGGCCGAATGGCAGCGCTTGCAGGAGGAGCCGCTGATCGACTGGCCGGCGGCGGCGCGCGCGCGCATGCAGCTGCTGCGCGCGAGCTATGCACAGCTGTCGCCGCAACTCGACGGCGATGGCGAGCGCGCACGCGCGTTCGCCGCCTTCGTCGACGACGGCGGCGAGGCGCTGCGCGATCACGCCTGCTTCGAGGCGCTGCACGCCCGGCAGTTCGCGGCGGGCCGCTGGTCCTGGCACGACTGGCCGGCGGAGCTGCGCGATCCGCGCTCGCCCGCCGTCGCCGCCTTCGCCGACGCGCATCGCGAGGACTTGCGCTTCCACCTGTTCGCACAGTGGCTCGCCGCCAAGGGGCTGGGCGACGCGCAGCGCGCCGCGCGCGAGGCCGGCATGGCAGTGGGCCTGATCGGCGATCTGGCGGTAGGCACCGACGGCGGCGGCAGCCATGCCTGGAGCCGGCAGCGCGAGATGCTCGGCAAGCTGTCGGTCGGCGCGCCGCCGGATCTGCTCAATGCGCTGGGCCAGAGCTGGGGCCTGACCGCGTTCTCGCCGCGCGCGATGCGCCGCGGCGGCTACGCGGCGTTCATCGAGACCCTGCGCGCGGCGCTGCGGCAGGTCGGCGGCCTGCGCATCGATCACGTGCTCGGCCTGCAGCGGCTGTGGCTGGTGCCGCCGGGCGCACATGCGACCGAAGGCGCCTACCTGCGCTATCCGCTCGACGATCTGCTGCGCCTGATTGCGCTGGAGTCGGTACGACACCGCGCCCTGATCGTCGGCGAGGACCTGGGCACCGTGCCGGACGGCTTTCGCGAGCGCCTGTACGGCGCCGGCATCCTCGGCATGCGCGTGCTGTGGTTCGAGCGCGATCACGGCCTGTTCGTGGAACCTTCGCGCTGGCCGGTCGAGGCCATGGCGACGACCAGCACGCACGATCTGCCGAGCAGCCGCGGCTGGTGGCAGGGCCGCGACATCGACTGGCGCGCGCAGCTGCAGCTGTTCGCACCGCACAGCGGCGAGCAGCAGGACCGCGACGAGCGCGCGCTCGACCGTCGCACGCTGTGGGCGGCGTACCGGCACGCCGGCGTGGTCCGGCAACACGAGGCGCCGCCCGCCGATCAGGCCGAGGCGGCGGTCGACGCCGCGCTGCAGTATGTGGCGAGCACGCCCTCGCAACTGGCGATCGCGCCGATCGAGGATCTGCTGGGCCTGCTCGAACAGCCGAATCTGCCAGGCACCGTCGCCGAGCATCCCAACTGGCAACGCCGGCTGCCGGCACCGGCGGCGGATCTCTTCCAGCAACCCGAAGTGCAGGCAAGGCTCGCCCGGCTCGCCGCCGAACGGCCGCGCGGGAGCTGAAGTCCATGGCGCATGAATCCAGTATCCGCGCGACGATGCGGCTGCAGCTGCATCGCGATTTCGGTTTCGATGCGGCGCGCGAGCAGCTGCCGTATCTGGCGCGGCTGGGCATCAGCCACGTCTATGCCTCGCCGATCCTCGTCGCCCGCAGCGGCTCCATGCACGGCTACGACGTCGTCGATCACGGCGCCATCAATTCGGAGCTGGGCGGCGAAGCGGCGCTGCGCCGCTTCGTCGAAGCGCTGCGCGCCCTCGACATGGGCCTGATCATCGACATCGTGCCCAACCACATGGGTGTCGGCGGCCATGACAACGCCTGGTGGCTGGAGACCCTGGAATGGGGCCGCGACAGTCCTTATGCGAACTTTTTCGACATCGACTGGGCGGTCGACGATCCGGCCTTGCGCGGCCGCGTCGCCGCGCCGTTTCTCGGCAAACCCTACGGGCAGGCGATCGCCGACGACGAGCTCAGGCTGCAGTTCGACGCCGCCTCGGGACGCCTGCTGGTCGCCTACTACGACCATCACTTTCCGCTGGCACCGCAGGTCTACGCGCCCTTGCTGCGCAGTGGCGGCACCGCGCTGGCCGAGCCGGCGCGCGAGTTCCGCGACGCCCTGGCGCGCCGCGGCCGCAGCGCGCGCTGGGCGGCGTTCGCGCAGACGCGCGCAGCGCTTGCCGCTCGCCACGCAGCGGACCCGGCGGTGCGCGCCGCCATCGCCGGCCTGCTGCAGCGCTACCGGCGCCAGGAGCACGCCACTGCCGCCGCCGAGGCGCAGCGCCGCGAACAGCTGCAGCGTCTTTGCGAACGCCAGCACTGGCGGCTGGCGTGGTGGCGAACCGCCGCCGACGAGATCAACTGGCGGCGCTTCTTCGACGTCATCGACCTGGCTGCGCTGCGCGTCGAGGAGCCGGCGGTGTTCGAGGCGATCCATGCCATCACGTTTCGCCTTTACGCCGAAGGCCTGATCGATGGCGTGCGCGTCGATCACGTCGACGGCCTCGCCGATCCGCGCGCCTATTGCCGCAAGCTGCGCGCGCGGCTGGCGCGGCTGCAGGCGCAGCGGCCGGCGGCGCTGCCGCGCGAGCCGGCCTATCTGGTCGTCGAAAAGATCCTCGCGCCGGGCGAGAAGCTGGCGAGCGACTGGCGCACCGACGGCAGCTCCGGCTACAGCTTCATGAACGAGGTGTCTGCCGTGCTGCACGACGCTGACGGTGCGGCGCCCTTGTCGGCGCTGTGGAGCCACTGCAGCGGCTACTCGGACGACTTCGACCGCGAGGTGCAGCGCGCACGGCGGCGCATTCCGCAGGAACTGTTCGCCGCCGATTTCGAAGCTTGCGCCCGCGCGCTGCACCGCGTGGCGCGCGCGCAGGCGCTGACGCGCGACTGGTCGCTGGCGGCGGTGCGCCGCGTGCTCACCGAGCTGCTGGTGCACTTCCCGGTCTACCGCACCTACGTGCAGCTGTCCGGTCGCTCGGAGGCCGATGCGGCGATCATGCGCGAGGTTTGCGCGGCGGCGCAGCAGAGCTGCCGGCCCGGCGAGCGCGCGCTGGTCGAGCAGATCGACCGCTGGCTGGGTGCCGAGGCGCCGGCCACGGTGAGCCAGGCGGCCGAACGCCGGTTGCGGCTGCGCGCCATCGCCCGCTTTCAGCAGCTGACCGCGCCGGTCGCCGCCAAGTCGGTGGAAGACACCGCCTTCTACCGCTATGGCGTGCTGGTGTCGCGTAACGAGGTCGGCGCCGATCCGGGGCAGTTCGCAAGCGAGGTCGAGACATTTCACAGCGCCTGCATCACCCGCGCGCGCCGCTATCCGCAGGCGATGCTGGCGACCGCGACGCACGACCACAAGCGCGGCGAAGACCTGCGCGCGCGGCTGGCCGTGCTCAGCGAGATGCCCTCGCAGTGGGCCGAGCAGGTGATGCGATGGCGCAACGTCAATGCCGCGCGCAAGCCGCAGATCGACGGCGTGCGGGGACCGGATGCCACCGACGAATACATCCTTTACCAGATGCTGGTCGGCGCCTGGCCGCCCGGCTTGCGGGCCGATGATCGTGAGGGCCTGCAGCAGCTCGGCAGCCGCCTGGCAGCCTGGCAGGAAAAGGCCGTGCGCGAATCGAAGCGGCGCTCCGGCTGGGTCGAACCCAACCTGGCGTATGAAGCCGCCTGCCAGGGCTTTGTCGAAACCCTGCTCGACCCCGCGCAATCGGCCGACTTCCTCGCCGAGCTGGCAGCGCTCGCCGAGGGCATCGCCGCGGCCGGCGCCCGCAACGGCCTGACCCAGACGCTGCTGCGGCTGACCGTCCCCGGCATGCCGGACTGCTACCAGGGCTGCGAGTTCTGGGACTTCAGCCTGGTCGACCCCGACAACCGGCGGCCGGTGGACTTCGCCGCGCGCAGCCGGGCCCTGGACGCCGCCGACGATGACGCCGCGCTGCTGCGCGCCTGGCATGACGGACGCATCAAGCAACGCCTGATCCAGCGGCTGCTGGCACTGCGCGGCGCGATGCCCGCCTTGTTCGCGCAGGGCGACTATCGCCCGCTGCGCGTGCGCGGCAGGCGGGCGCGGCAGCTGATCGCCTTTGCGCGCAGCCTGGGCGAGACGGCGCTGATCGTCGTCGCGCCACGCTTCACGCAGGCGCTGTCGCGCGCCGACGGTGGACTCGGCCTCGCCGACGAGGCCTGGACCGATACCGAGATCGAGCTGCCCGGCGCCTTGCGCGGACGGCACTGGCGGAGTCTGCTCAAGCCAGGCGCAAGTGTGACCGTGGAGCGGCGCCTGCAGCCCGCGGACTGGCTGGCACAATGGCCGCTCGCGGTGTTGTTCACACCGGAATTGTCACAACGGTGACAGTTTCCGGCCGGCGCAGCCGGCAGCCTAGCGCTCATATCGATAATGAAGGAGAAACAACGGTGTCGATCGAGGCATTTCGCGTTGCCGTCAGTGAGCAAACCCTGCAAGACCTGCAGCTGCGCCTGAAGCAGAGCCGCTGGGTGGAGGACTTCGGCAACGAGGACTGGCGTTACGGCAGCAACGGCGCGTACCTCAAGGAACTGCTCGACTACTGGCGCGACCGCTACGACTGGCGCGCCCAGGAACGCCAGATCAACAGCTTCGCGCAGTTCCGCACCGAGATCGACGGCATCCCCATCCATTTCATCCATGTCCGCGGCAAGGCGCCCCAGGGGCTCAAGCCCAAGCCGCTGATCCTCAGCCATGGCTGGCCGTGGAGCTTCTGGGACTACAAGAAGGTCATCGGCCCGCTGAGCGATCCGGCCGCGCACGGCGGCGATGCCGCCGACGCCTTCGACGTCATCGTGCCTTCGCTGCCCGGCTACGGCTTCTCGACGCCGCTGCGCAAGACCGGCGTCAACTTCTGGCAGACCTCGGGCCTGTGGGTGAAGCTGATGGAGAAGCTCGGCTATCCGCGCTTCGCCGCGCATGGCGCCGACTGGGGCGCGCTGATCACTGCCGATCTCGGCCATCGCTACGCCGATCGCCTGCTGGGCGCGCATTTCACGCTGATGCTGCCGCTCGATCTGCTGTCCGGCGGCAGCATGCCGCAAGCTTCCGATTACGCGCCGGACGAAGCCGCGCTGGCGGAGCGCACCGCCGCCTTCTTCCAGAGCGGTTCCGGCTACCTGGCGATCCAGAGCACGCGGCCGCAGACGCTGTCGTATGCGCTCAACGACTCACCCCTGGGCCTGCTGTCGTGGATCGTCGACAAACGCCGCGCCTGGAGCGATTGCAAGGGCGACGTCGAAACGCGCTTCAGCAAGGACGATCTGATCACCACCGTGATGCTGTACTGGGTCACGCAAAGCTTCGGCACCTCGGCACGCTACTACTACGAGGCCGCGCACAACCCCTGGCAGCCCGCGCATGCGCGCACGCCGGTGGTCGAGGCGCCGGTCGGCCTCACGGTGCTGCCGCGCGAAGTCGCCTTCATGCCGCGCCGCTGGGCCGAGGGCTACTACAACCTGCAGCAGTTCCGCCTGCACGAAGCCGGCGGCCACTTCGCCGCCTGGGAAGAGCCGCAGGCGGTGATCGACGACGTCCGCGATTTCTTCCGCGGCCGCGGCTGAAGCGGCGTTGTCATCGAACCGTCACCGGCGACGCGCCGCGATTGACTAGCATCGGCGGACGCCTGTCTGCCGGTGCTCTCGCTTGGATCCGCGGCAACCGCAACTCAAGCTTGGAACGATCGTCGCGCTGCGCCTGTTCGACATCGCCTACGCGATCGATCTGCCGCGCGTCGAAGGCCTGTGGGCGGCGCGCGGCGGTGCCAGCCGCAGCCGGCTGAGCAACACGCCGACCAAGGCTCTGGCCTTCGACGTGCCGCCGGTGCTGCTGCAGCTGGATACGGTGCCGCTGATGCTCGACGGCAAGGCGCACGAGGCTACGGTGACGGCGCGCGTCTACGAGTTCGGCGTGGTGTCCTTGTCGCTGCAGATCGCCTTGCACGATCTTGACTGGCCGGCCTGCGAACAACGCGTCGATGCGGTCGACCGGCAGATCGGCCCTCATGCCGACGCGGCGATATGGACAGCCCTGCTCGCGCAGCTGACGACGGTGCTGGCGTCCGCATTGGTGCGGCCGACAGCCACGCATCTGCAGGAGGACTACCTGATGCTGGTGGTCCGCCAGTGGGCAGAGCCGCTGACGGCCGCTGAACTGATGGCGCGTGTCGATCTCGCCGGCGTGCTGACCGGCGAGCGCCGGCCGCTGTCCGATGAGGCGCGGCGTGACCTTCTGCGACAGCGGTTTTCGTATTACCAGGATGATCTGGTGGTACTGAACTGGGACAGGGCCTTCGTCTACGAGCCGCGCGGCGATTCCGACGTGATCGAGGTGCTCGAAGTCGCCAACGCGCAGCTGCTGGAAATGCGCTACTACGACGAACTGCTCGACGACGAACTGCCGCGGATGTACGACTGGGTCGAGGAAGCGCGCCGCGCCGCCTATCTGCTGGCGCCACGCCGGTTTGCCGATCTGGCGCGGCGGCTCTACACGCTGGTGGCCGAAGTCACCGAACTGACCGAGAAGGTCGACAACGCGCTGCAGGTCACCGAGGACGTCTACCTGGCGCGCGTCTACACCGCCACACTGGAACTGCTGCGCGTGCCCAAGCTCAGCGCTGCGGTCGACCGCAAGCTGGCGATCATCCGCGACACCTACACCGCGCTGTACGACGAGTCCTCGGCGAGCCGCTCACAGCTGCTGGAAATCACCATCGTGCTGCTGATCGTCGTCGAGATCGTGCTGGCCTTGCTGCACTACTAGACGCGAGCGCGGTTTGACTTCACCGGCGGCGCTGCGCACCATCGGGCTCATGTTGATCGTCACCGCCTTCGTGCGTCTGCTGCTCCCCCACGCCGGACCTTTGCTCGAAGGCCGCTAGCCCCGGGCCGGATGCGGCGTCGCCGCATCGCCAGACCCGGGGCCGCTTCATCTTTCGCCTTTGTTTGCTCCAAACGGAAAGCCCTTCCGGAGCTGGCGCGCGCCTGTGCGCGGCGCCGATCAACCGAGATTCCCTCATGAATAATGCTTCTGTCGCCGCGCCGCGGCGCCCCGAACCCCCGCTGATTCTCGACGCCAGCCTGCACCCGCAGCTGCTGAGCCTCGCGCAACGCGCATTGGCAACGATGCCGGATGTCGCCGAGCGCCTGATCGAGGAAGTGGAACGCGCCGAACTGGTGGCCAGCGATCAGGTGCCGCAGGACGTCGTCGGCATCGGCTCGCAGGTGACCTAT
The DNA here is from genome assembly GCA_946478985.1 of uncultured Solimonas sp. Next base: position 12,170 of record CAMLDZ010000058.1, read on the forward strand.
CGCGATGACGCCAGCGGCGGCATTCGCACGATCCGTCTGGTCATGCCGGGCGATGCCGATCTGGCGGCGCTACGCGTGTCGGTGCTGAGCCCGATCGGCGCGGCGCTGATCGGGCTGCGCGTCGGCCAGCGCATGAGCTGGCCGCTGCGCGATGGTGTCGAGCGCAGCTTCAGCGTGCTGCAGGTCGTGCGGCCGGAGGTCTGAACCCGGAGCGCTCAGGCCCAGACCTGGGCGCCGAGTTCAAACGGGTGCGACATCGCCGGATGCGTCGGCCGCAGGCGGATGCGGAAGCTCTGCACGCCGGCCTGAGGTTCGATCTCCGCGGCGAAGCGTGGCGAATCGCCGCCGGACTGCGGCAGCAGGCGCAGGCTGCGCTCGGGCACAAAGTGCTGGTCGTCGCCGCGACCGATCAGGCACTCGACGATGACGTCGTCAGGTGTCAGGCCATTGAGCTGCGCGTCGACCTCGAGCCTGAGCGTATCGCCATGCAGCAGACTGCGCGGCAGCTCGGCCGGCACGTTGATGCGTACGCCGCTCCAGCTTTCGAGCAGCCGCTTCTTCCAGTGCGCATAGTCGGCCGCCAGCGCGTAATGGCCATCGGCCAGCTTGCGGCCCTGCTTGGCAGCCGCGCCGTAGAAGCCGCGCACGTAGTCCATCACCATCCGCGCCGAATTGAAGCGCGGGATCAGCGTCTTCATCGAGTTCTTGCTGATGCGGATCCATTCGGCTGCATAGCCGGAATGGTTCGGTCCGTAGTACAGCGGCACGACCTCGTTCTCGATGATGTCGAGCAGCTGGTCGGCCTCCTCCTCGTCGCGGCGGCGGCGCGCGGTCTCGTCACCGAGCAGCGCGTACCAGTAGCGTGGATCGACTGGCTTCACCGCAAAGCCGTTGGGGCCGTCCGGACCGTCGGCGACGTAGCCTTCGTCCCACCAGCCGTCGAGCACGGAGACGTTGACCACGCCGTTGATGCCGGCCTTCTCGCCCGAGGTGCCGCTGGCTTCCAGCGGATATTCCGGGTTGTTGAGCCAGACATCGCAGCCCTGCACCAGATTGCGCGCCAGCAGCATGTCGTAGCCCTCGACCATGATCAGACGGCCGATGAACTGCGGCTTCATGCTGGCTTCGTACAGCTTGCGGATCAGCTCCTGCCCCGGCTGGTCCTTGGGGTGCGCCTTGCCGGCGAAAATCAGGATCGCCGGCCGCTGCGGGTCGTTGAGCAGCCGCGCCAGACGCTCCTCGTCGGCCAGGATCAGGGTGGCGCGCTTGTAGGTGGCAAAACGGCGCGCGAAGCCGAGCACCAGCGTCTTGCTGTCGGCATCGTCCACGTAACGCGTGGCACGCGCGACGATCGTCTCCGGCACACCATTGCGGCGCAGCTGCCGACGCACGCGGGCGGCGATGTCGATGAACAGGTCGCGCTTGAGCTGGCGGCGTACCGCGACGAAGCGGTCGTTGGGAATGCTGTCGATGCAGCGCCAGTAGTCGGTGTCGAGCAGCGCGCCGCGCCAGCCGCGGAAGCTGTCGTGGAAGGTACGCGTCCAGGCGCGGGCGATGAAGGTATGCAGGTGCACGCCGTTGGTGACGTAGCCGATCGGGTTTTCCTGCGGATCGACCTGCGGCCAGATGTACTGCTCCATGCGGCTGGCGACGCCGCCGTGGATCTTCGACACCCCGTTGTGGAAGCGGCTGCCGCGCAAGGCCAGCGAGGTCATGTTGAAACGCTCGCCGCCGTGGTTGTCGGCGCCCAGGCCCAGCAGCACCGACTCGGCGACGCGGAACTGCGGCAGCAGCGCGCCGAGGAACCAGCGGATCTGCGCATGGTGGAAGATGTCGTGGCCCGCCGGCACCGGCGTATGCGTGGTGAACACCGTGGCCGCGGCCACCGCCTCGCGCGCGGTGTCGAAGTCCAGCCCGGCGGCCACGCCTTCGCGGATGCGTTCGAGGATCTGGAACGCCGCGTGGCCTTCGTTGATGTGCCAGGCCGTCGGTTTCTTGCCCAGCGCGCGCAAGGCGCGCACGCCGCCGATGCCGAGCACGATCTCCTGCTGGATGCGCGTGTCGGTGTCGCCGCCATAGAGCTGGTAGGTGATCGCGCGGTCGGCCTCGACGTTCTCAACCACGTCGCTGTCCAGCAGCAGCAATGAGACATGACCGATCTTGGCCTCCCAGACGCGCAGCTGCACCGTGCGATCGCCGATCTCCACCTGTACGCGGATCTCGCTGCCGTCGTCGCCATGGCAGAGGCGGATCGGCAACTGGTCGAACTCGCAGATGTGCGCGTTGGCCTGCTGGCGCCCCTGCGCGTCGATGGTCTGCGTGAAGTAGCCCTGGCGGTAGAGCAGGCCGATGGCGACGAAGGGCACGCCCAGATCGCTGATCGCCTTGCAGTGATCGCCAGCGAGGATGCCAAGGCCGCCCGAATAGATCGGCAGGCTCTCGTGCAGGCCGAACTCGGCGCAGAAGTAGGCGACCAGATCCTCGCCCGGGATCAGGTGCTTCTCGATCTCCGGCCGCGAGCCGCTGGCCATGTAGGAGTCGAAAGAGGACAGCGCGCGGTTGTAGTCCTCCAGGAAATCGCGGTCCTGGGCGGCCTCCTCGAGCAGCGGCTGCGAAATCCTCCGCAAAAGCAGCTTGGGATTGTTGTCGCAGCCGACCCACAGCTGGCGGTCGAGCCGCCAGAAGACGCGGCGAATATCGCGGTCCCAGGCGTAGGCGAGATTGTTGGCGAGTTCTTCCAGGCGATGTAGCGCTGGCGGAATCTGCGGGCGCAGCTCAAGCGTGAAGGTGGAGGTCACGTCGGCGAGTCCTGATCCGGGTTTGTAAATCCAACTAGCAACCACGATGCCAGCAGGGCTTGCGATGATGCAAGCCGGAAGCACGCCTACACGGACCTCGTGCGCGCCGTGGCGGTTGCGCGGGGTGCTGCCCCGCGCGGCGGCGCAGGAAACGCAGGGCGATCTGCTCGGCGCGGCGTGGCGCGCGCACCAGGTCCAGGCGCAGTCGCTGGTAAACCCGGCCCTCGCGCCAGGCTTCGAAGACCTGCGGATTGATGTAGGACTTGCGGCAGACCGCCGGCGTGTTGCGCAGGCTCTCGGCCACTGCACGCACCGTCTGCAGCACGCAGGCGCGGCACTGGCGCTCGCTATGCTCGGGCAGCGGCGTGGCGGCCAACAGCGCCAGCGCCTGCAGCGTCGCGCCCCAGGTGCGGAAGTCCTTGGCGGTGAAGTCGCCGCCCATCGCCTCGCGCAGGTAGTCGTTGACCTGGCCGGAATCGATGGCATGGCGGCGGCCGGCCGCATCGAGATACTGGAACAGGCGCTGGCCCGGCAGCTGCTGGCAGCGGCGGACGATGCGACTGAGCCGCCGGTCGACGACGCGCAGCGCATGCGCCGCGCCGCCCTTGCCGGTGAAGCGCAGCTGCAGGACGGCGCCGCGGGGTTCGGCATGGCGGCGGCGCAGAGTGGTCAGACCGTAACTGCCGTTGTCGCGGGCGTACTCATCGTTGCCGATCCGCGACCGCGTCGCGTCCAGCAGGGCGACGACTGCCGCCAGCACCTTGGCCCGCGGCAGGCCGCTTCGCGCCAGATCGCGCCGCAGTCGCTGCCGCAGCCGCGGCAGTGCCTCGGCGAACGCCACCATGCGCGCAAACTTCGCCTGGTCGCGCAGCAGCCGCCACTGCGGGTGATAGCGGTACTGCTTGCGGCCGCGGGCGTCGATGCCGGTAGCCTGCAGATGACCACAGGGGTCGGCGCAGATCCAGACCTGGCGATAGGCCGGCGGGATCGCCAGCATGCGGATGCGCTGCAGGGTTTCGGCATCGCGCACCGGCCGGCCCTGCGCATCGACGTAGCGGAAGCCGCGACCGCGACGCTCGCGGCGCAGCCCCGGCGCATCGGCCTCCACATGATGCAGGCCCGCGCCTTGCAGGGCCGACGGAGCGGATGGTCCGGACCGCCTGAAGGTATGTGCTGACGCCATGGGCTCCTTTTATGATGACGGGGCGAGTCGGCTGGCGATGGCGGAACCTGCGCCGCAGCTGCTCGAAAAAGCCTGTGGCGAGTTGAGTGAATCCGTGCTGACTTATCGGAACATCGAATCTGCTGGAGCGGCGCCAGGCGCGAGTCGTGCCGCGTCTTGGCCTCGACCATGAGTGCCTCCGGGATCGACGCGCAGACCTGGCACCAACGCCTGCTGACGGCGCTGCGGCGGATTCCGATGTCGTGGCGCTGGGCGGCGTTCGGGGTGTCGCTGCTGGCGCTGCTCGGCTTCAACGCCTGGCTCGCGGTGCAGAGCTCGCGTCAGGTATTCGACCACCAGGAACGCGTGCGCTTCGGCTTGCGCGTCGAGGCGCGCATCAACACCGTGCTGTCGCTGGCGAAGGACATCGAGACCGGGACGCGAGGCTATCTGCTGTCCGGCTCGCCGAGCTTCCTGGTGGTCTACGGCGAAGCCATGAAAGGCCTCGACGTGCAGATCAGCGATCTCGGCCGCGAGCTGGCACGCTTTCCGGAGAACGCCGAAGCGGAGCAGCGCCTGTTCGCCGCGCTGCGGACCATGCTCGAGCAGGCCGAGGCCTGCATCGCCATCCGCGATCGCGTCGGCCCCGGTCATGCCGAACTCGAACCGGCACTGGTCTCGCAGAAGGCGGCGATGGACGAGTTGCGCCAGGCCGCCTACGTGCTGCGCGACCGCCAGTCGGCGATCAACATCGGTTTCGGCCGCGAGCTGGAGGCGACACGCCGCCAGGCGCTGATCGCCATTCTGGTTCCCAGCCTGATCTCGATGCTGCTGGCGGGCCTGCTGTGGTCGCTGATCGTCCGCGACTTCCGCCGCGCCGAGCGCAGCGCGCAGCATCGCGAACAGCAGTTGCAGCAGGAGCGCGAGCTGCGCGCAGACGCAGAGGCCGCCAGCCAGGCGAAGGACGATTTCGTGTCGGCGGTCTCGCATGAACTGCGCACACCGCTGCAGTCGATCGTCAGCTGGACCCAGGTGATGCAGCGCGCCATCCAGGATCAGCGCGATGCACCGGTCAGCAGCTTTAGCGCCTCGCTTGACCATATCAATCGTCACGCCGCTGCCCTGAGCGCCATGGTCGACGACCTGCTCGATGCTTCCACCGCGATCACCGGCCGCCTGCGCCTGCATACCCAGCGCGTCGATCTGGCCGAGATTCTCGGCAGCTGCGCCGCCGCCGCCCGGCCGGCGGCCGAGGCGCGCGAGCAGCAGCTGCGGCTGGAGCTCGAAGCGGCGCCGCTATGGCTGATCGGCGATGCCGACCGGCTGCGGCAGATTTTCGGCAACCTGCTCGGCAATGCACTGAAGTTCACCCCGCCCGCGGGCCGCATCGACATCAGCGCCGCGCGCGTCGACACGCGGCTGCAGGTACGGGTGCGCGACAGCGGTATCGGCATCGACGCGCAGACCATGCCGATGATCTTCGAACGTTACTTCCAGAGCAGCGCCTCGACCACGCGTCATCACCGCGGCCTCGGGCTGGGCCTGGCGACGGTCAAACATCTGGTGGAGATGCACGGCGGCCAGATCGAGGCACACAGCCAGGGCCGCAACCGCGGCGCCGAATTCGTCGTCAGCCTGCCGATCCAGGCGCTGGCGCTGAGTCAGCCGCAGCCCATCGCCACCACCGGCGAGCAAGTCCGCCCGTTCTCCGCAGCCGGCGAGCAGGCGCCGCGCCTGTCGCAGCTGCGCCTGCTGGTCGTCGACGATGATCCCGACGTGCGAACGGTGCTGGAACTGCTGCTGACCGAAGAAGGCGCCAGCGTGGCAACCGCGGCCACGGCCGGCGAGGCCTTGGATGCGCTGCAGCAGACGCGATTCGATATCGTGCTGTCGGACATCGCGATGCCCGAGATGGATGGCTACGCGCTCGCGCATCGCGTGCGCGGGCTGGGCAGCCAGGACAGTGCGACGCCGTCGACGGTGCCGATGCTGGCGCTCACCGCATTCTCGCGCGGCGAAGATGCACGCCGCGCGCTGGCCAGCGGCTTCGACGCTCACCTCGGCAAGCCCATCGATGTCGAGGATCTGATCGCCGCGTTGCGCGAACACGCCGAGGCCTAGGGCCTGTTAACGCTATGGCCGCCGCTGTGACGGAGACCGTTTTGGCGCAGC
>CAMLDZ010000059.1 GCA_946478985.1 uncultured Solimonas sp.
CGTCGCCGCCGCAGCGGGGAGGCGAATAATAGGGGTTTCTCAATTTGCGTCAACGGGGATTTGCCGGGATTTTCATAACATCATGAAAAAATTCACATTGTTGTTTTTAACTACTTAACGGAGCCCTTTCGGATGCGCTGAATTTGGCTTCTTTATGACCAAAATTGGGGCGTTTTTTGCCCACTCCGCGCAAACCGCTCAGTGCGCTGCCGCCAAAACCAGTTCGACACGGGCATAGCGACGCGAGCCAACCTGGAGCAGGTGCTCGCCCCCCGCCATCAGAACCAACGCCTTGTCTTCAATACGTTGCTGATCGACCCGAACGGCGCGCTGCTCGACCATCCGTGTTCCTTCGGCATTGCTGCTGACCAAGCCGGCCTCCTTCAACAGGCGCGCGACCGCCAGCCCCCCAGCCGGCACGGCAATGCGGATCAGGGGGATGTCGTCGGGCAGGCCGCCTTGGGAGAACTGCGCGATGAATGCCGCCTTGGCCGCTTCCCCCGAACCGGCGCCGTGGAAACGGTCAACGATTTCCACGCCGAGCAGCATCTTGATATCACGTGGGTTGGCGCCCGCCATGGCGCTTTGGCGCAAGGCCTCGACGTCAGCCAAGGAGCGGAACGACAGAAGCTCGAAGTACCGCCACATCAATGAGTCGGAGATCGACATCAGCTTGCCGAACATGTCCTGGGCAGGCTCGTTGACGCCGATATAGTTGCCAAGGCTCTTCGACATCTTCTGTACGCCATCCAGGCCTTCCAGAATGGGCACCGTCACGATGCACTGCGGCGGCTGACCGTATGCCACCTGCAAATGGCGCCCCATCAGCAGGTTGAACTTCTGGTCGGTGCCACCCAGCTCGACATCAGCCTTCAGGGCTACCGAGTCGTACCCTTGCAGCAAGGGGTAAAGGAACTCGTGGACGGCGATCGGCTGACCGGCGCTGTATCGCTTGGCAAAATCGTCGCGTTCCAGCATTCGCGCCACCGTATGCTGCGCGGCAAGGCGGATCATGCCTTCTGCCCCTAGCGAGTCGAGCCAGCGGGAGTTGAACTCGATGGTAGTCCGGGCCGGATCGAGGATCTTGAACACCTGCTCCTTGTAGGTCTGCGCGTTGGCTTCGACCTGCTCACGAGTCAAAGGCTTGCGCGTTTCATTTTTTCCGGTCGGATCACCGATCATCCCGGTAAAGTCTCCGATCAGAAAGACTGCCTCATGTCCAGCGTCCTGAAAGGCACGCAATTTGTTAAGCAATAGCGTGTGGCCCAGATGCAGGTCGCGGGCCGTCGGATCAAACCCGGCCTTGACTCGCAGGCTGCGGCGCTGCTGGGAGGCTTGCATCAGCCGCGAATGGAAATCCTGAGCCGGGATGATCTCGTGAGTGCCGCGCTCAAGTTCGCTGAAATCGATGTCCATGGAAGGCATGCCGCAAAACCGGCTCTGAGAGAGATGAAAACAAAACGTCCAGGCTGCTTGCAAAGGCAGGGAAACTATGGTTCCTTACGGACCTAAGAAGTCCCTTCGACATAACGACAACGACCCGGACTCCAACAACATCAGGATGGCGTAAGACGCCGTCCCGCTTCAGTTTTCAGGTTGAGAAGATGAGAATTGATTATAGCCCAGCCGAGCTGGCACCCCGCCGCTCGGCCCGTCGGTCGGCGCTGCTTGCGACCGCCTGCATCTCGATTCTGTCGATCGTCGCCATGCGCGAAGGCATCGCGACGCGCCGTACCGCACTCCAGGACGCCGCCGGCTCTGAGGCGTCCGCCGCATTTGCCCCCTCGTCCGTCGAGTCGGCCTTCGACAGCGCCGTGCAGTCCGCCGCAGCAGATAGTCTGCAGGCGCCGGCTGCCAGTGAATGGACCACGATTGTTGTCCGTAAAGGGCAGACGCTGACCGACATCTTCTCCAAGGAAGGCCTGGCCTACGCGGACGCCCTGGCCATCGTCGGCCTCGGCGGCGATGCCGCAAAGCTCAAGGCGCTGCGTGCCGGCGACAAGCTCAGCTTGCGCAAGACCAGCGAGGACGCGCTGGACGAACTCAACTACGAGTTCGACGAGACCCATACGCTGCAGGTGCGCCGCTCGGACTCCGGCTTTGAAGTGCTGACGATTGCGGCCGAGATCGAGCGCCGCCCGGCGCAGCTGAACGCTGTTATCACCAGTTCGCTGTTCGCCGCCGCACAGAAGGCCGGGCTCTCGAACCGCCTCGTCATGGAACTCGCCGACGTATTCGGCTACGACATCGACTTCGCGCTCGATCTGCGTGACGGCGATCGCTTCTCGGTCGTTTACGATCAGCTCTACAAGGACGGCGAGCGCCTGCGCGACGGTGACATCATCGCCGCGGAGTTCGTCAACCAGGGCCGCGTGCACCGTGCCGTCCGCTACGTCGATAGCGATGGCAATGCCACCTACTACACCCCTGAAGGCGAGTCGCTCCGCAAGGCCTTCATCCGCACGCCGGTGGATTTTGTCCGCATCAGCTCAGGCTTCAACCTCGGCCGCATGCATCCGATCCTCAACGTCATCCGCGCGCACAAGGGCGTCGATTACGCTGCTTCCACCGGCACGCCGGTTCGCGCTACCGGCGACGGCAAGGTCGACTTCGTCGGCGTCAAGAGCGGCTATGGCAACGTCGTCATGCTCAAGCACGGCTCGCAGTACCAGACCGTTTACGGACACCTGTCGCGCTTTCGCCCCGGCCTGAGCACGGGCGCGCGCGTACGCCAGGGTCAGGTGATCGGCTACGTCGGCAAGACCGGTCTTGCAACGGCGCCGCACCTGCACTACGAATTCCGCATCAACGGCGTGCACAAAAACCCGATTACCGTCGCCCTGCCCCGCGCCAATCCGTTGCCGGCAAATGTCGTCGCCCGCTGGAAGGCTGACAATGCTGCAGTCGTCGCCCAGCTCGACGCCATCTCCACCAGCCGCGTCGCGCAAGCCCCATCCGCAGCCGGCACGCCACCACCGGCCTTGCACAACTAAGAACCTCCCATGACGGCGGTGTGCGTGGGGCTGATGTCGGGAACCAGCCTCGACGCCATCGACGCAGCGGCTTGTGCGTTTGGACCCGGAGGTCAGTGGCGCGGCTTGCTGGAGACTCACAGCCAGCCGTATCCGGAAGAGCTGCGCGCTGAATTGCTGGAGCTGCAGCGCGCGCCGGACACCGCGATCTCCTTGCGTACCTGGGCGCGGCTCGATCAAGCGGTCGGCGCGGCTTTCGCTGATGCCGCCACGCAGCTGATGCGCAAGCTGCCGGCCGACACCTCCCCCGTGGCGATCGGCTCGCATGGACAGACGGTTTTCCACGACCCTGTCGGGCTGCGCACCACCACCCAGCTCGGCGATCCCAGCCTGATCGCCGCCGCGACTGGAATCCGCACCGTGGCCGATTTCCGTCGTGCCGACATGGCACTGGGCGGTCAGGGCGCGCCGCTGGTGCCAGCCTTCCATCACGCCGTCTTCGCCGGTACCGCGCCGCGGGTGATCGCCAATATCGGCGGCATCGCCAATATCACGATCCTTCCGGACGAGGATCCGCGGCACTGTTTCGGATTCGACACCGGCCCCGGCAACGCGCTGCTGGATGACTGGGTTCTCCGTCACCGGGGAGAAGCGCTGGATCGCGACGGCGCCTGGGGCGCGAGCGGCAAGCTCGATGGCGATTTGCTGGCGGCCTGCCTGGGCGATCCGTACTTCGCCCTGCCCGCGCCAAAAAGCACGGGACGTGATTACTTCAATCTCGCCTGGCTGCACACCCACGGCGACATCACCGCGCTGCCGGCCGCCGACGTGCAGCGCAGCCTCGGCGAGCTGACGGTGGAATCTCTGGCGGAGGCCGTCGAGCGCCATGCGCCGCAAGGCAGCGAGCTGTGGGTCTGCGGAGGCGGCGCGCGCAATGGCTGGCTGATGGCCCGGCTGCGCCAGCGCCTGGCTCCTGCGATGTCCGTACAAACGACGGCAAGCCTTGGCCTGGACCCCGCCTGGATCGAAGCCGCCGCGTTCGCGTGGCTGGCGTGGCGCACCATCAATGGCCTGCCCGGCAATCTGCCCAGCGTGACGGGCGCCAGCCGCCCGGCGGTGCTCGGCGGGATCTTCGCGCCCTAGGCGGTCCGAAGCGCCTCCGGCCTGCTTAGACCGAGAAGGAGTTACCGCAACCGCAGCTGGTCGACGCGTTCGGGTTGCGGATCACGAATTGCGCGCCCTCAACGCCTTCCTTGAAGTCGATCTCGGCCCCCATCAGATATTGCACGCTCATCGGATCGACCAACAGCGTCACACCGTTCTTGACCACCACGGTGTCGTCATCCTCGGCATGCTTCTCGAACTTGAAGCCGTACTGGAATCCGGAGCAGCCGCCGCCTGTGACGAACACACGCAGCTTCTGGTCCACATCGATCTCCTCCAGCAGCAGCTCGCGAACCTTGTCCGCTGCTGCATCGGTAAAGACCACCGGCGCTTCTTCCATCACTTCTGCGACTTCGCTCATGACACTGTCCGTTGCTGATCCCGCCTGAACCTTTGACGCGGCACGCCTCGCTGAGTGCATCCAGCGCATTGGCCGCGGCTTCGCGCTGCTGCCGGCGATCCTGGCCCGGATGCCGGCGCCAGCGACCTGTCGGCCCGCAGCTTGCCGATCATCGTACCGCTAAACGGAAGATGGGGCCGCGGACTTCGCCTTCAATGCCGGCGCTCGCTGCGCAGGCACGACGAGCCGGCCTCGCCGGTTTCGTCATGGCGCCACGCCCCCCATCCTCAGCCAGCAAGAGGGCGCATCCCGCGCTGACGGCGCGGCCGACCGGAATGCTCAGGGCGCCAGCGGCGGCGCCTGCAGGCCGAGGCGCTCGTCGAGACCGAACATGAGGTTGAGATTCTGCACCGCCTGACCGGACGCGCCTTTGACCAGGTTGTCGATCACTGACAGCACCACCACCGTCCGGCGGTCCTGGGCGATGTGGACGGCAATGCGGCAGGTGTTGGCCCCACGCACGCCGCGCGTGTCCGGATGATCGCCGGCCGGCGCGACATCGACGAAGGGCTCGGTTTCATAGCGCCGCGCGAACAACTGCTGCAGATCAAGGTCATCACGCTTGAGCCGCGCGTAGATCGTCGCGTGAATGCCGCGAATCTGCGGCAGCAGATGCGGCACGAAGGTGAGACCGACCTCATGCCGCGCGATGTCGGCAAGCCCCTGCAGGATTTCCGGGCCGTGCCGATGTCCGGACACGCCGTAAGCCTTGAAGGAGTCGGCAACCTCGCAGAACAGCGAGCCGATCTTGGCCTCACGCCCGGCGCCACTGGTGCCGGACTTGCAGTCGGCGACGAGGCCCTGCGACTCGATCACGCCGGCCTCGAGCAAGGGCAACAGACCCAGTTGCACCGACGTCGGATAGCAGCCGGGATTGGCGACGATGCGCGCCTTGCGGATCGCTTCGCGGTGGACTTCCGGCAGGCCGTAGACCGCCTCCGCCAGCAGCGCCGGAGCGGTGTGTTCGATCTGGTACCAGGCCTTGAAAACCGCGGTGTCGCGCAGCCGGAAATCGGCGGAGAGGTCGATCACCCTGACCCCGGCCTCGACCAGCGCCGGCGCCATCTGCATGGCCGTACCGTGCGGCGTGGCGAAGAACACGGCGTCGCACCGCGATAGCGCCGCGGGATCAGGTGCGGTGAACTTGAGGTCAGTGAAGCCACGCAGGTGCGGAAACATGGCGTCGGCGCGCTTGCCGGCCTCCTGACGCGAAGTCAGGACCGTTACTTCCGCCTGTCCATGCTGCGCAAGCAAGCGCAGCAGTTCGGCGCCGGTATAGCCGGTACCGCCGACGATGCCCACCTTGATCATGTCCGTCGCCCCTGAAACGCCCCTGAAACTCCAGGGGCGGCGATAATAGGCTGATCTGATGCAAACGCAACCGTCCCGCCCCGCCGACGGTTTCCCGCCACTTCATAGAGAAGCAGCCGATGCTTTGGGCCAAAGTCTTTCACCTGTTCTTCGTCATCGCCTGGTTCGCCGGCCTGTTCTACCTGCCGCGGCTGTTCGTCTACCACGTGCACGCCGATGATGCGCCCTCGCAGGAGCGTTTCCGCGTCATGGAACGGCGGCTTTACCTGATGACCACGATCGGCATGATCGGCACCTGGATTTTCGGCATCGCCACACTGCTGCTCGGCCCGGATATCTACATGAAGTCCGGCTGGCTGCATGCCAAACTGGCGCTGGTGGTCGCGCTGTCGGCGTATCACGGCTGGCTGAAGACCCGCGTCCGCGCCTTCGCAGAGGGCCGCAATCGCCAGTCGGCCAAGTTTTACCGGCTGATGAACGAAGTCCCCGGCGCCCTGCTGTTGATCATCCTGATTCTGGTCGTTATCAAGCCGTTCTGATCCCGCCATGAGAAAAGCCCCGCACTGCGGGGCTCTTGCTTGTCATCGGCACCCAGGCCGGGGTCAGGCGCTCGCCGGCCCGCTGATTTCGCCCATGCCGGTCTGCAGGTAATTCTGGATGCCGATCTTCTCGATCAGGCCCAGCTGTTCCTCGATCCAGTCGATGTGTTCCTCCTCGCTCTCGAGGATGTCCTCGAACAGCTCGCGGCTGACGTAATCGCGCACGCTCTCGCAATGCAGGATCGCGTCCTTCAGCACGCCCAGAGCTTCGTTCTCCAGGCGCAGGTCACACTCGAGCAGTTCCTTGACGTCCTCGCCGATGTAGAGCTTGCCCAGATCCTGGAGATTGGGCAGGCCGTCGAGAAAGAGAATGCGCTTGATGAGCTTGTCGGCATGCTTCATCTCGTCGATGGACTCGTGGTACTCGTACTTCTCCAGCGCCCGCAGTCCCCAATGCCCTAGCATCCGGGCATGCAGAAAGTACTGGTTGATGGCCGTCAGCTCGTTGCGTAGAGCGAGGTTGAGAAACTCGATGACCTTGGCGTCGCCACGCATGATGAACTCCGTTCGGCAGCAGAATGCCCCGCAGTATAGGCGGCCATTTTTTGACGTGACGGAATGCGCGCGATAGCGAGAACCGCCATCATTTGCGCGCAGCGCTTCAGGCGGTGATGCAGTTCATCGGCAACGCAGCAGCGGCCGCGGGCACAGATGCGGCCTGCTGGCCAAGGGTTTCGCCGAGGATGGCGCGCGCCTGCGGAACGCACTTGCCGCAGCAGGTGCCCAAACCATGCAGCCGTGACAACTCCCGCAACGAAGTCACCCCATCCTCGCGGACGGAGCGGCGAATCTGGCGATCGGAGACGGCCTTGCAGACGCAGACGAACATGCGTCGATCCTAGGCGTTAATGAGAAACACTGTCAACTGCGGACGGCTCTCGTTCAGGGCTGCTCAGCCCTGTTTACAGCTGCAGCGGCACCCGGGGCGCCGATGCTGCGCGCAGCAGGGGCGCCAGTTCCTGCAGTGCCTGCCGGTAGACCTCGCGCTTGAAGTCGACGACCTGTTCGAGCGGCAGCCAGTAGTCGACCCAGCGCCAGCCATCGAATTCCGGCTTGGGGCTGGCATCGAGCTTGACGGCCGTGTCTTCGCCGACCAGGCGCAGCGCGAACCATTTCTGCTTTTGGCCGATACAGGTGCGCCCGCGTGAACGGCGCAGATAGCGGGCCGGCAGCTGATAGCGCAGCCAGCCGGAAGTGACGCCGACGATGCGCACGTGCTCGGCGCGCAACCCCAGCTCCTCGTGCAGCTCGCGGTACAGGGCGTCCTCCGGCTTCTCGCCGCGCTGGATGCCACCCTGGGGAAACTGCCAGGCCTCCTGGCCGATGCGCTTGGCCCACAGCACACGCCCGTCGGCATGGCTGAGCACGATGCCTACATTCGGTCGATAGCCCTCTGCATCAATCACTTGGACCGCGCCCGCCGTGGATTCGCCGGAATTGTTCCACAAGGCCCGACAGGGCGGCAATCAAGCTCCTGCTATCCTGCGCGCCCCTTTTGCGACGGATTTTCCGCGATGCGCCGTCTGGCCGTCTTCGATCTCGACAACACCCTGCTCGCCGATGACAGCGATCACCTCTGGGGCCGCTGGCTGGTCGAGCAGGGACTGGTGGATGGCCATGCTTTTGCCGCCGCCAATGATCGCTTCTACCGCGAGTACAAGGCCGGCACGCTGGATATCCACGAGTACACCGCCTTCAGCCTGCAGCCGCTGATCCGCTATCCGCTCGCACAGCTCCAGCAATCGCGCGCGCAGTTCGTCGAGGCGCGAATCGCACCGATCGTCGCGCCGGGCACGCCGGCCCTGCTGGAGAAGCACCGCGCGCAGGACGACGAGATCCTGATCACCACCGCGACCGGCCGCTTCATTGTCGAGCCGATCGCCGAATTGCTCGGCGTGCAGCATCTGCTGGCTACCGATCCGGAGATCGTCGATGGCCGCTACACCGGCCGCGTCTCCGGCATCCCCAATTTCCAGGGCGGCAAGGTACAGCGGTTGCGCGCCTGGCTGGATGCGCACGGCGAGCGCTTCTCGCACATCACCGCCTACAGCGACTCGCACAACGACATCCCGCTGCTGGAGCTGGCGCAGACCGCGGTCGCGGTCGACCCCGATCCGGTGCTGGAAAAGACTGCCGCGTCGCGCGGCTGGCCGGTGATCAGCCTGCGCTGAGCGCGCTCAGAGCGCCAGGGCCGCGAACGCCTCGTGCAGCCGGCCGTTGCTGGCCAGTACGGTGCGCGTGTCCAGCGTCAGCGGCTGGCCGTTGAGATCGGTGAAGCAACCGCCGGCTTCGCGGACGATTACCGCCAGCGCGGCGATATCGAGGATGTTGACGTCGGACTCCACCACCGCGTCGAGCTTGCCGGACGCCAGGTAGTGGTAATGAATGAAATCGCCGTAGCCGCGGATGCGATGCAGCTGCGGAATCAGCCGGCCCAGCTCGGCCCACTGCGGCGCCCTGGCCAGCGTCGCCAGGTTGCCGGTCGACAGGGTCGCCTTGGCCAGCGTGTCGACGGTTGATACTTGCAGGCGCTCGTAGTCTTCCAGCGCCGTGTCGAGCAGGCCGCGCCAGGCGCCTTGGCCGTTCTCGGCCCAGGCCACTTCGCCCAGGCCCTCGTTCCAGCACGGCGCGCAGGACAGGCCCAGCACCAGCTCGCCGCGGCGCATCAGCGCGATCTGCACCGAGAAGATCGGATAGCCGCGCACGAAGGCCTTGGTGCCGTCGATCGGATCGACCAGCCAGAGGTTCTCGGCATCGGCGTGATCGCGTCCGGTCTCCTCGCCGAAGAAGCCGTAATCCGGAAATGCCGCCGACAGCACGGCCTTGATCGTGCGTTCGGCGGCGATGTCGACCTCGGTCACCGGGCTGGCATCGGCCTTGTACTCGACGCTGAAGTTGCCGCGGTAAGCCTTGCGGATGATGTCGGTGGCGGCGCGGGCGGCGGCGAGCGCGGCCGTGAGCTGCGGGCTGGCCATGAAGGTCTCCGTTGGGGGCGCACATGATAGCGGCGCACTACAATGCGCGCCGCACTCGCCGGCGCCGCACCGGCTCACCTGACAAGGACATCACGATGGGCAACCGACTGAGCAAGATCGTCACCCGCACCGGCGATGCCGGTACCACGGGCCTCGCCACCGGCGACCGCGTGTCGAAAACCGACCCGCGCGTGCAGGCCATGGGTGAGCTCGACGAGCTGAACTCCCACATCGGCGTGCTGCTGGCTCAGAACATTCCGGCGCGCTTCGCCGACGCCCTGGCCATCATCCAGCACCGCCTGTTCGACATCGGCGGCGAGCTGGCGCTGCCGGGTCACAACGTGATCACTGACGTCCATCTCGACCAGATCGAGCACTGGGTGGAGGACTTCAACGAAGATCTGCCGCCGCTGAAGGATTTCATCATGCCGGGCGGCGCCTCTGGCGGCGCCCAGGCGCACCTGGCGCGCGCAGTGGCGCGGCGCGCCGAGCGCGGACTGTGGGCGCTGAATGCCCAGTCGCCGCTCAACAGCTGCGCGCTGCGCTACCTGAACCGCCTCTCAGATCTGTTGTTCATCGTCGCCCGCCAGCTGGCCCGCGCCAACGGTGGCAACGAGGTCATCTGGCGTCACGCCTGAATCGGTCCAGGCCTTCGCAGAGCTGCGCGATGCCATCGAGCACGCGCGGCGATTGCCGGGTCAGGACATTGGCGTCGACGGAAAAGCGCCGTTGCGGCGCGGCGGCGCGTGCGCCCTTGAGACGCGACCAGAACGCCGACACCGAGCGAGGGTCCTCGAAGTTGGTATAGACCACCACGTCCGGGTCGGCGGCGAGAATCGCCTCGGCACTGACCGTCGCCGACACCGTCGGCAGAGCGGCGAAGACGTTGTCGGCACCGCACAGTTCCAGCGCCGCGTGAATCGGGCTATCGCGATTAATCGTGTACACCGGCCCGCTATCGATCTGGTAGAACACGCGCAGCCGCGGCCGGTCACGATACTGCGCACGCAGCGCCGCCAGCCGCTGTCGATAGGCCTGTGCCGCCGCTTGCGCCTCCTCGGCATGGCCGAGCCGACGGCCAAGGCGCTCCAGCGCGTCGGCAATGCCATCCAGGTCGCGGATCCTGAACGACTCGCTGCGCAGACCCAGCGCCTTGAGGCGTGCCACCTGCGCGACCGGCGTACCGCCATCCCAGATCAGCACCAGACTCGGCTGCAGGGCCAGCAGCGCTTCCAGATTGATAGCCAGTGCACTGCCGACCTTGGGCAGACGCGCGGCCTGCGGCGGCGCGTCGGTGTACTCGCCCACGCCCACCAACTGGTCGCAGGCATTGACCGCGCAGACCAGCTCCGCCAGATGCGGCGCCAGCGTCACCACCCGCTCGGCCGCCGCCGGGCCGACGGCAAGCAGCAGCACTGCCGCCAGCCACGCACTCAGGGCCCGCATCAGAGAATGCTGCCGGTCGCGAAGAATGCGAAGAACGCCAGCAGGATCAGCAGTGCACGCCATTGCATGCGCAGCACCTCGCGCAGCGCGGTGCTGAGGTTGACCGGCTCGGTCGCACCATCGGCGTTTTCCGAGCGCAGCGAAGCCACCGAAATCTCCGCCAGCAGGGCCCAGGTGTGCGAGCGCCAGTTGCCCAGGACACGCTCGCGAAGCATCGAGCGCCACGCCGCCATGGCGTCGTCGAGGCTGCCGGCCAGGCCGAACAGCAAGGTCGTTACGCGCACCGGAGCCCAGGCCAGCAGGCCATGGATCCAGTCGGCGGTGCGATACGCCGCACTATCCGGCGCCGTCTCGCTGAGGAAACGCGGCAGACGGCTGGCGACGCGATACGCCACCGCCCCGACCGGCCCGAAGAGGAAAAACCACAGCAGCACGCCAAACAGCTTTTCGTGCGACTGGATGAATAGCGTGCCCATCAGCGAGCGATGGCTTTCGTCGGGCTGCGGGCCGCGCTGCAAGGCACGGGCAATGCGCTGCACCCGGGCAGTGTCGCCGGCATCGCGGGCGGCGAGCAGGTCGTGGACATCCTCGGCCAGATCGCGCGGCCCCAGGCACAGCAGCAGCACGCCGGCGCCGACGGCCAGTTGCACCAGCGGATTGAGCAGATCCGCGTACAGGGCATGAACCCCGGCGACCGGCAGCGCGACCACGGCGATCGGCAGCAGCGGCGAATTCCACAGCCACGCCGGCAGCAGGCGGTGCAGGCCGCGCATGAGCCCCAGGAACAGGACCGGCCGGCCCCAACCGGGCACGCGCCCGAGCACGCGTTCCAGCAACAGGGCCAGCAATATGCCGATCAGCGTCATGCAAGGGTCTCCGGCGCCAGGGCGGCACGATAACGGACCCAGTCGAAACGGGGCCCGGGGTCAGTCTTGCGGCCCGGCGCAATGTCCGAGTGGCCGGTGATGCGCGCCAGGTTGAGGCGCGGATAATGCGCGAGCAAGGCGCGCGTCACTGCCACCAGCCGACG
Source organism: uncultured Solimonas sp. (assembly GCA_946478985.1). Next base: position 11,898 of record CAMLDZ010000059.1, read on the forward strand.
GTACTGGCGCTCGGTGAAGGGCTGCTGATCGCTGCCTTCCAGCTCGACGCCGATCGAGAAATCGTTGCAGCGCTCGCGCCCCTGGAAGTTCGAAGCCCCGGCATGCCAGGCGCGCGCGTGGAATGGCACGTATTGGGTCAGCCGGCCGTCGCGGGCGATCAGCAGATGCGCGGAAACGCGCAAGGCGGCGATGCCGGCGAAATACGGGTGCGCGTCGGCCGCCAGCGTATTGGTGAACAGCTGGTCGATGTACGGGCCGCCGAAGCGGCCTGGCGGCAGCGAGATGTTGTGGATCACCAGCAGACTGATGTCGTCCGGGTCCGGACGCGCGTCGTGGTTGGGCGAGACGCAGACACGCGCGCCCGCCAGCCAGCCGCGCGTGATGCGCGTCACGGCCCGGCGGGAACCTTTGCGCCGCCGCTGCGTCTGTTCAATCATTCCGACCGATCCCATTCATTCTTCTTATACGGTGCTTTCGATGAGACCACTGGTTCTGGCTGCCTGCCTGGCAGCCTTGGCGCCCGCGTTCGCGGCCCTGGCCGCGCCCGAGACCCGGGCCGACGCGAACCGCTTCGCCGATGTCCGCATTCCGTACCAGAAGCATATTCTGCCGAACGGACTGACCTTGATCATCCATGAGGATCACAAGGCACCAGTCGTCGCCGTCAACGTCTGGTACCACGTCGGCAGCAAGGACGAGCGACCGGGCCGCACCGGCTTCGCGCATTTGTTCGAGCACCTGATGTTCAACGGCTCCGAGCACTTCAACGACGAATTCTTTCGCGCGCTGGAGCCCGCCGGCGCGACCAAGATGAACGGCACCACCTGGTACGACCGCACCAACTACTTCCAGAACGTGCCGGTTTCGGCCCTGGACCGCACGCTGTGGCTGGAATCCGACCGCATGGGCCATCTGCTCGGCGCCATCGACCAGCCGCGCCTCGACGAGCAGCGCGAGGTGGTGCTCAACGAGAAGCGCCAGGGCGAAAACGAGCCCTACGGCAAGGTGGACGAACTCATCGCCCAGGCGACCTACCCGGCCGGCCATCCGTACTCATGGACGACGATCGGCTCGGAGGCGGATCTCAACGCCGCCTCGCTCGACGACGTCAAAGCCTGGTTCCGCGAGCACTACGGCGCCGCCAATGCAACGCTGGTGATCGCCGGTGATGTCGATCCGGCCGAGATTCTCAAGAAGGTCCAGCACTACTTCGGCGACATCCCCGCCGGCCCGCCGCTCAAGCATCCGGGCGCCTGGACCGCCAAGATGAGCGGCGAAAAGCGCACGACCATGCAGGACCGCGTGCCGCAGACGCGCCTCTACCGCGTCTGGAACATCCCCGGCTTCTGCGACCCGCAGGCCAACCTGCTCAGCGTCGCCGCCTCGGTGCTCGGCGACGGCAAGAACAGCCGGCTCTACAAGCGCCTGGTCTACGGCGAGCAGATCGCCACCGGCATCAGCGTCGGCATCGGCCCGTTCGAGATCGGCTCGCAGTTCACTATCGACGCGATGGTCAGGCCGGGCAGCGATCCGCGCGCCGTCGAACGGGCGATCGACGAGGAGCTGCAGCGCTTCCTGCGCGAAGGCCCGAGCGCCGACGAGCTGGCGCGCGTCAAGACCGCGGTATTCGCCTCGGCGATCCGCGGCGTCGAACGCATCGACGGCTTCGGCGGCAAGTCCGCGCAACTCGCCCAGTACCAGGTCTACTGCGGCACGCCGGACCGTTACACCGAAGAGCTGGCGGAGATCCGCGCTGCCAGTGCCGCACAGGTCCGCGACACCGCGCGCGCCTGGCTCTCGGACGGCGTCTTCAAGCTACAGGTTGACCCCTTCCCGGAATACCAGGCCGCCAGGACGGGCGCCGATCGCAGCAAGCTGCCGGCGCTGGCCGAGCCGCCGGCGCTGAAGCTGCCGCCGCTGCAGCGCGCCGAGCTGTCCAACGGTCTGAAGATCGTGCTGGCCGAGCGTCACGACGCGCCGGTGGTGCAGTTCAGCCTGCAGACCAGCGCCGGTTACGCCGCCGACGCCGGCGGCAAGCCCGGCACCGCCAAGCTTGCGCTCGACATGCTCGACGAAGGCGCCGGCAAGTACGATTCACTGCAACTGGCCGCCGCTGCCGACGCGCTGGGCGCGCTGATCAGCAGCGGCTCCAGCCTCGACACCTCGCTGGTGCGCCTCAATGCGCTGAAGGCGCAGCTGGCGCCGAGCCTGTCGCTGTATGCCGACGTGGTACTGCGGCCGACGTTCCCGGCCCAGGAGCTGGAACGCCTGAAGAAGCTGCAGCTGGCCGGCATCCAGCAGGAAAAGGCCCAGGCGATCGGCCTGGCGCGGCGGCTCTACACACGGCTGCTGTACGGCGCGGGCCACGCTTACGCCAACCCGGCGTCCGGCACCGGCACCGAGACCAGCGTCGCCAGCATCGGCGTCGACGATGTGCGCGGCTTCTACCAGCGCTGGCTGCGCCCCGACACCAGCACGCTGCTGATCGTCGGCGACACCACCCTGGCCGAGATCAAGCCGCTGCTGGAGCGCGAATTCGGCGGCTGGAAGGCACCGGCCGCAGCGCCCCCGCAGAAGAACCTGGCGACCGTCGCCGCACCGGCGCAGCCGCGCCTGGTGATGATCAACAAGAGCGGCGCCGAGCAGACCCTGCTGATGGCGGCCTCGCTGGCACCGCCGAAAGTCGATCCGGACGACCTGGCGATGCAGCTGGCGACGACCGCGCTCGGCGGCAACTTCGTCTCCCGCCTCAACATGAACCTGCGCGAGGACAAGCACTGGAGCTATGGCGCCTTCGCGTCGATCGGCGGCGCCCGCGCGCAGCGGCCGTTCCTGGCCTACGCGCCGGTGCAGACCGACAAGACCGTCGAGGCGATCAAGGAACTGCAGTCCGAGCTGACGGCCGCGGTCGGCAAGCGCCAGTTCAATGCGGCCGAGATCGACTTCGCGCGCGACAGCCTGGTGCTGGCACTGCCGGGCGACAACGAGACCGCTGCCGAAGTCGCCGGCTCGTACTCGATGCTGCTCAGCTACGACCTGCCGGATTCGTACTGGAACGACTACGTCGGCAACATCGAGAAGCTGCAGCCGGATGCCGTCAACGCCGCCGCACAGCGGCTGATCGTGCCCGGCGCGCTGACCTGGATCGTCGTCGGCGATCTCGGCAAGATCGAGGCCGGCGTGCGCAAGCAAGCCGCCGCGCTCGGCGTGAAGGACGTGCAGGTGCTGGACGCCGACGGCCAGCGGCTGCGCTGAGCGCAGGCTCGCCCACAACGCAAAACGCCGGCTTCGTGCCGGCGTTTTTCATGCTGCCGTCTTGGGCCGAGGCTCACTCCATCTCGCCGAGCGGCCGCGTGAAGGTGTACTGCGCCGGCTCGACGACCAGCTTGCGCGCCGGCGCCTCCGGCGATTCCCACTGGATCAGCGACAGCGGCAGTTGCACGACGAACAAGCCAGTGCCCAGCACCGTCGCGACGAAGCTCAGCGGTCGCACGATGAGCAGATCGGCCGCCATCGCGATCGCCGACGGCGCGGTATCGACGGTCTCGTCGACAACCTGCGCCGAGGCCGCGACGCTGAGGCTCAGCAGGACGGTGGCGGCAGCCAGACGGATCGCGTGCGACATCGAAATTCCCCGGAGAAACCGCGCTTGGACGGCCGCGGGCAGCCTAGGCGGCAGCCGGAACCCTGTCAACGCAGGCTGCCGGCGCCAACCGGCACAGTCCCTGCCTACAATGCGTCGTGCACACCATCTACACCGCCGCCGATCCACTGGAAGCCGAGATCCTGCGCAGCTATCTCGCCGCACATGGCATCGCCGCACAGATCCTCGGCGCCGGCCTGTGGAGCGGCCGCGGCGAACTGCCGATCGACGGGCCGCGGCTGGCGGTCGAGGACGCCGGGCGCGTCGACCCGGCACGCGAGCTGTTGCGCCGCTACGAGCATCGCCGCCACGCCCATGCGAACTGGCGCTGCCGTTGCGGCGAGGAATCGCCGATCCACTTCGAGCTGTGCTGGTCCTGTGCCGCAGAGCGGCCCTGCTCAGGCTGAAGCGCTCCAGAACATCGCCAGCAACGCCACGAGCACCAGCGCGACCCAGGCCTCCAGCGCCAGCCACAGCGGCAGCGGCGCGCTGCGCACTTCCATGAAGTCGAGGATGACGAAGCGGACCTTGATCGCCGCCATCAGCAGGATCCCGGCGGTGGCGTGGCGCGGGGCAAGCGTGCTCGCTCCGCCGCCGAGCCACCACGAAACCGCTGTCGCCAGCATCAGCAGCAGCCAGATCGTCGTCGCCGAGAAGCCCCGCAGGCGCAGCACGGTCACTGCTGCCTACTTCATCAGGTACAGCAGCGGGAACAGCACGATCCACAAGGCATCGACCATGTGCCAGTACGTCGCGCCGCATTCGATCAGGTTCACGTGCCGGGCGTTCAGGGGCCGCACGCGTACCCCGTGCCAGAGAAACACCAGCACGCCAAGGCCGATCAGCACGTGCACGAAGTGCAGGCCGGTCAGCACGAAGTAGTACATGTAGAAGTCGTTGCGGGTCAGCGTGAGGCCCGCGGCGACCTTCTCGGCGTACTCGGCCAGCTTGAGCACGGCGAAAGCCAGGCCACACAAGCCGGCGAGCGCGAACAGCAGCGGCAGATGCCGCGACGCCCCGGCGCGGGCGCGCCGCACCGCCAGCACCACGAACCAGGAACTGCTGAGCAGCAGGAGCGTGTTGACGACGCCGTAGGCCTGATTGAGCGTCTGCTGGCCGGCGTGGAAGGTCGGCAGATCGTCGGCGCGGTAGTAGGCGAAGACGACGAAGAACAGCGCGAACATGAACATGTCGCCGAGGATGAACACCCAGACGCCAGGCTCGCCGGGCAGATGCAGCGCCGCCCGCGGGGCCGCGGGCGGCGCCGCCACGACCGGCTCCGGCATCGACATCTCAGGCGCCCGCAAGCTCTGCGGACAGCGCCTGCGGCACCTCGGCGCGGATCGCCTTCAGTAGCAGAAAGAGCATCACGAAGATCCACACCGAGAACAGCGTCAGTGGAATCCACAGCCCGATCAGCCCGGTCCACGCGAACGGACCGCGCTTGAAGTAGACGATCAGCACCGCCGGGATGAACGAGATGCTCACCCAGATGTTGAAGTAGGCGGCCCAGCGCGGAAACACGGGCTGGGGGGCGCGGTCACCGAGAATGGCCAGAGCCAGCGCCAGATTTTGCGCAACGAAGGGCGCGAAGGTGATCGTGAACAGGATCCAGCCCAGGTCGTTGAGCAGCAGGATCAACTGCGGATCGCGCTCGGGGCGGAACGAGGCGGTGAGCCAGATCATCACCGGGAGCAGGAAGATCAGCATGCCGGCGGTACCGGCCCAGCCCTGGATCTGCACGAGGATCGGCGGCACCGCGCGAATCCGCCGCATCTGCGCGCAGATCACCGCCACCCAGGGGATGTACAGCGTGCAGCTGGCCATCGCGATCAGCAGGCCGGCGCGGATCGCGCCGGTGTTGCCGGCGTAGAACTGCGCGATCTGCTCGGCGCTGGCCGTCGCCGGCGGCGGAGGAAACAGGCCGGCGATCAGGCACCAGCCGGCAATGAAGAGCACGTCGAATGCGCCGCCACACCACGCGCAGAACCGTTGATACTTCATGCGCTCTCCTGCCAATGGGCCACGGCGTCATCGCACCGCTTTGTGCCAAGCTGCACGGACCTTATCGGCGCCCCGCAGCCGTCACAATGTCCTGCCGGGACACCGGCATGCCAAACGCGCCGAAGTTCGCCCGCAGTCTCTGCATGACACGCTTGAAACGATGATCGAAATCGCGCTGTACGAGCCGGAGATTCCGCCCAACACCGGCAACGTGATCCGCCTCTGCGCCAACACCGGCGCGCGCCTGCACCTGATCCAGCCGCTGGGCTTCCGCATGGACGATGCCTCGCTGCGCCGCGCCGGGCTGGACTATCACGAGTACGCCCGCGTCGAGCAGCATGCGTCACTGGACGCCTTGCGCGCGGCGCGGCCACAGGCGCGCTGGCTGGCGTTTACCACGCGCGGCACGCAGCGTTTCGATCAATGTGTCTATCAGCCCGGCGACATCCTGCTGTTCGGCCCTGAGTCGCGCGGCCTGCCGGCGGCGGTGCTGGACACGCTTGCGCCATCGCAGCGCCTGTATTTGCCGATGCAGCCCGGCAACCGCAGCCTCAACCTGTCAAACGCGGTTGCGGTAGCGGCGTTCGAAGTGTGGCGGCAGCAGGCGTACCGCGGCGCCGCCGTGCCGGCTACGGCGCTTGCTGCGGACCAGCCGTCTTAG
>CAMLDZ010000060.1 GCA_946478985.1 uncultured Solimonas sp.
TGATGACGGAAGATCAGCTTTTCAGCCTGCTCGAACTGCTGTCTGGCGAGGACAGTGCGGCGCCGGCGAAGATCGCCCGGAAGCTGGCGATCGGCCAGAGTCAGCTTTACCGGATGCTGGCTGCACTGGGCGCCGCCTGTGCAACGTGCGGCACGCCGAAGCTGATCGAGGTGGATGGCGAGGAACTGCCTCGCCTGCGCCTGACCGACAGTGGCCGTGCCTGGCTGGAGCAGCACCGTGTCGCATGATCCGCTGCGCAGGGCCTCCGCCATCCGCTACGAGCCGCAACTGCGCATCGATCGCCAGGAAATGCTGGCAGACGAGACGCCGATCGCACTGGTCTACAACGGCCACTCGCATGCGGTGATGATGGCGACACCCGATGATCTCGACGATTTCGCCGTCGGCTTCACGCTGGCAGAAGGAATTGTCGATGCCAGCCATGAGATCGAGATCGTCGATCGTCTGCATACGGACAAGGGCATCTCGCTGCAGATGCTGATCCCGCAGCGACGCTATGACGCCTTGAGGGGACGCGAGCGCAGTCTCACCGGCCGTACCGGCTGCGGGCTCTGCGGTACGTCCAGCCTGGAGGCGGCGATACGGCCGGTGCGCAGGCTGCAAGGTGCAGCAGCCGTACTGCAGAGCAGCATCAGCAGCAGCATGTCGCGGCTCGGCATGCAGCAGCCTCTCAACGCGATCAGCGGATCCCTGCACGCTGCCGCGCTGCTGATCGACGGCGGCGAACTGCTGGTGCGCGAAGATGTGGGCCGGCACAACGCGGTCGACAAGGTCATCGGCGCCGCTGCGCGGCAGCAGCTGCCGGCGACGGCGCTGCTGGTGACGTCACGGGCTTCATACGAAATCGTCCACAAGGCAGCGCAGGCCGGCATTCATCTGCTGGCTGCGGTATCCGCTCCTACAGCTCTCGCGGTGCGGGTCGCGCTCGAAGCGGGTGTGACCTTGATCGGCTTCGCCCGTGATAAGCGCATGACGGTGTACGCGCATCCGCAGGGCCTGCGCCCAAACTGATCTTCCCGGCGCCGACACGCGATCAATCGGAAGACGCCCACGAGAAAGCCACCGCACCTAAGTATCTGATTTTACTAATCATACTTAGGCAACGATGGCTATTCGTTGCAGCGAATTGGTGGAGCTGGCGGGAATTGAACCCGCGTCCGCCAGATCGTAGCCCTCAGATCTACATGCTTAGCTCAATCTTTGGTTTTCGTCGGTGGTTCCCGGACGAGCACGGAACGCCACCGCTTATCCCCTTAGAGGTTTAGCAGATCAGCCAAGGGCGGACTTCACTGCGATCCGATGAGAGTCGACGTCCATTCCAGCCGGCACCGGCACCGAAAGGATGGACGCTCGCCGGGATTAGGCGGCGAGGGCGTAGTTGGAGTCGTTCGCAACTAGCTTGGTTGTCACAAGTTTTACGAGGACATGACACCTCGGCATGCACTTCGGATTCCGCAACCAGCGTCGAAACCGGTCAGCCCCGAGTACGTCTACAGTCTAGCAGCAGATGGGGTCCTGCGGCAGCAATGCAAGGCGTGAGTCCGGCCGGCGTTCAGCTCGCATGCCTCATGACGCGGCCCTTCTCGCGCTGCCAGTCGCGCTCCTTGATGTCGGCGCGCTTGTCGTAGTCCTTCTTGCCCTTAGCCAGGCCCACTTCGAGCTTGGCGCGGCCTTTCTCCCAGTGCAGGTCCAGCGGCACCAGGGTGTAGCCGGCACGTTCGACCTTGCCGATCAGCGTCGCCAGTTCGTGCCGGTGCAACAGCAGCTTGCGGGTGCGGGTGGCGTCGGCGATCTCGTGCGTCGACGCCTGCTTGAGCGGCGTGAAGTGCGCGCCGATCAGGAAGGCCTCCTGATTCTTCACCACGACATAGGCCTCGGCGACATTGGCGCGGCAGGCGCGCAGACTCTTGACCTCCCAGCCCTTGAGGACCAGTCCGGCTTCGTAACGCTCCTCGATGAAATAGTCGTGCCGCGCGCGGCGGTTGACGGCGATGACTCGCTCAACTTTCGCGTTCTTCTCATTTTTGCCCATGGCTCAATTATATAGACTGTGTTCCTCGCAGATATAAAAGGCCCGGAAGAGGCGGCCGACAACAATGAACATCCGCGAAAGCAGCTACGGCTACTGGAGTTCGCACCGCGCGTTCGCCTGGGTGGCGGCGGGCGCCATGTTGGGTATCGGCAATGCCGTGCGCCTGACGTATCTGATGAGCGAGTACGGCGGCGTGCTGTTCCTGGGGGTATATCTGCTTGCGATCGCGGTGGTCGGCCTGCCGCTGCTGCTGGCCGAGTGGCTGCTCGGCCGCTGGATGCGTGACGATCTGATCGCCGGGTTCCGCCGCCTGACCGAAGCCGCGCACGTGCATCGCTGGTGGACGGCGATCGGGGCGCTGGCGCTGCTGACGGCGGTGCTGATCTTTTCGTACTACAGCGTCATTGCCGGCTGGAGTCTGGCCTACGCATTCCGCGCCGCCAGCGGCAAGTTCGGAGAGATCAGCAGCGCCGGCGCGACCAGCATTTTCCTGGAGCTGGCCCAGGACCCGGAACGCAGCCTGTCCTGGCACACGCTGTTCATCCTGACCGTCTGCATCGTCGTCTGCCACGGCTTCCGCGAGGGTGTCGAGCGCGCGGCGCGGCGGCTGGTGCCGGTGGCGCTCGGCATCGCCGTGCTGGTCTGCTGGTACGGCCTGCGTCACGGCGACGCCAGCGCGGCGATCGACTACTTCATCGTCCCGCATCCGGAAAAGCTCGGCTGGCGCGGCGTGATGGAGGCGCTGCACCACGCCTTTTTCACGCTCGGGCTCGGCATGGGCGTGATGATGGGCCTGGGCAGCTATCTGCCGGTGGCAACGCCGATCCGGCGCGTCGCCGTCGCCGCGATCCTGATCGACACCCTGTTCAGCCTGTTCGTCGGCATGGCGGTGATGGCGATGGTGCTCGAAGCCGGCCTGCAGCCGGGTGCCGGCATTGCCCTGATGTTCCAGACGCTGCCGCTGGCGACGCCGGACGGCCTCGGCGGCTCACTGTTCGCGGCCGGCGTCTACCTGATGATGTTCATCGTCACGCTGGCCTCGGCGACGGCGATGCTCGAACCGATCAGCCGCTACTTCATGGATCGCCAGCGCTGGACGCGGGTGTTTGCGGCAGCCTGCGCGGCCCTGGTGATCTGGTTCCTGGGCCTGGGCACGCTGCTGTCGTTCAGCGTGGTCCAGGACCTGCGCCTGCTCGGCCGCAATTTCTTCGAATGGGTGCAATGGCTGACCACGAGCTGGTTCGCGCCACTCGATGGACTCTTGATCTGCATCTTCGTCGTCAGCATCATGCCGCGCGATCTGGTGCGGACCGTCTGGGGCGAATCGCGCCCCTGGCTGTTCAACGCCTGGTACGGTCTGCTGCATTACCCGGCGCGGATCGGCTTGATTGCGGTGCTGCTGTACGCGACCGGTCTGATCGACTGGCTGGCAACTCTGTGGGGGGCGTGATTTGCGGCGTGTGGAACGTTCGGTGTTGCTGCGCTACTCGGCCGGCGACATGTATGCGCTGGTCAAGGACATCGAGGCGTATCCGCGCTTTCTGCCCGGCTGCGTGACCGCGGTGGTCGAGCAGGACGAGGGGGAGCGCGTGCGCGCGCGCCTGGGCTTTCGCGTCAAAGGGCTCAGCGACACCTTTGCCACCGAGAATCGCCTGGAAGCCGGACGCATCGAGATGCGCCTGCTGGAAGGGCCGTTCCGCGCGCTGACCGGGCAATGGGATTTCATTCCGCTCACCGAGCGCGGTTGCAAGGTCGGCCTGCTGATCAACCTCGATTTTGGCAATCGTCTGCTCGAAAGCACGCTTGCGCCCTTGCTCGATCGGGCGGTGGGCGAAGTGATCGACGCTTTCCGCGTCCGTGCCGGCGAGTTGTACGGCAATGTCTGAGCCGGCACCGATCAGCGTCGAACTGATCTATGCGCAGCCGGACGAGCAGCAGCTGCTGCGGCTGCAGCTGCCGCCGGGCAGCAGCGTCGGCGCGGCGATCGCCGCCTCCGGCCTGCTGCAACGCTATCCGCAGATCGATCTGCGGACACAGCGCGTCGGCATCTTCAGCCGCCTCGTCACCCTGGACACGCACCTGCACGACGGCGACCGCGTCGAGGTCTATCGCGCGCTGGCCGTCGATCCCAAGGACGCGCGGCGCAGCCGCGCCGGTGCGAGGCGACGCGGCTAACCTGGCGCCGACTTACGGCCGCTGGTTGGTCGGCGTGCTGTCCATCACCGGGCCACCGGTCTTGCTGCGGTCATTGGCCTCCAGCGCGCCGCCGGACTCGGCCTTCTTGTCGCCGTCGAGGACGCGCTGCATATCGGGATCGGATTGGACTTCGCCTGCGGCGGACTGCAGGCCATCCATGCGCGCCAGCTGCTGGCCTTCGAAAAACAGGCTGACCGTGCGTTCGGAAACCTCGCCGCGCGGCGAGCGGTAGTAGCTGATGTAGTCCCAGCGGTCCGGCCGGAACGGGCTGGCGCTGACCGGCGTGCCGAGCACGAAACGCACCTGTTCGCGCGTCATGCCGAGCTTGAGCTTGTCGAGATCCTTCTGCATCAGGACGTTGCCCTGGCGCGTCGGCAGCTTGTAGATGATCTGGCAACCGCTGACGGCAAGCAGGGCGACGACGATTAGAAAAAGGCGCATCGGAACTCGCTTAAGAGTTGCTGCAAAAAAATGAGCGGGGATAATAGCCGAATACCTGCTGATGAGCGCATCCCATGGAATCCTCCGACCTCCGCAATGCCGGACTCAAGGTCACCTTGCCCCGCCTGAAGATTCTCGAGATGCTCGAGAGCAGCGAGGCGCGTCATCTGTCCGCCGAAGACATCTACCGCCGGCTGATCGAACTCAACGAGGACGTCGGCCTGGCCACCGTCTATCGCGTGCTGACGCAGTTCGAGGCTGCCGGCCTGGTCCGCCGCCACAACTTCGAAGGCGGTCACGCGGTCTTCGAACTCGAGCGCGGCCCCCACCACGACCACATGGTGTGTCTAGACACCGGAAAAGTGATCGAGTTCGTCAGCGAGGAGATCGAGAAGCTGCAGCGCGACATCGCCGACAAGCACGGCTATATCGTCGAGGAGCACAATCTCGTGCTGTACGTGCGTCCCAAGAAGAAAAACTGAGGGTGTAGGCGCGAGCCCGCCGCGCCCGTGCCGCAGGCCTCGCGACTGACTTCAGGCCGCGTTGCCGGCCCGCAGCAGCAGATCGCGGGCATGTTCCAGCGCCGCGCTGGAGACCTCCGTACCCCCCTGCATCCGCGCCAGTTCCGCAATCCGCTGTTGCGGCGCCAGCGGGCTGACGCGGGTGAAGGTCTGCCCGGCCTGCACTTCCTTGCGGATCGCAAAATGCGCGTGGCCCTGAGCGGCGACCTGCGCGAGGTGGGTAACGCTGAACACCTGCCGCTCGCCGCCCAGCGCACGCAGCTGGCGGCCGACGACTTCTGAAACCGCGCCGCTGATGCCGGCGTCGACCTCGTCGAAGATCATCGTCGCCGCGCCGGTCTTGCTCATCGCCGCCACCTGGATCGCCAGCGAGACGCGTGAAAGCTCACCGCCGGAGGCCACCTTGGCGAGCGGACGCGGCGGCTGGCCCGGATTGGCGGAAAAATCGAAACGCACGCTGTCGGCGCCGTGACTGCGCGGCACCGCATCGGCATCGCTGTCGACGACGATGCTGAATTCGGCATTCGGCAGGCCCAGCGGGCGCACCTGTGCGGTCACGGCCTCGCCGAGCTTCTTGGCCAGCTTGCGGCGCTCCGCCCCGAGCTTGGCGGCAGCCACGCGCCAGGCCTGCAAGGCTGCATCGCGCTCGCGCTCCAGGCGGTCGCGCTGACCGGCGGCGGCCCCCGCCTCATCGAGCCGCTCGCGCAGGAGCCGCAGATGTGCGCCGAGCTCGGCTGGCTTGACGCGGTGCTTGCGCGCCAGGTCGTGGATCGCGCCGAGGCGACGCTCGATCTCGGCCAGCCGTTGCGGATCCAGGTCGAGTCGTTCCAGCAGCCGCCGGGCGCTGGCCGCCGCCTCGCGGACCTGGTTCTGCGCGGTTTCGGTAGCGTCCAGCGCTTCGCCGAACCCCTCGTGCAGCGGCACCAGCCCGGCGAGCAGGCCGTACGCAGCGCTGAGCTGATCGTAAATGCTGTTCTCGGCGCCGTAGAGCAGCTCCTGCGCCTGCGCGCCGTCGCCGAGCAGGCGGCCAGCGTGGGCCAGCTGGGTGTGCTCGGCCTCCAGATGTTCGAGTTCACCATCGGCAAGCGCCAGCGCCTGCAGCTCCTCGACCTGGAAGCGCAGGAACTCCAGCTGCGCCGGATCGCGGTCTTCGATGGCGCGCAGCCGTTGCAGTGCCTGTTCAGTTTCGGCGTGACGCGCCGCGGCATCGGCGACGGCGGCGAGGGTGGCCGGCGCGACCCCGAAATCGTCGAGGACCTGTCGCTGCGCCGGCCCGCGCAACAGGGTCTGGCTTTCCGACTGACCGAATACCTCGACCAGCTGTTCGCCCAGCTCGCGCAGCTGGCCGGCGTTGACGGCGGCGCCGTTGACGAAGGCCCGCGTACGGCCCTCGGCAAAAACCAGCCGGCGGATCACCAGCAGCGCCGGGTCGTCAGCGTCGGCGAGTTCCTGTTCGGCGAGCCAGGCCGCCGCCGCGCAGCCGGATTCCAGCTCGAAACTGGCAGTGATCTCGGCCTTTTCCTGGCCGGCGCGGACCAGCGCGGCGTCGGCGCGCAGGCCGATGGCCAGGCCGATGGCGTCGATCAGGATCGATTTGCCGGCGCCGGTCTCGCCGGTCAGCACGGTGAAGCCGGAAGCGAAATCCAGCTCCACGAAATCGATAATTGCAAGATTTCTTATTGTTATATTTTTCAGCACGTTGAGATGCTTACTTAAAGTTATCTGTAAAGGTCGAAGCCGGGCCGCTCACTGGCCCACGGCCCCAGTGCAGCTTGTCGCGCAGGATGCTGAAGTACGAGTAGTTGCTCGGATGCACAAGATTGAGCCTGAAGTCCGCAGCGCTGACTTCGAAACAGTCGCCGGCGTGCAGGGTTGCCGAGGTCTGGCTGTCGCAGGTGAACATGGCCGCCGTGCCGGGACTGCCGCGCAAGGCGATCCGCACGGTCTGCCTGCCGCTGACCACGATCGGCCGGTCCGACAGCGTATGCGGACAAATGGGCACCAGCGTGAAGGCGTCGATACTCGGATGCACCACCGGACCACCGCCGGACAGCGCGTACGCGGTCGAACCGGTGGGGCTGGCGATGATGAAGCCGTCGGCACGGTGCTGCGAGATGAATTCGCCGTCGAGCCAGGTTTCGAACTCGATCATGCGGATCGCCGCCTGGTTGCGGATCACCACATCGTTGACCGCCAGCAGAGGCGCTTCGCGGTCCGGCTTGCCGCGCTGGCGCAGCAGCCGGGCCTGCAGCAGCAGGCGCTGCTCGCGGACGTGGTGGCCGGCAAAGATCTCCGCCAGCGTCGCCTGCATCTGTTCGGGACGTACATCGACCATGAAGCCGAGCCGGCCCTGGTTGATGCCGACGATCGGCACGCCGCTGGGCGCCAGATCACGGGCCGCCGACAGCAGGGTGCCATCGCCGCCGACCACCACGACCAGGTCGCAATCAGCCAGACCGGCACGGCTGCGGCGCTCCACGCCGGCCGGCAGCGTGTGGTCGGCCAGCGTCGTGTCCTCGACGCGGACCGTGCGGCCGAGCTTGAGCAGGGTGTCGAGCAACTGCAGCAGCGTCGGCACGACCTGAGTGTCACGCCGCTTGCCGACGACGCCTACGGTCTGGAACGATTGCATGAGAAGGCTTGAAAGGGGCTTTCCGAAAAGCGCTGGAAAGGTAACATGAAAGGCAGCGCCGACCGTGCCCCGCATCGCGGCCTTTCTATTGAAAACGTGCCGGAAACGCCTCATCTGGAGTGTATGTCGCAAGAACTCGACGCCCGCGCCGCGGAACTGCTGAAGCTGCTCGTCGAGCGTTACATCCTCGACGGTCAGCCGGTGGCCTCGCGCACGCTGTCGCGGATGGCGAGCCTGGGGCTTTCGTCGGCGACGATCCGCAACGTGATGGCCGATCTGGACGAGCTCGGCTTCGTCGCTTCCCCGCATACCTCGGCAGGCCGCATTCCCACCGCGCGCGGCTATCGCTACTTCGTCGACTCGCTGCTGGCGCCCGAAGCGCTCAGCGATGCCGAGCACGAACTGATCGCCGACGAACTCCTGCCGGACGACCGCTCGCCCGAGGATCTGGTGCAGGCCGCGTCGCGGCTGCTGTCGAAGATGTCGCACATGGCTGGCGTGGTCACCGTGCCACGCCGCAACCTGGCGATCCTGCGCCGCATCGAATTCCTGCCGTTGTCCGGAAACCGCGTGCTGACGATCCTGGTCGTCAACCAGCACGAGGTGCAGAACCGTGTCATCCACACCGATCGCCCTTACGGGGCCGACGAACTGGCCCGCTACGCCAACCTGATCAACGAGCATTTCGCCGGCCGCGACCTGGTCAGCCTGCGCCAGGCCCTGATGCAGGAAGCCAGTGATGCGCAGGCGCATGTCAACACCCTGCTGCGGCAGGCCGCCGGCATGACCGAGCAGGCGCTGCGGCCCCGGGGCGAGACCGGCGACTACTTCGTCGCCGGCCATCCCAATCTGATGGCGTTCCAGGAGCTGGCCGACGTGGGACGGCTGCGTGCGCTGTTCGAGGCGCTGGACACCAAGCGCGACCTGCTGCAGCTGTTCGACCAGTGCCTGAATGCCGACCGCGTGCAGCTGTTCATCGGCGACGAGTCCGGCTACCGCGTGCTCGACGAGTGCAGCGTCGTTACCGCGCCGTACTACGTCGACGGCCGTGTCGCCGGCGTGCTCGGCGTGATCGGTCCGACGCGGATGGCCTATCACCGCATCATCCCGATCGTCCGCGAGACGGCGCGGCTGCTGTCGGCCGGCTTGAAAGGCGAGAGTTGATCCGCAAGTAGTTCGCGGTGGCGCCGGCTTGGCTATCATGGCGCCCCTTTGCACGGTCGCGTGCCCGTCGGGCCAGCGCACCGTCCGATCCGAATTCAACCCGTGAACCCGTTATGACCGATTCCCCGGAACCTTCGACCGCCGACGCCGGCATCGACGAACAGGCCCTGCTGCGCGCGCAGCTGGAGGACGCCGAAGCCCGCGCCGCCGCCGCCAAGGACGCGCAACTGCGCGCCGCCGCCGATCTGGAGAACACCCGCCGCCGTCTCGAACGCGAGGCCTCCAACAACTTGAAGTACGCCGCCGAGAAGCTGCTCAACGAGCTGCTGGCGGTCGCCGACAGCCTGGAACTCGGCCTCAAGGCCGCTGAAGGCGCCGAAGGCCCGGCCAAGGCGATGGGCGAGGGCATGCAGCTGACCTATCGCCAGCTGATGAGCGTGCTGGAGAAGAATGGCGTGCGCCAGATCGACCCCAGCGGCCAGCCGTTCAATCCGGATTTTCACCAGGCGATGACGATGGCGGAAAGCGCCGACGTCCCCGCCAACCATGTCCTCAGCGTGATGCAGAAGGGCTATAGCCTGCACGAGCGCCTGCTGCGCCCGGCGATGGTCGTCGTGGCCCGGGCGCCGAGCGCCTGAATATTCCGGTTTTTGACGAAAATCGCCCGAAAAGGCCGTCGAAACCCCTTGAAACCCCGTCGGGCGGCATCAAATAGCCGTCACGACTGAAATCCTTACGGAGTCACCCTCATGGCAAAAATCATCGGTATCGATCTCGGCACGACCAATAGCTGCGTCGCCGTGCTCGACGGCAGCAACGTCAAGGTCATCGAGAACAGCGAGGGCGAGCGCACCACGCCGTCAATCGTCGCCTACACCGATGACGGTCAGACCCTGGTCGGCCGCTCGGCCAAGCGCCAGGCCGTCACCAATCCGTTCAACACGCTGTACGCCGTCAAGCGCCTGATCGGCCGTCGCTTCGAAGACGCCGAGGTGCAGAAGGCGATCAAGCATTCGCCGTTCAAGATCGTCAAGGCGGACAACGGCGACGCCTGGGTGGCGGTCAAGGACAAGAAGCTGGCGCCGCAGCAGGTGTCGGCCGAGATCCTGCTGAAGATGAAGAAGACCGCCGAAGACTATCTCGGCGAGAAGGTCACGGAAGCGGTCATCACCGTGCCGGCCTACTTCAACGACAGCCAGCGTCAGGCGACCAAGGACGCCGGCCGCATCGCCGGCCTCGACGTCAAGCGCATCATCAACGAGCCGACCGCGGCGGCACTGGCCTTTGGCCTCGACAAGATGTCGGGCAAGGACAAGAAGATCGCCGTCTATGACCTCGGCGGCGGCACCTTCGATATCTCGATCATCGAGATTGCCGACGTCGACGGCGAAAAGCAGTTCGAAGTGCTGGCCACCAACGGCGATACCTTCCTCGGCGGCGAAGACTTCGACCTGCGCGTGATCGAGTACATCGCCGCGGAGTTCCAGAAGGAGCAGGGCATCGATCTGCACAAGGACCCGCTGGCGCTGCAGCGCCTCAAGGAAGCCGCGGAAAAGGCCAAGATCGAGCTGTCCAGCTCGACGCAGACCGACGTCAACCTGCCGTACATCACGGCGGACCAGACCGGCCCCAAGCATCTCAACCTTAAGCTGACGCGCGCCAAGCTCGAAGCGCTGGTCGACGACCTGATCTCGAAGTCGATGGAGCCGTGCAAGACCGCGCTCAAGGACGCCGGCCTCAAGGCCAGCGAGATCGACGAAGTGATCCTCGTCGGCGGCCAGACGCGCATGCCCAAGGTCCAGGACGCCGTCAAGAACTTCTTCGGCAAGGAGCCACGCAAGGACGTTAACCCCGATGAAGCGGTCGCCTTCGGCGCCGCGGTGCAGGGTTCCGTGCTGTCCGGTGACCGCAAGGACGTGCTGCTGCTCGACGTCACGCCGCTGTCGCTGGGCATCGAGACGCTCGGCGGCAAGATGACCAAGCTGATCGAGAAGAACACGACGATCCCGACCAAGAAGTCGGAGACCTTCACCACCGCCGACGACAATCAGACCGCGGTGACGATCCAGGTCTACCAGGGCGAACGCGAGATCGCTTCGGCCAACAAGTCGCTGGGCCGCTTCGATCTGACCGGCATCGCGCCGGCACCGCGCGGCATGCCGCAGGTCGAGGTCATCTTCGACATCGACGCCAACGGCATCCTGCATGTCACCGCCAAGGACAAGGCGACCGGCAAGGAGCAGAGCATTCGCATCACCGCCAACTCGGGCCTGTCGGAAGACGAGATCCAGAAGATGGTGAAGGACGCCGAGGCGCATGCCGAGGAAGACAAGAAGTTCAACGAGCTGATCTCGGCACGCAACCAGGCCGACCAGATGATCCACGGCGTCGAGAAGTCGCTGAAGGATCTGGGCGAGCAAGTGGAGGCCGACGAGAAGAAGGCGATCGAGGATGCGATCGCTGCCGCACGCGAGGCCGTCAAGACCGACGACAAGGACGCCATCACCGCCAAGACCGAAGCGCTGACGCAGGCTTCCGCCAAGCTGATGGAGCGCGTCTACGCAGCCAAGGGCGCCGAAGGCGGCGCCGCGCCGGGTGCCGCAGGCGGCGCCGGTGGCGCCTACAACGCTGGCGCCGGCGGCGCGCAGCCGGACAGCGATGTGGTCGACGCCGAGTTCACCGAGGTCAAGGACAAGAAGTAAGCGGCACGCGCGGTTCGCGAAGCGCCCGGAGATGATCCGGGCGCTTTTGTGTTTGAAGACTCCGTGGCGTGGCGTTTGCTAATCCACCACGGAGCGCAAGATCGAAGAGCGTCGGACGATGAGCAAGCGCGATTACTACGAAGTGCTGGGCGTGGCCAAGGACGCCGGCGAGGAGGCCCTCAAGAAGGCCTATCGCAAGCTGGCGATGAAGTACCACCCGGATCGCAATCCGGGCGACCAGGCCGCCGAGGCGCAATTCAAGGAAATCAGCGAAGCCTACGAGGTCCTGACCGATGACAGGAAGCGCGCGGTTTACGACCAGTACGGCCATGAAGGCCTGAGCCGCGGCGGCGGCGCCGGCGGCGGTTTCGGCGGTGCCGGCGGCTTCGCCGACATCTTCGGCGACGTGTTCTCCGACATCTTTGGTGGTGGTGGCGGCGGCGGGCGCGGTGGTCCGCGCCGCGGCGCCGATCTGCGCTACATGATGGAGCTGTCGCTGGAGCAGGCGGTGTTCGGCTCTACCGAGACCATCCGCATCCCGAGCTGGGACGAATGCGAGAGCTGCCACGGCCACGGCACTGCCGACGGCAAAAAGGCGCCGGCCTGCCAGACCTGTCGTGGCTCCGGGCAGGTGCGCGTGCAGCAGGGCTTCTTCGTGCTGCAGCAGACCTGTCCGCAGTGTCGGGGTCGCGGCACGCAGGTAGTCGATGCCTGCAAGAGCTGCCGTGGCGCGGGCAAGGTGCGTCGTGAAAAGACCCTCGAAGTGAAAGTGCCGGCCGGTGTCGACACCGGCGACCGCATCCGTCTCAACGGCGAGGGCGAGCGCGGCGATGCCGGTGCGCCGAGCGGCGATCTCTACGTGCAGATCACCGTCAAGCCGCACGAGATCTTCGAGCGCGACACCAATGACCTGCACTGCACGGTGCCGATCTCGGTGGTCACTGCCGCCCTCGGCGGCAAGATCAACGTGCCGACCCTGGAAGGCAATGTCGAGATCGAGGTGCCGGAAGGCGCGCAGAGTGGCAAGCAGTTCCGCCTGCGCGGTCGCGGCGTACGTTCCGTGCGGACTTCGGGTCCGGGCGATCTGTTCTGCACGGTGCTGGTGGAAACGCCGGTCAAGCTCAACAAACAGCAGAAAGAACTATTGCGCCAGCTCGGCGAGACCCTGGACGGCGAGGGCGGCCGGCAGCATCACCCGGAAGCGTCGAGCTGGCTGGGCAAGGCCAAGAAGTTCTTCGACGATCTGACTACCTGAGCCGCGCCGGCTTTGCCGCCCGCGCGGCCAGGCGGCCAGGCGCGCTTATTCTGCGTCGAGAGATTCGTACAGCCGCACGTACTCCTGCGTCACACGGTGGCCGCGATCCAGATAGATCAGCGGTTTGTGCAGCTCATGCGATTCCTTGACGCGCACCGAGCTGGACAGGGTCTCGCCCAGCACCGGCTTGCCTTCGGCGCGCAGCTCTTCGACGACTCGCGTGGGCAACTTGCTGCGTGACTGGAACTGGTTGGCGACGATACCTTCCAGCTGCAGATCCTCATTGTGGTCGGCGCGGATCTCGTCGATGTTGCCGAGCAGGGTGTACAAGGCCTGACGGGCGAATTCGTCGCAGTCGAACGGGATCAGCACGCGGTCGGCGGCGATCAGCGCCGAGCGCGCGTAGAAGTTCAAGGCCGGCGGCGTGTCGATGAACACCGCGTCATAGCCCTTGAGCTTGCGCAGCGCATCGCGCAGCTTGTAGATCTTCTGCTTGGCTTCGAGCTTGACGGCCAGTTCGTCGAGCCGGCTGTCGGCGGCGACCACGTCCAGATTCTCGAACGGCGAACTGGTGGCATAGGCCACCAGCGGCGATGGCGTCAGCTGGAACGACAGTGTGGTGTCGAAGAAATCGGCGATCGTACGCTCGACCGACTCGGCACCCTCACCGAGCAGGTACTGCGTGGCATTGCCCTGGGTATCGAGGTCGATGACCAGCGTACGCAAGCCGCTGTCGGCGGCGATCGCGGCGAGATTGCAGACGATCGTGGTCTTGCCGACGCCGCCCTTCTGATTGAACACCACGCGCTTCATGCAGATCTCCGTCAGTTTGTCTTGGCGCCGCGAGCGGTTCTGGATCGCTCGCAGCGTTCGTGCCGCCGCCAATGGCAAAATGCTAACGCAGCGCCGTCGCCGGCGGATGGAATTCGCACGGCGTCGCGATCGAAATCGCTTTCAAGACGGGAAATTCCTCGCATGAACGTTCTGGTTACCGGTGCGACCTCCGGCTTCGGCGCGGCGATCGCGCGCAAGTTTCTTGTCGAAGGCCATCGAGTCGTCGTCTGCGGCCGCCGTGTCGAACGGCTGGCGCCGCTGACGGCGGCGTTCGGCGAGAGCTGCCACGCCGTCGCGCTCGACGTCCGCGATCGCGCAGCGGTCGAGGCCATGGTCGCCGCGCTGCCGCCGGCCTTCGCCGAGGTCGACCTGCTCGTCAACAACGCGGGACTCGCGCTGGGCCTTAACCCCGCGCATCAGGCCGATCTGGACGAGTGGGAACGCATGGTCGACACCAACATCAAGGGCCTGATGTACATCACGCGCGCGCTGACGCCGGGCATGGTCGCCCGCGGTCGTGGACACGTCATCAACATCGGTTCGGTGGCGGGCGAGTGGCCGTACCCGGGCGGCAACACTTACGGCGGCACCAAGGCCTTCGTCCGCCAGTTCTCGCTGAACCTGCGCGCCGATCTGGTCGGCACTGGCGTGCGTGTCAGCAACATCGAACCGGGCATGGCGGAAACCGAGTTCTCGCTGGTGCGCTTCAATGGCGATGCCGGCAAGGCCGCCGCCGTCTACGCCGGCACTCAGCCACTATCCGCCGAGGACATCGCCGACACGGTCTGTTGGGTCGCCTCGCGGCCGGCGCATGTCAACATCAACACCATCTCGCTGATGCCGGAATGCCAGGCGTTCTCGCCATTCACGGTCAAGCGCGGGTCCTGAATTCCTTCGGAGCATTTCGATGGCCGGCAGCAGCCTGCTGACACTGATCGACGATATCGCCACGATCCTCGACGACGTTGCGGCGATGACCAAGCTCGCCACCAAGAAGACCGCCGGCGTGCTCGGCGACGATCTCGCCCTCAACGCGCAGCAGGTCAGCGGCGTCCGGGCCGATCGCGAACTGCCCGTGGTGCTGGCGGTGGCCAAGGGTTCGGCGATCAACAAGCTGATCCTGGTGCCGGTTGCGGTCGTCATCAGCAGCCTGCTGCCGTGGGCTGTGACGCCGCTGCTGATGCTGGGCGGCGCCTTTCTCTGCTACGAAGGCTTTCACAAGATCGCGCACAAGCTGCTGCACTCGAAGGCCGAAGACGAGGCGCAGCACAGCGGGCACGTGCGGGCGCTGGCCGATCCGGACGTCGATCTGGTGGCGTACGAACGCGACAAGATCAAGGGCGCGGTGCGCACCGACTTCATTCTCTCGGCCGAGATCATCGTCATCTCGCTCGGCGCGATCGCCGGCGCCGCCCTGCCGCAGCAGCTGGCCGTCCTCGCCGCGATTTCGGTGGTGATGACGGTCGGCGTCTATGGCCTCGTCGGCGGCATCATCAAGCTCGACGACGCCGGCACGCACTTGCTGGCGCGGCCTTCGGCGGCCGCACGCGCCCTGGGCGCTGGCCTGCTGCGCTTCGCGCCCTGGCTGATGAAATTCCTGTCGGTGGTCGGCACCGCGGCGATGTTCATGGTCGGCGGCGGCATCATCGTCCACGGCGTGCCGGCACTGCATCACCTGCAGGAGCGGTTTGCGGCTTCGGCCGGCGGCATCGGCTCGCCTCTGCTGTCGACGCTGTTCGCGGCCGCGGCCGGCGTGTTCGTCGGCGGTCTCATCGTCGGCTTCATCGAGGCCGCGACGCGGCTTGCCGCCCTGATCAGAGGGCGTCGCTGAATCGCGGCCATAGCGTTAACAGGCCCTAATCACGCGGCGGATCGTCGTCGGTGTTTGCGGCAAACTGCGCCAGCTGCAACGGCCATAGTTCGAGTAGCACCATCGTCACCGTCAGTACCAGAGGGCCGATGATCAAGCCGGCGGCGCCGAACAGCGCAAGACCGCCGACCATCGCGATGAAGGCCAGCACGGTGTGCATCTTCAGGCGATCGCCGACGAGGATCGGCCGCAACAGATTGTCGATGGTACCGACCACCAGCGCGCCCCAGGCGGCGAGCACCAGCGCCTTCTCCCAGCTGCCCTCAAGCGCCAGGAACAGCGCCGCCGGAATCCACACGACGAAGGTACCGAGCACCGGCACGACAGCCAGCAGTGTCATCACCACGCCCCACAGCAGCGGCGCGGGCAGACCTAGCCACCAGAACATCAGGCCGCCGAGCGTGCCCTGGATCGCGGCGACCGCCAGCGTGCCATAGACGGTGGCGTGGACGGTATCGTCGATGCGCTGCAGCAGCCGCTGCATATCGGCCTCGCGCAGCGGCGACAGGGCATGCAGCCCCCGCAGCGCGCTGGCACGATCGCGCAGGAAGAAGAACAGCAGATAGAAGATCAGAAAGAAGTTCGCCGTCTGTATCGCCGAGCCGCGGACGATCGTGCCGGCCGCGCCGCTGAGCTTGTCGGACATCGCCCGTACCAGCCCCGGCAAGTCGAGATAGCGCTCCAGGCGTTCGAGCAGCGGTGCCAGCACGGGCTGTGCTTCGACGGCGCGACGCCATTCACCGGAGGCGATCTTCGCCTCGATGAGCGAAGCGCCGCTCGCCGCCTGCGCCAGCAGCTGCTGTCCGACCAGCGTCGCCGGCACGACGACGATCAGGCCGATCACGAATACCGCGAGAAGCGCGGCGACGCTGTTGTGGTGACGCAGCCGCGCCTCGAGCCGTCGCTGCCAGGGCGCGAACAGGATCGCCAGCGCCAGCGCCCAGCTGATCGCCGGCAGGAACGGCCGTGTCAGGCGATAGCAGAGATACACACCGAGTGCGGTCACCAGCGCCAGCACGAAGATGCGCAGCGGTTCGCGCAGATGCCGCCCGTGGTCGTGGGAAGTCACGCTGCCAGCGTCCGTCTGCTTCGATCCTTGCGGTAGTCCAGCGCGGCCTGCTTCAGCCAGCGACGATTTGCGGGCCGACGGCCGTGTTCGGGCCGCGCAACCCGTCCAGCCAGTGCGTGGAGGAGAAGCTGCCGGCCTGATTGGTCGTCGTGATCGTGCGGATGATGGTATCGGCCTCCGGCGGCACCGGCCGTTCGAGCACGGAAACCCAGCGGCACACCATCTCGTTCGCGCGCCGGTCCACCAGTTCCAGGCCCGCATGGCGCAGCGCCTCCAGCAGGCGCTGCGGATCGGCAACCAGGGCCTGCAGGGTCGCGTACAGGCGTTGTTCGGCGGGACTCATGGTGTTCATTGCGTGCTCCGTGATTCAGGCGGCCATCTGCCGCAGCATGTACTGCAGCACGCCGCCGTGCTGGTAGTACTGCCATTCCATCGGTGTGTTGATGCGGACGCGGGCCTGGAAGCGGATGACCTGCCCATCGGCCTTGGTCGCGGTGACGCCGACTTCCCGCGCGCCGGCGACCAGCCCGTCGAAGTCGAAGACTTCGGTGCCGTCGAGACCGAGCGCGACCGCGCTCTGGCCGTCGGTGAAGTTCAGCGGCAGCACGCCCATACCGACCAGGTTGGCGCGATGGATGCGTTCGAAGCTTTCGGAGATCAC
This sequence comes from uncultured Solimonas sp., assembly GCA_946478985.1. The sequence goes on from CAMLDZ010000060.1 coordinate 17,399, forward strand.
CGCTTTGACGCCGAGCAGGATCGTGCCCTTGGCCGCCCAGTCGCGCGAGGAGCCGGTGCCGTATTCCTTTCCTGCGAGCACGACCAGCGGCGTGCCGTCGGCTTGGTGCCGCATCGCCACGTCGTAGATCGCCTCGACCGGGCCCGGCGTGCCGTCGCGGCCGATGTAGCGCGACACGCCGCCTTCGACGCCCGGCGTCATCGCGTTCTTGATGCGCGTGT
>CAMLDZ010000061.1 GCA_946478985.1 uncultured Solimonas sp.
AGCGCATGCCCTCGGTGCCGTCGTCGATGTTGTCGTAGGCCAGATCCGGCGCGCGACGTGTACGGCGCTGGCCGGCGTTGTAGATCCAGGCCTGACGATCGCCGACCGTCTTGTCGATCACATCGTTGACGAGGTAGATCGTGCCGACCAAGGTGGCCGGAGCGTCGTAATAGCCATAGAACGTGAACAGGCGATTCGGCACCTGCGCGTCCATGTTGGAGTCGAAGACCTTGTCCTCGCAGAAGCCCACCCTGTAGAAGTCGCCGCTGGCGCGCACCGGCAGCCAGTCTCCGCAACGGTTGTAGCCACCGCCTTCGTAGCGCGTGTTGTGGTTGTACATTTCCTCGACGCCGTTCTTCGGCACCGGGAACGGGATTGCCGGCATCGTGTAGCCCTTCAGCGTCAGGCCGTCGACACTGGTCTTGCCGGCCAGCGCCTTGGTGTTCTCGTAGACCTTCTCCGGCAGCGCCAGCGTGCGGTGCGTCGGGTACACCGGCGCCGACAGGTCCGGATACTTCTTCAGCAGAGCGGCCAGGCCCGGCGTGACCTTGTCCTTGTAGGTGTCGAGGTTCTTGGCGTTGATCGTGAACAGCGGCTTTTCCGAGGCGAACGGATCGGTGTAACCCTTGTCGGCCGACCAGCCGGCCGGCGGCTTGGACAGACCGCCGTCCCAGGCCGGAATGCTGCCGTCGGCATTGCCGGCCTTGTCGGCGCCGGTCGGCGTCAGGTCGGCGGCCGTCGCGGCACCGGCCGACACGGCCAGCGCCAGGACCGTCAACGAGGCGCTCAGCTTGTACTTGAGAGTCGTCATGTAGGGTCTCTTCCCTTAGAAGTTGATGCTGAAGTTGGCGGAGTAGAAGTCGTGGTCGCTGAAGTTGTCGTACGCCGCGCTGTTGCTGTAGGTGGCGTAGGTCAGGTCGAGGCGATACTTCTTCTGATAGCTGAAGCCAACCGACGGGCTGATCGTCCGGCGCTCGTCGACGAACTGTGAATCGACCGAATTGCCCTTGACGTCCTGCGCCACGAACAGGCTCGGATACAGCGTCACGCCGGTGCCGAGCACGTCCGGATATTCCAGGCGCAGATAGGCACGCAGACCCCAGGCGAAATCATCGACGAAGCCGTCGCTCTTGCAACCGTCCGGCTGCGGGTTGTAGAGCGGGTGCGTCGGATCGCAGAGATTGCCGCCGGCCGGCGTGCCGAAGTTGAAGCGCGGATCGGAACCGGCGCCGTAGATGAAGCCACGGCCGTATCGCAGGTTGGTTCCATCGTTGTCCGGCAGGCCGTTCCACTGCGCGCCGACTTCCGCCAGCAGGATGTACTGCTGTGCCCACAGCAGACGATTACCGGCCTTCAACGTGTTGATCTGGAACTGCGTCTTGCTGGTCCGCGTGTAGCCGGTGACGTACTCGCCGCTGCCCTTGGCGGTCTGCTGCTGTGCATAGGCCCCATAGGGGCCGGCAAACGTCAGCGCGCCGTACAGCAGGTCAGCACCACTGATCTGCGCCGGGTAATCCTCGGTGCGACTCGCCTCGGCACTGAACGACCAGCCGAACAGCTCGGTCGCCGCGCTCATGCCGTAGATCTTGATGTCGTTCGGATACTCCCAGAACGCTACGAACGGCTCGACGCCGGGCACAGCGCCCATCGCGTGAATGGGATTGGCGAGGCCGGCATCGGCGCAGACCGAGGTGTTGGCGGCGTTGCAGTCACCCGACAGCACCGAGATGATCGGCGTGCGCGAGTTGAGCTTCTGCCCGTACAGGCCGAATTCGGTGTAGTTCCACGCATCCACCGTGAAGCGGTAGGCCAGGCCGAACTGGCCGGAGTCCTTGCCTTCACGGCCGTCGACCTGATCGACATAGGCACCGGTGGCCAGCGCGTCGCGCGCCGAAGCCGCACCGGCGGCGATTGCCATCGGACAACCGGCAATGTCCGGCGTCAGGCTCTGCTCGGAGGGCGCCCAGTAGTTGCCGCAGCCTTCGATGGGCGTGTATTCCCACTTCAGCTGGTAGTAGCCCTCGATCGAACCCCAGGCGCCGAGGCTCTGGCTGGCAGACACCATCCACACCGGCAGGAACACTTCCTTGAGCTGCGCTCCGGGCCGGCGGAACGACGGTACGTCGATCGGATTGACCTGATTGATGCCCTGGATGAAGACGCTTTCGCCCCAGTTCAGACCCTGGCGGCCCGCGCGTACCTGCAGCGGATTGCCGGCGATGTCGAAGCTGTCGTAGACGTAGGCGTCGAGCAGGAACACCCCGGAGAACTTGTTGAGGGTCTCGAAACCCTTGTCCGACATCGGCTTGCCGCCCTGGTAGCCGTTGGGCTGGTTGCCGTAGTTGACGTCGCCTTCCTCGAGCGCGTAGTCGTACCAGGCCTTGCCGCGGACAAAGACGCCGAAGTCGCCTTTCTTGACGCTGACTTCGCTGATGATCTTGGCGAGCGTCGAGAAGTTGTCGCCCTTGTCGTAATTGACGTTGCCGGCGTCGACGGATCCGCCGCCACGACCATCGTTGCGGCCAACCTCGGCACCGGTCTGGGCGGTATAGAGCAGATTGCTGGGGCTTTCCGCGCGCCAGCTGGCGCCGAGCGAGACGGTGCTGACCCAGTCACCCTGCCAGCCGTCGCCGATATCAAACTGCATGGCCGACGCCGGTCCCGTCCCCGCCGCGATGACGGCGCCTGCGAGACGAAGCGTCCACCGCTGGGCCGCTTGCACGGTCCTTTTCATTATTTTCTCCTCTGCTCTGTGTCGCCGATTCCGGCAATTACGACTCTGTTGGTCGCGGGCCGATGTTAGGCGGGCCTGCGCGGCAAACACTGTCAATTAGGCGACAATCACGCTGTGCTTCGGAGTCGAGAAAAACTACCGCTGGTCGCTGGATAGTTTGCCGACGTGCTGGCGACGCCGGCCTGGGAAGCGCACTTTCCCGTCGGCCCACTCGGGAAACGCCTGACGGCAATTCAGAATCACCCTGACGCGGCGCCCGGGCACCGCATCTCAGGCGCTCGGCTTCGTCGCCAGCAGATCCTGCAAGGCGGGAATCCGGGACGGGTCCGGCTCGAAGCCCATGCCGACCGTCCAGGCGCGCTGGCGCAGAATCGGTCCCGCCTGAGCGTCCACGACCCGCTGCCAGGCCTGCGCTTGCACGGCGCTGCCACGCGTCGCGGCGATGGCCTCGACCAGATCCTGCTTGAGCGCGCGCACCGCATCTTCGAGCTGTGCCGGGCTCTGCGATGCATCGTCGAGCACGGCGCGCGCGTATCCGGCGCTGCGGCTAAGCCGGCCGGTGATGGTGTCGTCGATCCCCGGCAGGCTGGCCAGCTGCTGTGCCAGCGCCGCGTGATCGAGCAGATCCTGGCGCAGCTGCGCGTGCAGCAGTGGCAGCCGCGCGCGGACGATGCCGAGCGTGGCCAGACACAGGCGGATCTGCTCGCTCGCCATCGGATTGGCGCCGTCGACTGCCGGCAACACGTTGTCGCCGAGCGACTTGATCACGGCGGCGAGCTGCGTGCCGGGCTCATGCGCAGCACCATCGGCGTTCGCTGCAGCGCCCCGCGACCATCGAGCCCGCGCCACTCGAGCTCGAAGGCCAGCTGCAACTTCGACGAACCGCCGGTCATCCAGCGCGCCGCGTGCACCGAGAACGGCGGCTCGAGCCGCTGCGACAGCGACAGGAAGCGGCGCAGGCTGTCGAGCAGGCGTGGCAGCTCGACCGCCGTGTACGGCGCACCGCCACGTGCGCGCATCTTGCGCGTCAGCACGCGATCTATCTCGGACTCGGTCGGGTAGCGCTGGCGCAGCTGCCGGATGAACGCTGCATCCGGCGCCTGCCGCACATCGGCCTGCTGCATGCCGTGGGCATCCGCATCCTTCATCGGCCACTCCTCCTGGTCAGAAGCCAGTGCCTTCAGCGACGGATATGGCGGTGCTGCTTCATATGATCCAGATAGCGCTGGTCCCAATACATCTCGCACCAGCCGACGCCGGGCTTGCCGTCGACTTCGGTCGTCATCGCCACTTCGTTGAGGATGTTGATGGCGTCGATCGGGTAGACCTGATGCGCGAAGCGCTGGCCGACGATGCGTGTACTGCGCCCGGCGATGTCATGCGCCACGACTTCGATGGCCGTGTGGATCATGTCCTCGTTGAGGTGGAAATCGACGACATCCACCGACGTGATCTGCGACATGTGGCCGTCCTTGTAGACGTAGCCGCGCGTCAGCGAGCGCCCCAGGTACTCCATCTTGAAGAAATGGATGGCCGCATCCGGCGTGGTCGCGTGGAACCACTTGTAGTGGTAATTGACGCCCCAGTTGCGTGTCCCCCAGGAGTGATCGCGCTGGCCGAGATTGTCGAAGGCGATGCGCCGGCCATCGATCGTGATCGTGCCCTTGACCCGGCCGCTCTGCTCGAAGCGGTTGTCGGCGAAGTATTGCGGGCAGCCGTCCGGATGCGAGTGATAGCCGTAGGCCGGATGCAGCGCCTCGAAATCGAATTCCACCGCCAGACGCTCGCCCTGATACTTCACGTGCGCGCTGCGCAGGGGCTCGCCCAGATCGACCTGGATACCCTTGACGCGCCACTCGGTGAAGTTCATCGAGTCCGGCACCGGCACCTGGGCGAAGCTCTCGAAGATCGAGCCACCCTTCACGCCATCGCCGAACGCGCAGAAGGTCGCGCCAGCCTGGCCATCACCGGTGACGCGCGGATAGACCCAGCCGGCGATTTTCTCTTCCGGTAGCTGCAGACACCAGACCAGCGACTCGCGCGCCAGCGGCTCCGCGCGCAGTTTGTGGCGACCGTCGTCGGCGGGCTGCAGCGGCGCAATATCGGTGCTGATGTCTTCGAAACGCATGGTGGCTTCTCCTCGTGCTCGTCTGATGTCGGTCCACATGCCAGGCGGACTCCTTTCCAAACGATGCTAGCGAGAGTGGCCGGTACACACTGTCGTTTATGCGACAGTCGCCGTGGCAAGGCTGCGAATCTGCCGAATCGCCCGATCGCAGGTCAGGCGCGCCACCACAGCGGACTCGTCAGTCGGGATAGACCGCGACCGGCTGATCGACATTGACCAGATGGGCGTAGCGGCGCTGGATCGGCTCCAGCCCCATCAGGCAGACACCGCCATAACTGAGCTGCAACATGCCCTCGCGCTCGAGCTCCTTGAGGACCTTGTTGAGGTTCTGCCGCGAGGTGCCGAGCAGCTTGGCCAACTCCTCCTGAGACAGCGAGATCAACAGGTGTTGATCGGTAGCGTTGAGACCGTGGCTGAAGGCCTGCAGGTACAGCGTCTTGGCGACGCGTTCCTTCAGCGGCAGTGCGTCGCGGTCGATCACCAGTCGACACAGCATGCTGATGCGCAGGCTCATCACCCGCAGGATCTGCTCGGAGATCTCTGGATATGCCTTCATCAGCTTGTGCAAGGCGGTGCGATGGATGACGCGCAGCCGCACCGGTGTTATCGCGATGATATCGGCATTGGCTGGCAAGCCGGAAAACATCTCTGAGAACGACACCCAGTCGCCGCGCCGGATCATCGCCAGCACGACTTCACGGCCGTCGTGGCTGCTCGACGAGACTTTCACCTCGCCACTGACGATCTGATAGAGCCGCGAGCTGAGCTGGCCTTCGCCACAAATCACGGCGCCTCTGGCCATGTCGACGAAACTGCTGACAGCGTCGATCCGGGCGCGTATCGCCGGGCTCAGCGCATCGTAGAAATTGTGCAAATCCCTGAGTGGAATCATGCCGCACCTCCCTGTCCGTTCTGCCCCCAACTACGAGGATGCGAACCAAGGCGGGCGACACAGCCCTCTCCCCCCTGCCTCATTGCCGTTAACCGTCCCGGCCGATGATGGTGAGCGGAGTATGGCGATATCCGAGAGCCGCGGCCATCCCTGACTGCTTCCAGCACAGCAACGCCGCACCGGCATGAACGAGGCCGGTGCGGCGGCGAAAAGCACGGATCAGCAGCGCGCGCGGATGGCGTCGCGATGACGGGTGAGATAGGCGCGTGAGAGGCCAATCTGCTGCGTACCGTAGCCAAGCTTGCCGTTGCAAGCCACGCGGATGTACGACTGCAGGTAGGTGTTCGACGGATAAGGCGCCCAGTAGCAGGCGTTCAGCGCCGAATAGGTCAGCAGAAACTTCTTGCCGCGTACGTCGGTGACTTCCAGCTCGCCGCCCATCGGCACCGCCTTGCGGTACTCCTGGGTGCCGCGCGAATCGACGATGCCGTAAACCTCGCCCTTCTCCATCACGTAGCCGCTGATGTGCGGACCCATGGTGTTGGTGCGGGCGATATCGTGGCCGGTGAACAGATGCACCGTCAGATCCTCGCCGAAGCTGGCATGCCACCAGATCACCGAGGAGTTGTCGCGCTCGGGGCGCGGCCCCCAGCTGCGGTCGCCGGTGTCGACGCAGTCCACCGTGTAGCGCTTGCCGCGCACGATCAGCTCACCGCTTACGCGATAGGTGGCCTCGTAGTGGCCGGACCAGGACGTATCCCAGGCCGGGCCGTTGCGCTTGGCCGCCGTCGGGTCCATGGCGGGGTCGTTGATGTCGTACGGCGCGTGCAGGCTCCTGAAGTGGAGGTCGAAGCGCGTATCGTCGATCCCTTCATACCGGGCGTGATAGCCCTGCAGCGGCTCCAGCGCCTTCAGCTTCAGGCCGTTGGGCAGCGCGATGTCCTTCAGCGTCTTCGGACACGGCAGGTGCTGCTGGTTGTCGATGTACAGCTGCTCCTCCCACAAGTCGGTGATGCGGTCGTGCAGCGACACATCGCAAGCGCATACCCCCAGCATCGGCCGCGTCACCAGATAGATGATTCCGTTGACCGTGGTTTCCGGCACGTGGAACGGCAATGCGATGGTCTCCACCCACTGCCAGTGCGATTCCGGCGTGTGGTGAAAGTCCATGTCTTCGGCCTTGATCATTGCGTCGCTCTCCTGTTGTCGTGTCGTTCAATGCTAGCGAGCGCCGGCGGCACCGGCTGTCGCCAAAGCGACAATTCCGGCAGCGCGATCCGGCTCTCGGCGGCATGCCGGCCCGATTCGATGTTGAATCCCTCGCGCGGCACAGGGCGCGGCACAGGGCGCGGCGCCGCCGACGCGGGCGCCGGCGATTTCGTCCGGCGAGCGCTACTGATAGGCCGGCTTGCGGTCCTGCCTGTCGATGCGGATCGGGCGCAGGCGGATATCGCGCGGGCAGTCATCCACGGCGTCGCATTGCTGGAACTGCATGTCGGCGTCGAAACAGATCTCGAGCTCGCTCAGATAGCCGGCGCGGCAGTGCAGCACCATGCCGTCCTCGGGGAGCTCGGCGTTGGCAGCGGCGAAGGCGCGGCGCAGGTCACCGGTGGTCAACTTGAGCGGCCGATCGACACCACTGAACTCCTGCGGCAGTTCGATGCGGCGGCCGGCACGATCAACCTGCGCGAAATAGGCCTCGCGTTCCATGCCGCTGCAGGCGCCCTGCTTCTGCCACAGACGACGGATCTGCGCACGATTGGGGATCACCCACAGCCAGCGATCGGTGTCGGTGGTCAGCATTCGCCAATCCTTGCACTCACCGCTCGGCTTCTCGTCGCCTGCATAGACGATCGCCAAGCCGTGGTTGACGAAGTAATGCTCCTCGACGCACTGCAACTCATCCTGATCGGTGCGCTTGCAATGCTCCGGCGACCAGACGATTTTCATTCGGTAGCCGACGGGCTCCTGGGCTATTGCATCAGTACCGCCAAGCACCCCGCCCGCTGCCAGAACACCGACGACAAACCGCCGGATTGTCGGGCCGAAATCAGCGATCCTTACCACCTGTCTCTCTCCATGGAATTTCGCCTGTATTCCTTGCTTTTTTACGCTCACAGTATGTTAACGTACCTCTTGCATATTCACTGGCGGCGCAGCCTCTCAGGGTCGCTGCCGATCGTCAAACTACTAAAATGAGACGCCTTCGCCGGGCGTATAACTGAGGAGATTTATATGACGCGCATCATCCGATATGACAGACGGTACTCGCGCCGAAAGTTTCTTCGGGACGCGTCGCTGGGCCTGCTGAGCACCGGGGTTCTGGCCCCCTTGCACAAGGTCATCGCCGCCACGGGCGACGTCTCCAAAGCGTATCCGGATGAGCTGATTTCGATCGAGGCCTACACGAAAGGCAAGCTCAAGCCCGGCGATACGATCGACGCCGGCAACGTGCAATATGTGAAGGATCTGCTCGAGCCGGTGCGTTACGAGCAGATCCTCAAGATGGGCCGCAAGCTCAAGTTGCGCGCCACGACCACCGACATCATGAAGATGTCGCCGTGGGAGTTCATCGAGGCCACGCAGCGCAATGCCGGAAAGGCCGGGTATGACGCGCACGGCAATGTCATCAACAAGGCGAACGGCCAGCCGTGGATCGGCGGCAACCCCTTCCCGGATCCCAAGACCGCCACCGATCTGATGGCAGCGCAGACGCTGAATTGGGGTCGTCACGACGCTTCCTTTTATGCGTTCAAGGAGTACGACGTTGCCGCCAACGGCCAGGTCGAGTTCAACTACAGCGGCGGCTGGGCCGAGATGCAGACGGTGGCTCGCATCTCGATGGACCCGAAGCCGTACATCGAGAAGTTCAAGGACAAGCTGCGCTTCCAGACGGTGTTCTTCCTGACACCGACGGCCTTTCGCGGCACCAGCTTCCTGAGCATCTGGGATTACGATCAGCGCGTGTTTCCCAAGCTGTACGGTTATGTCGCGGAGTTTCGCCGCGTCCGCCAGTTCCCCACCGATCAGCGCTTCGAGCCCCTGGTGCCCGGCTCGTCGCTGTATCTCTCCGACGTCTGGGGTGCCGGCGATCCGATGATGACCTGGGGTAACTTCAAGATCGTCGGTCGCGGCCCCTTTCTCGGCGGCAGCTTCACCGGCAACTGGAATCCGGATGCGCCCAACTGGGAGCACAAGACGCACGGCGGCCCCAAGGGTCAGTCGTTCTGGGATACCGAGGTCGAGCTGTTTCCGGAGACCATCATCGTCGAGTGCGAGCCAACCGGCTTTCCGCGGGCCCCGATCTCGAAGAAGCGCGTGTACTTCGATGCGCGGACGCAGTTGTTGGTCAGCATGGTCACTTACGATCGCCGCGGACAGCCGTTCCGTTCCTTCGACGGCGCCTACGCGCACTACGAGGCGGGCGCCAAGAGCGTCATGGATGGCAAGCATCCGTACTGGAGCTGGACACATCTGACCGCTTCCGACATCCAGACCGGTCGACTGACGCGCCTGGAACAGGTGAAATCCCTGGAAGGCAAGTACAGCAGCGGCGCCAACGATCCGGGCATGTTCGAGAAGTACCTGACCCAGGCGGCGCTCACCCGGCTCGGCGCCAACTAGTCGCGTCACGCTCGCGGCCACCGCCGGGCTCTGCGCCGGCGGTGGCCTCTTTCATTCGATGGGGACCCGATGTATCGCCTGCGCCTGCTGTTCTCGCAATGGGTGCTTTCGCACCGCCGATTCTCGTACGGCCTGTTTGCCGCGATTACCTTGTTCTTCGCCGCCGGCCTGCCGCGCGTCGAGCTCAAGACCGTATTCTCGGATCTGCTGCCGACCGACGACCCGTTTGTCCAGACCTTCAAGGATCACCCGGGTTTCGGCAGCCCACTCACCGTCATGGTGATGATTCGTCGCACGGACGGCGATATCTACAACGCCGAGACGCTCGACAAAGTCTGGAAGCTGACGCGCGACATCGACCTGGCGCCTGCCGTCGATCACGACCAGATTCTCTCGATCACGACCGAGAAAGCGCGATACGCCGAGGCCACTCCATTCGGTATCGACATGCGGCCGCTCATGGGCGGCCACCCGCCGGCGACTGCCGACGAACTCAAGCTGTTCCGCGAGCACGTCGACTCGGCACCCGGCGTGCGCAGATTTCTCATCTCGCAGGACAATCGCTCGACGATTGTGATGGCGACGTTCATCGAACAGCGCGTCGAGTACGGCGAGGCCTTCGAATACGTCAACAAGCTCGCGCTGGCGGCCGCCGACGAACATCATGAGGTCTTCGTCGCCGGACAACCGACCCTGATCGGTTGGGTCTACCGCTACGAATGGCAGATGGTCGGCATCTTCGCCGTCACTATCGGCCTGCTGGTGCTGGCGCTGGCGCTGTACATGCGCAATCTGGTCGGTGTACTGACACCGGTGATCTGCGCGACGGTCGCGGCCATCTGGGCGTTCGGCCTGGTCGGCTGGCTGCGCATCTCGATCGAACCGTTGTTGATGGTCGTGCCGCTGTTGCTGACTGCGCGCTCGTTCTCGCATAGCGTGCAGTTCACCGAGCGCTTCTACGAGATCTATGCCGAAGTCGGCGAGCGCAAGCGGGCTGCCGAGCTGACGATGACCGTGATGATGGCGCCTTCCATGCTTGGCATCCTCACCGATATTCTCGGTATCGTCGTCGTCTGCGCCGCGCCGATTCCGGCGATGGTCCGCCACGCCGTCTTCTGCGGCATGTGGGCGGTATGGCTGATTCCGACCGGCATGGTGCTGATCTCCCTGCTGCTGGCCACGCTGCCGCCGCCGGCCAACATCAAGAAGCTGGTCAACCACGATCAGCAGCAGGGCGGCCTGCACAACCGCCTGCAGACCGTGCTGGCTTTCATCGCCAGCCTGGCGACCGGGCGCCGGGCACGCTTGACCTCGATCGTCGTGATTGCCGCCAGCATCGTGACGATCTATCTCTCGTCACAGATCAAGGTCGGCAATCCGGTGGAGGGTTCCAACCTGTTCTGGGAGGATTCCGAGTTCAATACCTCGGTGCGCGCCATCAACGCCAACTTCCCTGGCGTCAACACGCTGGAGATCGTGCTGGAGGCCAAGGACCCGAACAAGCCGGACTGGACCGCGCAGCGCGTCGATACGGTGTTCACGATGATGCAATTGCAGTCGCTGATGGAACATGGCGACGCGCCGCCCCGAGCAACCTTGTCGTTCGCGGATTACCTGAGCGAGTCGAATCGGTTGTTCAACGGCGGCGATCCGCGCTGGTCGCAGATCGATCCACTCGAACGCCGCGTCAGCGCCGCGGCGGTCAGCGCCATGATGGGCTCCAGTGCCAAGAACTTCGGCCATGTCATCGACTCCAGCATGCAGCACGCCACGGTGTCGCTCTGGTACAAGGACAACAAGCAGGAAACCGTGGATGCCGCTCTCGCCGCCGCACGCCAGGCGGTTGCGCAGGTCGGCGAAGATCACCCGGAATTCCGCGTGCGCCTGGCTACCGGCACGATCGCGCTGCAGGAGGCGGTCAACCGCGTCATCGCCCGCTACGAGTGGATGGTGATCTTGGTCGTCAATCTCTTCATCTTCCTGCTGTGCAGCACAGCCTATCGCTCCGCGGTCGCCGGGATCCTGCTGCTGGTCCCGGTCAACCTGGCCAACGAGGCCCTGAAGGCGGCGATGCACCTGCTGGGCGTCGGCCTCGATGTGAATTCCATGATCGTGGCCGCAATCGGCGTCGGTGTCGGCATCGACTACGGCATCTACCTGCTGTCACGCATCTGCGAGGAACTGCAGGCTTGCGGTGGTGACTGGTCGCGAGCAATCGATGCTGCCCTGCGCACGACCGGCAAGGCCATCCTCTTCACCGCCACCATCATGGCGCTTGGCATTCTGCCGTGGTATCTGATGTCGGACCTTAAGTTCGTCGCCGACATGGGTCTTCTGCTGATCGCCATCATGTCGATCAACATGGTGCTGTCCCTGCTGGTGCTGCCGCTGCTGGTCTGGTGGGTCAAGCCCAGCTTCGCCTTGCGTAGCAATACCATCGTCGGCGAAGGCTCGCTCGACCCCTCCCTGCTAAGGCCTTGAGGCACACCAGGCCATCGCCTGGACGATCTCCGGTCCCGGTCAGGTTCCGAAAACAAACGCCGGCCTCGCGCCGGCGTTCTTTCGTGGCCGCCATGCCGTTACATCTTTGCACCGAGGCTGCGGGCCCGGCATGTCCCAACCGCCGTGCGGGCATGCGGAAGCGCGGCTTTTCACGAGCAAGACGCTGGACAAAAGAAAAGGCCCGCGGCTTTCGCCGCGGACCATTTGGTACAGCCTCCAATAGATCTGCTTAGCCGCCGGCGAAGGGGTCGCCCGACGGCACCGCGGATGGATCGCCAGCCGGCACCGCCGCCGGTTCGGCTGCCGGAGCCGGCGCCGGCTCGGCCGTCACGGGCGCGGGCTCCGCAGCCGGCGCCGGTTCGCTCGCCGCGGCGGCCGCAGGAGCGTCGTACGAAGGCGGTGCCGCGTCCTGCTCAGCAAGCGGTGCTTGCTTGGCCATCTTCGCTGCCTTGGGCACCGACAGCGGCGTCGCAGGATCGATGATCTTGAGTTCGACGCGGCGATTCAGCTCGCGGCCCTCATCGGTCTCGTTGTCTGCCACCGGCTGGCTCTCGCCGTAGCCTGCAGCGTTCATGCGATCACCCGCGACACCCTTGCCGATGATGTACTTGCGCACGCTGACGGCGCGGCGTTCGGACAGCTTCTGGTTGTACTCGTCGCTACCCTTGGCATCGGTATGGCCGCCGATTTCGACGTGGATGTCCGCTGCGCGCGTCATCGCGTCGGAAACACCGTCCAGCACCGCCTTGGCGTCCGGCGTCAGCGTCGACTGGTCGAACAGGAAGTGCACGTTCTTCAGCACCACCTTGTCACCGACCTTGCACTGCGCCAGATCCGGCAAGCTGCCGTCCTCGCCGACCGCACAAGGCTGCGGCAGCGGGCAACCCTTCTCGTCGACCTGCGTGCCGGCGGGGGTATTCGGGCACTGATCGGCGTCGTCGTTGACGCCATCGCCATCGCTGTCTGCGACCGGCGCCACCACTTCAACCGGGGCTTCCTCAGCCGGCGGAACCTTAGAGCTCTTGCCGAACGGATAGATCAAACCGACCGACAAAACGGTGTCGTAGAAATTCTCGCTGCGATCAGCATTGGCCTGCTCGATCTGCTCGCGCGCTTCGAGACGGATGCTGCCGTCGTTCAGCCAGTTGAACGGTCCTAGCAAGTAACCGACGCCGAAGTTGAACAAGGTGCCGTCGCGGGTCCGCTTCTCCTCACCGGCGAACTGCGCGTCGCGCGTGCCGTAGGCGATACCCGCCAGGCCGTAGACGCCATCGAGGAAGTTGGGAAAGATCAGGGCGTTGGCACCATATCCCTGCAGATTCACCGTGCCATCGTCACCATTGCCTGCATGCGTGTAGCTGCCGAACAGTTCGAGCGCCAGGCGGTCCGTCATCTGCTTGCCAAACGCCAGCGTGCCCCCGAGACCGTCGTCCGTGTGGCGGCTCTTGTCCATGAGTGAGTAGTTGAACATCGGCGACACGTAGTAGCGGTTGTCCAGCGCCTCGCGAGAACTCAGCTTCTCCGCGGACTCGCTGTCCTGCGCCCAAGCAACCGACCCCAACTGCACTGCCATCAGGCTCAAAGCCCATGCGGTTTTTTTGAACATCACAATCTCCTCATCTCCCGGAAAAAAAGAACCCCGCCGGCGACGCTGCCAACGGGGCCCTGATTGACTCTAGACGCTAGTTATTCCCCTGCACTCCACCACTGCATCAGGCGGGCTTGCCATCAGCCGGCGGATCCATGAACTGCGACAAGTCGATGTTTTCGCCCACTGCCAGATCCTCGCGGGAAGCGAATTTCGGCTTGAACAGATAGCAGACCAGCGGCAGCACGACCAGCGACAGCGCCATGTTGATCAGCATGATGGCGATCAGCAGCATGCCCATGTCGGCCATGAACTTCAGGTCGGACAGGAAGTACCAGGGCACGATACCGACCAGCATGATCGTCGCGGTGAACAGGATCGCCTTGCCGGTGGTGGTCAGCGCCACCGTAATGGCCTTTTCCCAGCTCTTGCCGTGCGCGGAGAACTCTTCGACGATGCGCGACAGCATGTAGATGCCGTAGTCGATACCGACGCCGACGCCCATGACCGCGACAATGACGGCGTTGATGTCCAGACCGATGCCGAGATTCTTCATCATCGCCATCAGCAGGAAGTTCGACAGATTGACCGGGATCAGCAGCAGCAAGGAGGCGACGATCGACTTGTAGGCATAAGCCGAGATCACCATGATCGCCAGATTGACCAGGCCAACGATCAGCCAGTGGTAGCGGTGAACGACGTTGTTCATCGCCTGCTGCAGCGCGATCGAGCCGGACGCCATGCGGACGCGGAAGCGCTCGTGGTCGGCACCGACGATGTCAACCGCGCGCTGTGCACTCTTGAGCGCCGCGTCGACCGTCTCCTGCTTGTTGTCCGCGTACCAGAGCGAGATCGTCGAGTTCTGGAACTCGAAGTCGACGACGTTGCTGAAGTTCAGCGGGTTGGAGCCGAAGACCACCGCATTGGCCGCACCCAGCACGCCCTGCACCGTCGGATCGAGCGGCAGGAAGCGCGGATCACCGCCGGCGAACAGACGGTTGGCCTCCATCATGTAGTCGACCAGCGACAGCGTCGCGCGCGGCGGCAGATCCGGATCGTTCTCGACGATGTGCTGAACCTGCGAGGCGAGCACCGCCACTTCCGGCGAACGTGCCAGACGCGCGTTCGGGTCCATCTCCTTGGCCTCGATAATGAGTTCAAGGGTGTTCATGCCGGGGAAATGCGCGTTGATGGCACGCACCGCCGTGTTGAACTCGGAGTCGTCCCACAGGAAGACGCTGCCCTCGGTCGGGTTGCCGATCTTGATCGTGAACGCCTCATAGGCCGCCCAGATGCCGACGACGACGGTGACTGCCGTCGTGTAGCGCGCCGCCTTGCCGAACGTCAGCTTGGCGACCTGCGCCAGGACTTTCTTCTGGAACAGGTGAATGCCCGATTCCTTCTCCGCACCGCCGGCAATGCTCTCGAAGTTCTTCGGAATCGGCAGGTACGACAGCATGATCGAGATCAGATACACACCGGTCGGGATGATGAAGAACGCCCAGGCGCCGCAGAACAGCGCGTGGTTGATCATCGTCTCGATCGGAGCGATCGCGATGAAGATGATGCCGAACACATCGGTGAAGATGCCGAGGATCGACGGCGCCATCATCACGCCCATGGTGATTTCAGCGGCCTTACGCTTGTTCTTCAGATGCGCCAGGATTTCGTAGTAGCGCTCGGTGAACTGAATGCAATGCGAGAACGTGCGGGCCACCAGCAGCAGCGGCACGATCATCAGCAACGGCTCGATCGGCCGACCCAGCCAGCCGATGAAGCCGAAGCCCCAGACCGCTGCCATACCGGCGCAGACAATCGGCGTCACCACGCCGGCGACGTTGCGCATGTAGAGGATCAGCGAAACCGTCAGCAGGCCCAGCGTGATGCCGAAGATCGCGTAGGTCTGCTTCTGCAGCTTGTAGACCCAGCCGGTCAGCGCCGGCATGCCGGCCAGGTGGACCTCATGATTGGCATCGCGCTCGCGCTCGACCATTTTCTGCGCGAAGTTGAAGGCTTCGTCATATTGGATCGAATCCAGGAAGGTGGCATTGATCAGCGTCGCCGTGCCATCGTCGGCGACATAGAACTTGCGTGCATTGGGCGAACGCTCGACCGCACGACGGAAGCGTTCCACCTCCTCGTCGGTCGCCGGGGGATGGTCATCCATCAGCGGGCGCATGTCGACGCCGAACGGCGTGGCGTCCGCGTAGCGCAGCTTTTCGGTCGCGATCGAAACCACCTGGTCATGGTCGACATAAGGCGCGAGGTCGATCTCGCGCGTCATGTTGAAAACCTTCGCCAGCGTTTCCTTGTTGTAGATGTCACCCGACTTGGTCTTGACCATGATCGACATGGTCAGGGGATTGCCGAAGTTCGGGTGATCGAAATACACCTGGACGAACGGGTCGTCGTGTGGCAGCAGATCCTTGAAGATCGTCTTGATCTGCACGCCAGGAATGCCGATCGCAAATGCGATCGTCACCACAATGAAAGCAATGGACACCATACCTCGGCGGTCCATGATCCATTGGGCCAGGCGGAAACGCATGGGTTGCTTGTTCATCGTCAGTCTTCAGTCCATTACCGATACATCGGCCGTTGTCAGCGGCATGTTTTAAAAAAGAGCCAGCAACTGACGGAGGACAGCTGCTGGCAACTCGTCGACTTCTAGGGCATTAAGAAGCGACGGGAGGAACGTAAGGCCCCAGTCTTGCCTTCCTTAGAACTGGTAGCCAATGCGGACAGCGACTTCGTCCGCAAAATCGATCAGCGAAATCGTGTTCTTTTGAGAATTTCCACCCCACGCATCGCCGTTCACATAGTTGTAGAACAGATTGACCGTGATATCGCCACGCGGCTTCCACTGGATGCCCGGCTGGAACAGCACACCGCCCTGCACGTCGATGAGCATGGCTGCACTCAACTCCCAGATGTACGCCGGGAACGGCTGCAGCGCCGCAAGCACCACATAGTTCGCATGCGCGACTCCCGGCGTGATCTTCGGCGTGGAATTGGTCGGCACGGTATTGACAGCCTGCACGCCCTGATCCGAATACCCTTCGCTGCCGTAGCCATCCAGCAGCAGACCGAACAGGTCGCTGCGCTTCTGCCACAGGTACTGGAAGACCATGTAGGTAGCCGGGAACTCGGTCGAGAAGCGCTGGTACTTTTCCATCACCAGGCCGATCTGGACTTCATCGCGCTTGGTGAAATCCTGATCCAGCTCGATCGCCGTGAACACGCGTTCCGGCGTATAGGTGGCTTCGACGTTGATCAGGATCTGGTCGAAGATCGAGCCCGGCTCGGCTTCGGTTACGTAGCCGGCACCGATACCGAAAACGTTCTCCGCAAAGTACTTGCGCTCGATGTGGCCGCCCAGACCTTCGCCCGCCATGAAGAACGCATCCAGCAGGTTGTTGGCCGCCTCGGCGTTGTGGCCGATGTTCTGCGCGAATAGCTGCTGCGCGGCGGTCGGGCCACTCGGGTCGATGAAGCTCGAATCTTCGCCGCTGAGGTGCTCTTCGATGACCGCGTTGGTCGCATCGTAACCGTCAAGCCGGATGTAGGCTGCGTCGAAGAACCACTCTTCGGCCGAGAACACGCCTGCCGGATGCACTTCGAACGCGGTGTTCGACAGCATCTTCGCGCAACCCGGATCGCCGTAAACGAGGCCGCAATAGCGGCCAAAGGCAAGACCCAGGACATTGCTGTCCGGCAGGCCCTTCTCGACCTGCGATGCGGTCCAGCGGATCGCGCCGAGCTGGTTGTAGCGGCGGGTGTACATCGCCTGCGCGGTGTACTGGCCGAACTCACCCTTGAAGCGGATGCCGTAGTTCAGCTTCTCATCCATGTTGTCCTGGTAGTACCGGTCACGGACGAAGA
>CAMLDZ010000062.1 GCA_946478985.1 uncultured Solimonas sp.
TTCGCCAATACCTCGTCGAGCCTCACGCAGTCGAAGATCATGGGCAATCTGGTGTTCCTGCAGATGGCGCCGCTGGGGCCGGTCGAGTGGTTCTGCGCCTACGTCGCCGCGGCGTTGATCCGCTGCGGGGTGGTCGCGCTGGCGATGCTGGCGGTGACCTGGCCGTTCGTGCACCTGCCGATGCACCAGCCGCTGGCGCTGATCGCGATGTTTCTGCTGTCGGCCGGCAGCCTGGCGGTGCTCGGGCTGATCGCCGGCATCGTCGCCGAGAAGTTCGACCACATCGCCGCCTTCACCAATTTCTTCATCACGCCGCTGTCGTTCCTGTCCGGCGTGTTCTACTCCGTCCATGCGCTGCCGCCGATCTGGTACTCGGCCAGTCATTTCAATCCTTTCTTCTACATGATCGACGGCTTCCGCTACGGTTTCTTCGGCCATGCCGACGTGCCGATCGGGCAGAGCCTGCTGTGGTGCACCGGTTTCTTCGTGCTCGCCTCGGCGGTCTGCTTCTGGATGCTCGTCACCGGCTTCAGACTCAGGAAATAGCATGACCAAGCAGGAAATCCAGAAGCTGATCGAGGCCGGCCTGCCCCAGGCGCAGGTCACGGTGATCGGCGACGACGGCCAGCATTTCGAGGCCACCGTGATCTGTGCGGACTTCGCCGGCAAGCCGCCGCTGGCGCAGCACCGCATGGTCTACGCGACGCTCGGCGACAAGATGGGCCGCGAGATTCACGCGCTGAAGCTGACGACGCGGGCGGCTTGATGGACAAGTTCGTCATCGAAGGCAACGGCCCGCTCGACGGTGTCGTCGATGCCTCCGGCGCCAAGAACGCGGCGCTGCCGATCCTCTGCGCGTCGCTGCTGTCGGACGAGCCGCTGCACGTCACCAACGTGCCCAGGCTCTGGGATATCAACACCACGCGCAAGCTGCTGTTGCAGATGGGCTGCACGGTCGAGCAGCCGGATCCGCACGAGATGATCGTCGACGCCAGGCCGATCACCACCTGCGTGGCGCCCTACGAGCTGGTCAAGACCATGCGTGCCTCGATCCTGGTGCTCGGCCCGCTGGTGGCCAGGCGCGGCGAGGCGCATGTCTCGCTGCCGGGCGGCTGCGCGATCGGCGCGCGGCCGGTCGATCTGCACCTGATGGGCCTGGAAGCGATGGGCGCCGAGATCAAGCTCGAAGGCGGTTTCATCCATGCCTTCGCGCCCAAGGGCGGCCGCCTGCACGGCGCGCGCATCGTCTTCGACACGGTGACCGTGACCGGCACCGAAAATCTGATGATGGCGGCCGCGCTGGCCGACGGTGAGACCGTGCTGGAAAACGCCGCGCGCGAGCCGGAAGTGGTCGATCTGGCACGCTGCCTGCGGGCGATGGGCGCGCAGATCAGCGGCGAGGGCACGACGACGATCCGCGTGCAGGGCGTCAAGGCGCTGCACGCAGCGCGGCATGCCGTGCTGCCCGACCGCATCGAGACCGGCACGTTTCTCGCCGCCGCCGCCGCGACGCGCGGCCGCGTGCGCGTCAACAAAACCGATCCGGCGATGCTCGATGCGGTGCTGGTCAAGCTGCAGCAGGCCGGCGCCAAGATTGCTACCGGCACCGACTTCATCGACGTCGACATGCAGGGCAAGCGCCCGCTGGCGGTCAATATCCACACCATGCCGCATCCGGGTTTCCCCACCGACATGCAGGCGCAGATGATGGCGATGAACTGCGTCGCCGAAGGCGTCGGCGTGATCAAGGAAACCATCTTCGAGAACCGCTTCATGCACGCGCAGGAACTGCTGCGGCTGGGCGCCGACATCCGGATCGAAGGCAATACCGCTGTCATCACCGGCAAGGAGAGACTGCAGTCGGCGCCGATCATGGCCACCGATCTGCGCGCCTCGGCGAGCCTGGTGATCGCGGCGCTGGCGGCCGACGGCGAGACCTTCATCGACCGCATCTATCACATGGATCGCGGCTATGAAGACATCGAAGGCAAGCTGGCCGCGCTCGGTGCGCGGATCAAGCGCGTCAGCAAGCTGATCTGATCTGATCTCAAGCGGAGTGCTGCCGATGGCCGACCTGTCCAAGCTCGCGGTGCTGATCGACGCCGACAATACCCAGCCGGCGATCGCGGCGGCGCTGCTGGAGGAGATCGCCAAGTACGGCGTCGCCTCGGTCAAGCGCGTCTACGGCGACTGGACGACGCCGAACCTGGGCGGCTGGAAGAAGGTGCTGATCGACCTGGCGATCCAGCCGGTGCAGCAGTTCAGCTACACCACCGGCAAGAACGCCACCGACAGCCGCATGATCATCGACGCGATGGATCTGCTGTACTCGGATCGCTTCGACGGCTTCTGCCTGGTCTCCAGCGACAGCGACTTCACCGGCCTGGCCTCGCGGCTGCGCGAGGCGGGGTTGACCGTCTACGGCTTCGGCGAGCGCAAGACGCCGCAATCGCTGCGCGCCGCCTGCGACAAGTTCATCTATCTCGACGTGCTGCGCGGCGCCGCCAAGGTCGTCAAGGCCGTCAAGCCCGCGGAAGTGGACAGCGCTGCCCCGGCGCCGAAGAAGGCGGCAAGGAAGAAGGTCGCCAAGCAGGCGGCGACGCCGGCTGCGCTGCCGGTCGTGGCCGAGGCGCCGCGCAAGCCGGACATCCGGCCTGAGCCCCGCGCCGAGGCCAAACCGGACCCCAAGGCCGATTCCGAGCTGCTGCGCCTGTTTCACGAGGCGGTCGACGACGCCGCCGACGACGACGGCTGGGCCAGCCTCGGCGCGGTCGGCAGCCTGATCGCCAAGCGCCAGCCGGATTTCGACTCGCGCAACTACGGCTACAAGAAGCTCAGCGATCTGGCGATCGCGCTGGGCGAGTTCGAGACCGAGGAGCGCCGCTCCATCGATGGCAAGCAGAAGACGCTGTTTCTGCGCGATCGCCGCCGCAACGCCTGACAGTTTTCCAAAAACTGCCTATCGATATGCAGAGGCGCTGAGCGCCCTGGTTTCTGGGCAAAACCCGGAAAATCCGCTGCAAGCCCGCCACTTCTTGCCAAGACGCCCGCGCTCGCCGCTGGCGCCGCCGGCCATGGCGCGCGGCTGGCGCCGAAGTCTGCTGTGTTTCCATATATAAAATAATTAAAAAACAATAGCTTGATGATTTTACCGTAAAAGGCGAGGGCGGCAGCCCGGCGCTGCTTTGCTGCGCTCCTTGGCAGGAGCCTCTGCTGCGGACAGCGCCGTCAGCTGAGGGCAGAAACGCTGAATTTCAGCGCTGCTGATTTATCAGCAGAATGTGCAGAGCCCTGCTCGCTGATCACCAGGATAGGGACGAAGCTGCTTGTTTTGCAGCGTTTTGCGCCGTTTTTTGCTGGCACAGCGGTTGCGCTATTACCCCCTGAGTTCATGAGAAATGGGTTCTATATAAGCGATCGGCTTATGTAACGCCAAAGTTCAAGTTTTCCTGCCTTGGGGTGATGAAAGATGAGTGGTGTGTTCGCTGGCTTACAGGGCCAGACCTGGTTGGATCGCGCGCCGGCGCTGGCCTCTCGCGGCAGCACACTGCTGTTGGCAGCGTGGATCGGCTCGGCTGCGGCGCAGCTGGAGCAAGTCCCGCCAGCGGAGCTGCCGCCGGCCGAGGAGGCGACGGCTGCCTCGACCGACGCGCCTGTGCCGGAGGGGGAAGCGGACGCGGCAATCGCGGAGGCTGTCGAGGCTGCACCGGACGCCGTTGCCGGCGGAACCGAGGTGGCGCAGGCGGCAGCCGAACCCGCTGACGGCGAAGTGGCCGAGGTGTTCGTGACCACCCGCAAGCGCGAGGAGCGCATCCAGGATGTACCGCTGTCGGTCACGGCGATCAGCGGCGACCTCATCTCGACGCAGACGCTGACCAAGATTCAGGAGTTCGCAGCGCGTATTCCCAACTTCAATCCGGACACCAGCAATCCGCGCACCTCGTCGCTGTCGATTCGCGGCGTCGGCGGTCTGGGCACCGGCGGCGACGGCTCGGAATCGGGCGTAGGCCAGATCGTCGACAACGTCTTCTACACACACGTGGGCTTCGGCTGGGCGCCGCTGTACGACATCGAGAGCCTCGAAGTGGCGCGCGGACCGCAGGGCACGCTGCTGGGCAAGAACACCACGGTCGGCGCGGTCGTCCTGCGCACCAAGGCGCCGAGCTTCTCGCCGGAGAACGGGGTGGAAATTTCGCCGCGCAACTACGGTGGCTTGCAGGCCAACGCCTACAGCACGGGCGCGCTGATCGGCGACACGGTGGCCTACCGCCTGAGCTACTTCAGCGACAACGACGACGGCATCGTGCCGAACCCGGCGTATCCACGCCTGGAAGACAATCAGCGCGATGGTCAGCGCCTGCTCGACAATAATCGCTGGGCGGCGCGCGGGCAGCTGCTGTTCAAGTTCGCCGACGGCGCCGCCACCAGCCGCTTGATCTATGACCACATCGACTCGACCGAGTACAACAACTACAGCGGCGTGATCGCGCCGATCCTGACCCGGTATTCCGACGGCGCTGCGTTCCCGCTGTACGAGGACCGCATCCGGAATCTGTATGGCATCACCGACATCGACTACGACCCGCGTACCGGCGAGGTCACCAATGCCTCGCGGCTGCCGTCGAGCACCGATGGTCTGTCGAACGAGCTGAACTGGCAGCTCGGCGATTACACGCTGACCTCGGTGACGGCCTGGCGCAAGTTCGAGCTGTATCCGCGCAACACCCAGGGCAATCACGGCATCTACAACCGCAGCAGCGGCTATGACGTGGTCGCCGAGCAGTTCTCGCAGGAGCTGCGGCTGGCGTCGGCGCCGTCCGATACCTTCGACTGGCAGACCGGTCTGTTCTGGCTGAAGGACGATCGCGATTCCAATTACCGCTTCATCTACGGCCGCGATGCGGCGTCGTTCAACCTCAACAAGGACCCGGCGACGGTCAATCCGGACATCCTCGACGGCGTCGAGCATGACTCCTTCGGCAAGGCGCACACGCGGAGCTACGCGGCGTTCGGACAGAGCACCTGGCACCTCACGCCGGTATTCGATCTGACCACCGGCCTGCGCCTGACCTACGAGGAACGCTCCGGCTCCAATCGCGGCTATTCGTTCGGCGGCGCGCAGGACCTGTCGGCGGCGGACCAGCTGCAGCGCGACACCCTGCTGTTCAACCAGCGTTCCGGCGACTTCTATGTGCAAGGGTCCAAGGACGATACCTCGGTGTCCTGGCTGATCAATCCGTCGTGGAAAGTCACGCCGGATTTGCTCGTCTACGGTTCGGTGGCGTCCGGCTCCAAGTCCGGTGCCATCAATACCGATGCCCGCCCGCAGTACGCCGCTGGCCTGGGCAGCGAGGTGGTGGATGTCCAGGACGTCGTGATCAAGCCTGAGCGTGCGCTGGACTACGAGCTGGGTTTCAAGAAGAGCTGGACGCAGTATCGCGCCAACCTCGCGGTCAACCTGTACTGGAACGACATCAAGGATTACCAGGGCGTGCTGGTGGGCTCGTTCACCGATCCGTCGACGGGGTCGCTGGTGCCGCGCCAGTACCTCGGCAACATCGACCACGTGCGCCTGCGTGGCATCGAGCTTGAAAGCAGTTGGTCGCCGACGCGGCGGCTGACGATCTACGCCAACGCGGCGCTGACCGAGGCCGAGTACGTCGACTTCAAGGAAGCGCCGCCGACGCAGGGCGTGCGCGTGCTCGATCCGGCGACCGGCAAGTACGCGGCCGCCACCTCGACCGATCTTTCGGGTACCGATATTCCGAATGTGCCGCGCTGGACCGCCAACGTCGGCTTCGACTACGGCACACCGCTGGGCGAATTCCAGCAGGCGCCCGTGGACCTGTTCCTGTACGTCAGCGAGGCGATCAAGGGCAAGACGGACTATTCGACCGAGGCCGATCTGGTGCAGTTCGGGCAGGACACCTATGCCTTGACCAACCTCGGCATCGGCATCCGTCGCCCTGACCGCAGCTTCAGCCTGGCGCTCTGGGGCAAGAACGTCTTCGACGAGGACTATTACGACCGCATCACCCTCAACAACGCGACGGCCCCGGCGCAGGTCCGCATCGGCCAGCCGCGTACCTACGGCGTCACGCTGGGCCTGAAGTTCTGAGGTTTCGGCGCTTTCTCCGGTCTGGACGACGCAGCCCGGCGCTTAGCCGCCGGGCTGCGTCGTCGCGCGCCGCATCACCCGCCCCGCGGGCGCCGCAGGTACAATCGCGACCCGATTTGCCCGCGCAAGACCGCTGATGACCGCTCTGACGCTGGCCCTGTCCAAGGGCCGCATCCTCGAAGAAAGCCTGCCGCTGCTCGCTGCCGTCGGTCTCGACCCGGCCGGCGACATCGACCGCCTGTTGCGTGTGCCGTCGAAGACGCGCGGCATTTCGCTGCTGATCATCCGTCCGACCGACGTGCCGACCTACGTCTCGCACGGCGCTGCAGACCTCGGCATCGTCGGCAAGGACGTGCTGATGGAGAACGGCTCCGGCGATCTCTACGAGCCGCTGGATCTGGCCATCGCCAAGTGCCGGCTGTCGGTGGCCGCCGTCAAGGATGCGCCGGCCCGCGATCCGCGACGGCGCCTGCGTGTCGCCACCAAATATCCGGAGATCGCCCGCCGCCATTTCGCCGACAAGGGCGAGCAGGTGGAAATCATCAAGCTCTACGGCTCGATGGAACTGGCGCCGCTGGTCGGCCTGGCCGATGTCATCGTCGATCTGGTCGCCACCGGCAACACGCTGCGCGCCAATGGCCTGATCGAGACCGAGATCATCTGCCAGGTCAGCTCGCGCATCGTCGTCAACAAGGCCTCGATGAAGACCAAGCACGCGGCGATCGAAACGCTGCTGGCGCAACTGGCTGAAGCCGGGAAGCAGCGCTGATGGACGTGCGCCGCCTCGATACGCGCGACGCCGGTTTCGATGCTGCGCTCGACGCGCTGCTGGATCGCGCGCCGGAAACCAGCGTCGATGTGGTTCGCGCGGTCGACGACATCGTCGCCGCGATCCGCACGCGCGGCGACGCGGCGCTGCTCGAATTCACCAATCGCTTCGATCGCCGTAGCGTAAAGGCGGCGGCCGAGCTGGAAGTGCCCAAGGCGCAGTGGCAGGCGGCCTGGGACGCGCAGCCAGCCGATCTGCGTGCGGCACTGCAAGCGGCGACGACGCGCATCCGCGACTACGCCGAGCACCAGAAGCTGTCGCCGTTCGAGTTCAGCGACGCGCTCGGCAACCGTCTCGGCCAGCAGGTCAGCCCGCTCGATCGCGTCGGCGTCTACGTGCCGGGCGGCAAGGCCGCGTATCCCTCGTCGGTGCTGATGAACGCCATTCCGGCCAAGGTTGCCGGCGTCGCCGAAATCATCATGGTGGTGCCGGCGCCGGATGGCGAACTCAATCCGGTGGTGCTCGCTGCGGCGTACCTGGCCGGCGTCGATCGCGTCTTCACCATCGGCGGCGCGCAGGCGGTCGCGGCGCTGGCCTGGGGCACACAGACGCTGCCCGGCGTCGACAAGATCGTCGGTCCTGGCAATGCCTACGTGGCGGCTGCCAAGCGCGCCGTGTTCGGCCGCGTCGGCATCGACTCGATCGCCGGCCCCAGCGAGATCGTTGTCGTCAGCGACGGCGCCTCGGATGCCGGCTGGATCGCGATGGACCTGTTCAGCCAGGCCGAGCACGGCGAGGATTCCGAATCGATCCTGATCTCGCCGGATGCGGCGTTTCTGGATCGCGTCGCCGCAGCGATGGAGCAGCGTGTCGCCGGCCTGCCGCGCGAGGCCACGATTCGCGCGTCGATCGCCGGCCGCGGCGCGCTGATCCGGGTCCGTGACCTCGACGAAGCCTGCGCCGTCTCCAACCGCATCGCGCCGGAGCATCTGGAGCTGGCGGTCGAGGCGCCGCGCGCGCTGCTGGCGAAGATCCGCCACGCCGGCGCGATCTTCCTGGGCCGCCACACGCCGGAGGCCTTCGGCGACTACTGCGCCGGGCCGAACCACGTGCTGCCGACCTCGCGCGCCGCGCGCTTCTCCAACCCGCTCGGCGTCTACGAGTTCCAGAAGCGCAGCAGCCTGATCGAATGCAGCGCCGAGGGCGCTAGGCCGCTGGCACAGATCGCCGGCCGCATCGCCGACGCCGAAGGCTTGCAGGCGCACGCGCAGAGCGCGCGCGATCGCGGTTAGATCGCGCGCGCCAACTTCAGCTTTGGCTCGCGGCGTCGATCGCTGCCCGCAACTGCCGGTATCCCTCGACCAGCCGCGGCCCCGGGCGGCCGAGGAATTCCTCGCTGATCGCGACGATGCGCTCGTGCCGCAGTGCCGGCACGTCCTGCCAGTGCTCGCGACGCAGCACCACGTCGGCGCGGTACTTGTCGACTTTTACCCCGCACCAGCTCATCGCCAATACGTCGATTTGTGTGTCCGGCGGCGCATCGGCAGCCAGCGTCGAGGTCTGCGCCTCGACCTCGCCCAGGGCGTTGCTGCCACCGGCGCGCTCGATCAGGTCATGGACCCAGGAATGCCGCGCGGCGCCGATCACCGGCTTGGGCCACCACTCGACCAGCACGCGCGGCGACTGCGCGTTGCGCGGGAGCTGCGGCATCGCCGCCTGCATCTCGGCGACCAGCTGCTCGCCGCGCGCGCCGATGCCGAGCGCGGCGGCGATGCGGCGGATGTCGCCGAACACATCGGCAAGGTTCTGCGGATTGCAGACGATGCAGGGCAGGCCGGCTGCCTGGAAGGCGTCGACGATGCGCTCATGGCCGGGCACCGTCAGCGAGGTCAGCACCAGATCCGGCTTGAGCGCGATGCCGGCTTCGACATCCAGCTCCAGATCGCGGCCGAGCTGGACCAGGCGGCTGACCACGTCCGGCGGGTAGTCGGAATCGCTGTCGACGGCGATCAGCCGGTCGGCGGCGCCGAGCGCGCAGACGATTTCGGTGTTGGAGCAGGTATGGGAAAGGACGCGCATGGCCGGGCCGAAAGCAGACGGCCCCGAACTCTAGCAGCGCCGGCCGGCGAAAACGCCGATAATGCGCGCGGAGTTGGCCGGGTAACCGCTGCCGCGCTTGCGCGGGGGAGGAAAGTCCGGGCTCCACAGGGCAAGGTGCCAGGTAACGCCTGGGCGGCGCGAGCCGACGGAAAGTGCAACAGAGAACAGACCGCCTGCGGGGCAACCCGCCGGTAAGGGTGAAACGGTGCGGTAAGAGCGCACCGCGCGACCAGCAATGGAAGCGGCTAGGCAAACCCCACCTGGAGCAAGACCAAATAGGGAAGGGTCCGTCGGCAACGGCGGAACGCGTGGCCCACGCGCCTTCCGGGTAGGTCGCTGGAGCGCCGTAGTGATGCGGCGCCTAGAGGAATGGTTGCCGGGGGCGCGCGAGCGTCCCGCACAGAACCCGGCTTACAGGCCGACTCCACTTCTCTCCACCGCGCCGCCGGGCAATGCAGATTGCCCGGCGGCTGTCGTCGTCGGCATGAGCTTTCAAGCCTAAGGTGATGTTTCTGTTGGGGAATGCTCCGATCATGTCGGCGCGACTCTAAGCCCCTGTTTCAACGTGATTTTTATCCCATTTCCGGCTTGCACCGGGATGAAGCGCTGCGATATAGTCGCCGCAGGTGGTGGAAAGTGGGAGAAAGTGGGGGACGCCTCACTCAATCATGATGTTTGCCGGGTCTCATCAACTCTCTGTTGACGACAAGGGTCGCTTGGCGATCCCGGCCCGCTTTCGCCAGCCGCTTGTCGATTCCTGCGGTTCCCAGCTTGTTCTCACCATCGGTCCGAACCCCTGCATCGAGATTTATCCGGCGCCGGAGTTCCAGCGCATCGTCCGCGACATCCAGGCGATGGACGACCGCGCGACGGCCGAGAAGCTCAAGCAGGTGTTCGTCGGCTTTGCCGTCGAGACCGAGGTCGACAAGCAGGGACGCCTGCTGCTGCCGCCGATGCTGCGCAGGCGCGCGCGCCTGGACGGCGCGGCGGTGCTGATGGGGCAGGACACGCGTTTGGATGTCTGGGCTGCCGAGGTCTGGGAGCAACGTTTTGGTGAGGGTTCGGAACTGCTGGCGTCTCTGGAAGACGCGTTCCGGACACTGAAGCGGTGAGCCCCAGTCATGGCTTTTGGGGCTTTCGATTTTGGCGACTTCCCGCAACGGGGCGGGCCTGACGCTGCAATGACCAACCATCTGCCGGTGATGCTCGATGAAGCCCTCGCCGGCCTTGCGGTCCGCGGCGATGGTTTCTACGTGGACTGCACCTTCGGTCGCGGCGGCCACAGTGCGGCGATCCTCGCGCAGCTGGGCGCCGACGGGCGCCTGCATGCCTTCGATCAGGATCCGGAGGCGATCGCGCATGCACGAGCGCGCTTCGCCACAGAACCGCGTTTCACCATCCACCACGCCAATTTCGCTGAACTGGGCCGCGTTGCCGGCGAGGCGGGCTTCGCCGGGCGCGTCGACGGTCTGCTGATGGATCTGGGCGTGTCCTCGCCGCAGTTCGACGATGCCGCGCGTGGCTTCAGCTTTTCCAAGGACGGCCCGCTCGACATGCGGATGAATCCGCAGGCCGGGGAATCGGCGGCCGAATGGCTGGCGCGCGCCGAGCAGGACGAGATCGCCGACGTGCTCTGGCAGTACGGCGACGAGCGCAACAGCCGCCGCATCGCCCGCCGCATCGTCGAGACGCGCGTCGCCACGCCGCTGACCACGACGCTGCAGCTGGCTGCCCTGATCGCCGCGGTGCCGGGCCCGCGCTCGCACCGCATCCATCCGGCGACGCGCAGCTTCCAGGCGA
Source organism: uncultured Solimonas sp. (assembly GCA_946478985.1). The sequence continues at coordinate 10,788 of CAMLDZ010000062.1, forward strand.
TCCGCATCTTCATCAACCGCGAGCTCGACGTGCTGCGCGAGGCGCTGACCCAGGCGGTGTCGGTGCTCGCCACCGGCGGCCGGCTGGTAGTCATCAGCTTCCACTCGCTGGAAGACCGCATCGTCAAGAACTTCATGCGCGATCTGGCGCGCGCCGAACGGCCGACCGTCAAGCTGCACCGCAAGCAGTTTCCGTCCGACGCCGAATGCGCGGCCAACCCGCGTGCGCGCAGCGCGGTGCTGCGCATCGTCGAACGGCTGCCGGAGGCCGCGCCATGAAGCTGCGCCGCGGCCTGCTGATGATTCCGCTGACGCTCATCGTGATCATGGTCGTCTCGGCGCTGGCGGTGGTGCGCACCAAGCACGAGAACCGCGCGCTGGTTTCGCAGCTGGAGATGCTGCGGACCGAGCACGAGCGCCTCGACATGGAGTGGGCGCAGCTGCAGCTCGAAGAGGCGACGCTGGCCGGCAACAACCGCGTCGAGGCGGCCGCGCGCGATCAGCTGGGCATGACCGAGCCGCGTGATTACGTGATCGTCGAGGACAAGCGATGACGCACGATCAGCGCCCGCAGTCGGCCGAGCCGGTGTCGTCGTGGCGCCGCGTCGTGGTGCTCGCGGCGTTGGCGCTGGGCGCCTCCTTCGTGTTCGTGCGCGCGTTCCAGCTGCAGGTGATCGATCAGGCTTTCCTTGCCAAGGAAGGCAGCAAGCGCTTCATCCGCAACGTGGCGATCCCGGCGCATCGCGGCGCCGTGCTCGACCGTCGCGGCGAGCCGCTGGCCTTGTCGGCGCCGGTCGAAACCTTGTGGGCGGTGCCGCAGGCACTGCTCGAATCGCCGCAGCATGTCGAGGCGGTGGCGCAGCTGCTCGGCCGCAAGCCTGCCGAATTCCGCAAGTTCCTCGAGGCGCGCGCCGAGCGCAAGTTCGTCTACATCAGCGAGCCGATGTCGCCGGCGGATGCCAAGCGCGTGCTGTCGCTGGGCGCGCCGGGCCTGTTCTCCGACCAGGCCTATGCGCGCTACTACCCGGCCGGCGAGGTCGCCGGCCAGCTGGTCGGCTTCACCGGCCGCGATGGGGCCGGTCTGGAGGGCGTCGAGCGCGCGCAGGAAGCGCTGCTGGCCGGCAAGTCGGGCTCGCGCCGCGTGATCCGCGATCGCGCCGGCCGCGTCGTCGAGGACGCCCTGGAGTTCGTCGAAGCACAGTCCGGCGAAGACGTGCAGCTGACCATCGATCTGCGCATCCAGTACCTGGCCTATCGCGAGCTGAAGAACGCGGTGATCCAGAACAAGGCCAAGGGCGGCATGATCGTCATCGCCGACAGTGCCACCGGCGATATCCTGGCGATCGCTTCGCAGCCCGGCTTCAACCCCAACAATCCGGGCGAGCGCAGGCCGCCCGGCACGCGCAACCGCGCCATCACCGACCAGCTGGAGCCCGGCTCGACCGCCAAGCCCTTGATCGTCGCGCAGGCGCTGGAGCGGGGCTTCTTCAAGCCGAGCAGCCAGATCGATACCGCGCCGGGCACGTTCAAGGTCGGCGCGCTGACGGTGCGCGACGTCCACGCCGGCGGCGTGATGGATCTGGCGATGATCCTCGCCAAGTCCAGCAATGTCGGCGCCGCCAAGATCGGCCTGACGATGGGGCCGGAGGCGGTATGGTCGGGCCTGCAGCGCTTCGGCGTCGGCGAACCGGTCTATTCGGGCTTCCCGGGCGAAGCCAATTCGGTGTTGCACCACTACGCGAGCTGGGGACAGATCGCCACCGCCACCGCCTCCTACGGCTACGGCTGGTCGGTCAGCGCGCTGCACATGGTGCGCGCCTACGCGGCGCTGGCCAACGACGGCCTGATGCCGCAACTGCGCCTGCTCAAGAACACCCAGCCGGTACCGCCGCGGCGCGCGGTGTCGGCCGGCACGGCGCGCGAAGTCCGGCGCATGCTGGAAACCGTGGTGGCACCGGGCGGCAGCGCCACGCGGGCAGCACTCAAGGGCTATCAGGTCGCCGGCAAGACCGGCACCACGCGCAAGCTGCTGGCCACCGGCGGCTACGACGGCAACCGTCACGAGGCGCTGTTCGTCGGCATGGTTCCGGCCGAGAACCCGCGGCTGGTCGGGCTGGTCATCATCGACGACCCGAGTGCCGCCGGTTACTACGGCGGCGTGGTGTCGGCGCCGGTGTTCTCGCGCGTGATGCAGGGCGCCGCGCGGCTGCTGCAGATTCCCCCGGGCGGCACCGAGGCGCCGGAGCTCGCGCCGCCGAGCGTGCCGCGCACCAACACCGCGACCTTGTCGCCGCTGGTCAAGACTTCTGCCGAGGTGCGTCGGTGAGCGCGCGGGTCGCCTCGCCGCAGTCCTTGCAGACGCTGTTGGCGCCCTACGGTCTTCCGGCGCCGGACGTCGAGCTGACCGGCCTCGAACTGGACTCCCGCCGCATCAAGCCAGGCGATCTGTTCCTGGCCTGCCGCAGCCACGATCCCTCCGGCGCATCGCGTCACGGCCTGCAGCATGTCGGCCAGGCGCTGCAGCGCGGCGCCGCCGCCGTGGCCTGGGAGCCTGCGGCGGGGCTTGCACCGCCGGACATCGGCATCGCCGAGATCGCCGTCCCGGATCTGGCGCGCCGTGCCGGCGAGATCGCCGCGCGCTTCTACGGCGAACCGTCGACGCAGATGTTCTGTGCCGGCGTCACCGGCACCGACGGCAAGACCTCCACCGCCTATCTGGTGGCGCAGGCCTTCGAGGCGCTCGGCACGCCTTGCGCCTACCTGGGCACGATCGGCAGCGGCCGCGTCGGCGCGCTGGATCCGAGCACGCACACCACGCCGGACCCGGTCAGCCTGCAGCAGTGGCTGGCGCAGATGCGCGTGCAGGGTGTGCGCGCCTGCGTGATGGAAGTGTCGTCGCATGCGCTCGACCAGGCGCGCATCGCTGGCGTCTGCCTGCGCACTGCAGTACTGACCAACATCACCCGTGATCATCTCGATTATCACGGCACGGTCGACGCCTACGCCGCCGCCAAGCGCAAGCTGTTCGAGCGCGACGAGCTGCTGGCCGTGGTGCTCAATCGCGACGACGCGTACGGCGCTGCCTGGGCGCGGGAGCTGGCAGCGCAACGTGAGGTCATCGTCTACGGCATCGACGGTCCGGCGCCGGACGGCGCCCATCTGATCGCCCGCGAGCTGCGCCTGAGCCCGGACGGCATCGGGTTCACGATCGACAGCCATCTGGGCCGCGCCCAGCTGCGCAGCCCCTTGCTGGGTCGCTTCAACGTCCACAATCTGCTCGCCGCGCTGGGTGTGCTGATCTCGCATCAAGTGCCGCTGGCCGACGCGGTCGCCGCGCTGGCGGCCGCACGCACGGTGCCGGGTCGCATGGAAGCCTTCCGCAAGGCTGGCGCGCCGCTGGTGGTGGTCGACTACGCGCACACGCCGGATGCGCTGCGGGCCGTGCTCGGCGCCGCGCGCGCGCACACGGCCGGCCGGCTCACCGCGGTGTTCGGCTGCGGCGGCGATCGTGACCGCGGCAAGCGTCCGCTGATGGGCGCGGCGGCTTTCGAGCTGGCCGACCGGACGATCGTCACCGACGACAATCCGCGCAGCGAGACGCCGGCAGCGATCGTCGCCGAGATCCTCGGCGGCCTGGGCCTGGTGGTGCCGCAGTCGCAGCCGCGCGTGCTGCACGACCGCGCCGAGGCGATCCGCGCGGCCATCGCCGAAGCCGGCGCCGACGATGTGATCGTCATCGCCGGCAAGGGCCACGAGGATTACCAGATCTACGGCAGCCGGACGCGCCACTTCAGCGATCGCGAGGAAGTGGCCGGCGTGCTCGGCCTGCCGGCATCGCAGCGGGAGCGGCACTGATGTTCGCGCTCTCCGAACTGATTGCGCCGCTGAACGCCGAACTGCGCGGCGAGGATCGGCACTGCGCCAGCGTCACCACCGATAGCCGCGCTGCCGTCGAGCAGGCGCTGTTCGTGGCGCTCAGCGGTGACCGCTTCGACGGCCATGACTTCATCGCTCAGGCGCAGGCCGCCGGCGCGGCGGCGGCGCTGGTCTCGCGGTATGTGGATGTGCCGATCGCGCAACTGAAAGTCGCCGACACCCTGGCCGGACTGCAGCAGCTGGCGCAGTGGTGGCGTGCGCGCTACGTCAACCCGGTGGTCGCCGTCACCGGCAGCAATGGCAAGACCACCACCAAGCAGATGCTTGCGGCGGTGTTCGCGCGGCGCGGCGCGGTGCTGGCCACGCACGGCAATCTCAACAATCACATCGGCGTGCCGCTGACCCTGCTGCGGCTGCGGGCGCAGCAGCAGACCGCAGTGATCGAGATGGGCGCCAACCATGCGGGCGAGATCGCGCGGCTGGCCGAGATCGCGCGGCCCGACGTGGGCGTGATCACCCAGGCTGGCGACGCGCATCTGGAAGGCTTCGGCTCGCGCGAGGGCGTTGCGCGCGCCAAGGGCGAGCTGTTCGCGGCGCTGTCGCCGCAGGGTGTCGCCGTCATCAACGCCGACGACGCCTACTACGGGCTGTGGCAGCAGCTCGCCGCCCGCTCGCAGCGGATCAGCTTCGGCCTGGACGCCGCCGCCGACGTGCAGGCCATGCACCTGCAGCCATCCGCGGAGGGCACGCGCTTCACGCTGCGCACGCCGCAGGGCCGCGCCGATCTGCTGTTGCCGCTGCCGGGGCGGCACAACGTGCTCAACGCACTGGCCGCCGCCGGTTGCGGCGTGGCGCTGGGCATGGATGTCGCCGACATCGCGCAGGGCCTGCACAACACCGAGGCGGCGCAGGGCCGGCTCAACTGGAAGACCACGCCGCAGGGCGCGCGGCTGCTCGACGACAGCTACAACGCCAATCCGAGCTCGCTGGCGGCCGGCATCGAGCTGCTCGCGCAGCTGCCGGGCACGCGCTGGCTGGTGCTCGGCGGCATGGCCGAACTGGGCGATGACGCGGCGCGGCTGCACTTCGAGGCGGGCGTCGCCGCCAGGGCGCGCGGCATCGACCGCCTCTACGCGCTCGGCCCGCTGGCGGCCGAGGCGGCGCGCGGCTTCGGTGCCGGCGCCGAGGCATTCGAGAATTTCGAGGCACTGGTCGCCGCGCTGCAGCCGCAGCTGGACGGCGAGGCAGTGCTGCTGATCAAGGGTTCACGCTCCGCGAAGATGGAGCGGGTCGTTGCCGCCCTCACCGGGCAGATGCAAGGGAATCACCACGGATGAAGGCAGGGACCGAAAACCACGGGAAGCCATTGCGGTGCAGCGCGGGGGCGCGACGCTGATGCTCTACCACCTGGCGGAATATCTGCGGCAGTACGTCAGCGGCTTCAATGCGCTGACCTATCTGACCCTGCGCAGCGTGCTGGGCATTCTCACCGCGCTGCTGTTCTCGTTCGCGCTCGGGCCGTGGATGATCGAGCGCCTGTATCGCTTCAAGTTCGGCCAGCCGGTGCGCGACGACGGCCCGCAATCGCATCTGAAGAAGACCGGCACGCCGACCATGGGCGGCCTGCTGATCCTCTGCGCGATCACGGTGGCGACGCTGACCTGGGCCAATCTGTCGAACCGCTTCGTCTGGTTCGCATTGCTGGTGACGCTGGCATTCGGCGCCGTCGGCTTCGCCGATGACTTCATCAAGATCAAATACAAGAATCCCAAGGGCCTGCCGGCGCGCAAGAAATACTTCTGGCTGTCGCTGGCCGGCTTCGGCGTTTCCGCGCTGATCTACCACACCGCCAAGACCCCGGCCGAAACCACGCTGATCCTGCCGTTCGTCAAGGACGTGGCGATCTCGCTGGGCATCTTCTTCATCCCCTGGGTCTACCTGGTGATCGTCGGCTCCAGCAACGCCGTCAATCTCACCGACGGCCTCGACGGCCTGGCGATCCTGCCGACCGTGCTGGTGGCGACCGCGCTGGCGATCTTCGCCTACGCCAGCGGCAACGCGAAGTTCGCGACCTACCTCGGCATTCCGTACATCCCGGGCGTCGGCGAGCTGGCGATCTTCTGTGCCGCGATCGGCGGCGCCGGCCTCGGCTTTCTCTGGTTCAACGCCTACCCGGCGCAGGTCTTCATGGGCGATGTCGGCGCACTGGCGCTCGGCGCCGCGCTGGGCGTGGTGGCGGTGCTGGTGCGGCAGGAGATCGTGCTGGCGATCATGGGCGGCATCTTCGTCGCCGAAACCTTCTCGGTGGCGCTGCAGGTGCTGTACTTCAAGTACAGCGGCGGCAAGCGCATCTTCCGCATGGCGCCGCTGCACCATCACTACGAGCTCAAGGGCTGGCCGGAGCCGAAGATCATCGTCCGCTTCTGGATCATCACGCTGATACTCGTGCTGATCGG
>CAMLDZ010000063.1 GCA_946478985.1 uncultured Solimonas sp.
CGCGAGGTCGATGCGATGCTATGGACCGTGATCGGCGGCCCGCTCGCCGCGCAGCGCGTGCTGGATGACATCGAGGCGGCGGTGCTGCAGCCGAAGTCGGCGCTCGCAACTGCGCAATGACGGCTGCACCACGTGCCTTCCCTTATCCCCGTGAACGGGCAGAAGGTGCCTGCAGGGCGGATGAGGGGCAGGCGGCAGACGCAATGCCAGCTCGCTTGCGCCTGCGGCGCGCCCCTCACCCCAACCCTCTCCCCGCATGCGGGGGAGAGGGAGCCACAGCCGACACGCGCACATCTTCGAGAATATCCCTCTCCCCGCACGCGGGGAGAGGGGGCAATCACCGCTGGCCGGGCTGCTCGTCATCAATGACTTCGCACCCTGTTTACAGCGCCCTGCTGCTGCTCACCACCGCGCTCGCCACCGCGCAGCGGCACGGCATGCCTTCCCTTCTCCCCGTAAACGGGGAGAAGGTGCCCGCAGGGCGGATGAGGGGCAGGCGGCAGACGCGATGCCAACCTGCTTGCGCCTGTGGCGCACCCCTCACCCCAACCCTCTCCCCGCATGCGGGGAGAGGGAGAAATGCCGGCGATGAACTCAGGCCCCGTCTACGGCGCCCTGCTTCTGTTCACCGCCGTGCTGGCGCTGGGTTCGCTCGGTATCGGCGCCGGCACGGTCGGCATGGGCGACGCGCTGCACTGGCTGACGCGCGGCCTGAACAGCACCGACGCGCAGACTGCGCTGGTACTCGGCGAATTGCGCCTGCCGCGCGTGCTCAAGGCGCTTTTCATCGGCGCCGCGCTCGGCGCCGCCGGCGTGCTGCTGCAGGCGGTGACGCGCAATCCGCTGGCCGAGGCCGGCCTGCTTGGCGTCAACAGCGGCGCGGCGCTGGCGGTGGCGCTGGGCATCGCCGTGCACGGCGCGCTGACGCCATCGCTGCAGCTGAGCTGGGCGCTGGCCGGTGCACTGCTCGGCAGCGCGATCGCGCTGCTGCTCGCGCATGCCGGCCGCGGCGGCGCCTCGCCGCTGCGCCTGGTGCTCGCGGGCCTGGCGATCGGCGCGAGCTGCCAGAGCCTCACCGCCTGGCTGTCGCTGGCCAACAACGCCAATCTCGACCAGTTCCGCTTCTGGCTGCTCGGCTCGCTCACGCATCCGCCGGCCGGCCTGCTGCTGCCGGGCTTCGCGCTGATCGGCGCCGGCCTGCTGCTGGCGATCCTGCTGCTGCGGCCGCTGGCGGCGCTGGCGCTGGGCGATGAACTCGCGCAGAGCCTGGGCCACCCGCCGATGCGCACGCGCAGCCTCGCGGTGCTGGCGGTGGCGCTGCTGGCCGGCAGCGCGGTGGCGCTGGCCGGGCCGATCGCCTTCCTCGGGCTGATCGCGCCGTACACGGCGCGCGCGCTGGGCGGTGTCGCGCTGGCCGCGCAGCTGGCGTTCGCGGTTCCGCTCGGCGCGATCCTGCTGTTGGCAGCCGACCTCGCCGCGCGGCTGATCGTCGCGCCGTACGAAGCCCCGGTCAGCGCGCTGCTGGCGCTGCTCGGCGCGCCGCTGCTGATCTGGATGGTGCGCCGCGACGCCGCGCTGGCACTGGTGAGTTCGCGATGAACGCGCTGCGCACACTGCCGCTGCTGGTCCTGGCGCTACTGGCGCTCGCCGCGCTGGCGGCCGGCCATCCCTCGCTGACGCCGCTGCAGCTGCTCGATGGCTTGCGCGGCAGCGGCCCGGGCTGGCAACAGCTGCTGGTGCTCAATATCCGCCTGCCGCGGCTGATCGCCGCGCTGGTGGTCGGCGCGGCGCTCGGCTCCGCCGGCATGCTGCTGCAGACGCTGGCGCGCAACCGCCTCGCCAGCCCCGATGTGCTCGGCCTCAACGACGGCGCGCTGATGGCGATGGCGCTGACGCTGCTGCTCACGCCCGCGGCAATGCTCGGACCGTGGTGGTGCGCGCTGCTCGGCGCGCTGGGCACCGCGCTGTTCGTGCTGCTCGCTGCCGGCGGCGTCGGCACGCAGGGCTATCGCGTGCTGGTGGTGGGCCTGGGCGTCGCCAGCCTGCTGCGCGCCGGCTTCGACATCGCGCTGGCGACGCTGCCGATCTTCCACGCCAGCGGCATCTACGCCTTCAGCGTCGGCAGCCTGTCCGGTCGCAGCGGCGGCGTGGTGACGATCGCCGCGATCGTGCTCGCGGTATTGCTCGCCGCCAGCCTGCCCTTGCTGCGCAGCCTGCGCCTGCTCGGCCTGCACGACGACAGCATCCGCAGCCTGGGCGTGCGGCTGGAATCGCTGCGGCTGGCGGTGCTGCTGCTCGCCGCCGCGCTGGCGGGGCTCGCGGTCAGCGTCGCCGGGCCGGTCGGCTTCGTCGCGATCGCCGCGCCGATCTTCGCGCGCCAGCTGCCGGGCGCGGCGCCGGTGTCGCTGTGGAACGCGGCGGCGATCGGCGCGGCGCTGGTGGTGGCCGCCGACCTCGCCGGCCGCTACCTCGCGCCGCCGGCGGAGGTGCCGGCCGGCGTCGTCAGCGGCCTGCTCGGCGGACCGTTCCTGCTGTGGCTGCTGCTGCGGCCGACGCGCGATGTCTGAGCGCCGCCGCCCTCATCCGGCGCTGCGCGCCACCTTCTCCCGCGCGCGGGAGAAGGCAAGCATGAGCCCCTCTCCCGCTTGCGGGAGAGGGGTTGGGGGTGAGGGCGGCGAGCGATGAACATCGAAGTCGACGACCTCCACGCCGGCTACGGCAAGCACGCGGTGCTCCGCAGCCTGAGCCTGCGCATCGCGCCCGGCGCGGTCAGCGTCATCGTCGGCGCCAACGGCTGCGGCAAGAGCACGCTGCTGCGCTGCATGGCGCGGCTGCATCGGCCGGCGTCCGGCGCGATCCGCGTCGGCGGTGATGACCTCGCCGCGCTGCCGGCGACGCAGCGGGCACAGCGGATCGGCTTTCTGCCGCAGTTTCCGCAGGCGCCCGGTGGCCTGCGTGTCGAACAGCTGGTCGCCTTCGGCCGCCATCCGCATCGGCGCCTGCTGAACCGCTGGTCCGCTGCGGATCGCGAAGCGGTGCGCGAGGCGCTGGCGCAGACCGATCTGCTCGATCACGCGCAGCGCCCGCTGGAGCAGCTCTCCGGCGGCCAGCGCCAGCGCGCCTGGCTGGCGATGACGCTGGCGCAGCAGACGCCGGTGCTGCTGCTCGACGAGCCGGCGAGCATGCTAGACCCCGGCCACCAGCTCGAATTGCTGGCGCTGATCCGCCGCCTGGCCGAGGCCGGCCGCACCGTGGTCATGGTGCTGCACGACCTCGGCGCGGCGCGGCACGCCGACCACCTGATCGCTCTGGACCGCGGCCAGCTTGCTGCCAGCGGCGCGCCACGCGATGTCCTCACGCCGACGCTGCTGCGGCAGCTGTACGGCATCGACAGCCACATCCTGCAGGCACCGGACGGCAGTCCGGTGGTCGTGCCGCTGCGCGCGCTGCAGGCCCACGAAAGGACGTCCGCATGACCGCTGCATCCGCCACCCCGCCCGCCGCACCGCCCGCCGCACCGCCGCACGAGCGCCGCCTGCTGCTGCTGCTCGCCGCGCTGCAGTTCACCCACCTGCTCGACTACATGGTGCTGATGCCGCTCGGCGCCGAGGTGATGCGCAGCTTCGGCGTCAGCGCCACGCAGTTCGGCCTGCTGGTCGGCGCCTACACGCTGGCCTCGGCCAGCGCCTCGCTGGCCGGCAGCGGCCTGCTCGACCGCGTATCACGGCGGACCACGCTGCTGGCGCTGCTGGCCGGCTTCATTGTCGCCACGCTCGGCTGCGCGCTGGCGCCGCACTACCCGGCGCTGCTGGCGGCGCGCGCTGCCGCCGGGGCCTGCGCCGGCCTGATGGTGGCGACGGTGCTGGCAATCATCGCCGACCGCGTGCCGCCGCCGCGGCGCGGCGCGGCGATCGGCACGGTGATGTCGGCATTCGGCATCTGTGCGGTGATCGGTGTGCCGAGCGGCCTGTGGCTGGCCGCGCAGGGCGGCTGGCGCCTGCCGTTCTTCGCAGTGGCCGGACTCGCTGCGACGCTGTGGCTGGTGCTGCTGCGCGTACTGCCGCAGACCCCGCACGATCCGCAGGCGGCACGCAGCAGCCTCGCCGATATCGTCCGCCAACCAGGCCTGGCGCTGGGCTGGCTGCTGAGCTTCGGCATCGTCTTCGCGGGCTTCCTGATCGTGCCGTATCTGGGCGCGCATCTGAACGGCGCGCTTGGCGTTGCGCTGCCGCAGCTATCGTGGCTGTATCTGCTCGCCGGTGGCGCGACCTTCTTCGCGGCGCGCCTGATCGGCCGCGCCAGCGACCGCTACGGCGCGATCCGCGTGCTGAGCCTGCTGATGCTGCTCAGCGTGATTCCCCACCTGTGGCTGACCCACCTGCAGCCCGGCCCGCTGCTGCTGACCGCCGCCGTGTTCATGCTGTTCATGCTGCTGACCGCGACGCGCGGCATTCCGGCGCTGGCCTGGCTGATCAATCGCGTGCCCGGCCCGCTGCGCGGCCGCTGGCTGGCGATCAACATCGCCTGCACCGACGCCGCCTCGGGCCTGGCGGCCTGGACCACCGGCGTGCTGGTCGGCAGCGGCAGCGACGGCCAGCTCGCCGATTTCGGCCGCGCCGGCTGGCTCGCCGTCGGCGTCACCGCAGCGACGCTGCTACTGGTCTGGAAGCTGCACGGCGCCGAGCGACGGGCGGCCCTGTCGGCGGGCGCGCCGGCCGCCTGAGCGCGCTTCAGTCGAGGAAGCGCACGCGCCGCTGCCAGATCGCCAGCGCAATGCAGCCGTCGTCGCTGCGCACGCGGTGCTCGGTGTCCGGTGGATGGATCAGCAGGCTGCCGGCCGGGTGATGGCCGCGCTCGTCGTTCTGGCTGCCGCTGAGAATCAGGATGTGCTCGATGCCGCGATGCAGGTGCGGCGGCGCGCTGGCGCCGGGCTGGTAGCGCAGCAGCATCGCCGCCGCACCGTCCTCGCCCTGCGCATAGATCGGCAGGCAGTCGATGCCCTCGTGGAACGGCTGCCAGTCGCGCTCGGCGACACCGGCACCGGCGTCGAGCAGGCCACGCAGCGTCAGGGCATCCATGATCGAGCACCGTGGTGGAAACGGCGCCCAGTATGGCGCTGCTTCAGGCCAGCGTCTCCAGCAGCGCGGCCGATGGCGCCACTGCACCGAACACACCGCCCTGCATCTTGATCATGTTCAGCGCGGCGAGGTGATTGCCGTAATCGGTGGCACCGACGCAGTCCTCGAGCATCAGGCATTCGAAGCCGCGGTCGTTGCCCTCGCGCATGGTCGTATGCACGCAGACGTCGGTGGTGATGCCGCTGAGCACGAGATTGCGGATGCCCTTGAGGTTGAGGATCAGCTCCAGATCGGTGGCGCAGAACGAGCCCTTGCCCGGCTTGTCGATGATCGCTTCGCCCGGCAGCGGATACAGCTCCTCGATGAGGTCCCAGCCCGGTTCGCCGCGCACCAGGATGCGTCCGCAGGGGCCGGCATCGCCGATGCCGGCGCCGATCCGCTGCGAGCGCCAGCGCTTGTTGGCCGGCAGGTCGGCGAGATCCGGCCGGTGGCCCTCGCGCGTATGGATGACGTGGAAGCCGAGTTCACGCAAGCGCGCCAGCGTGCGCTGGATCGGCGCGATCGGCGCCCGCGTCAGCGCCAGGTCGTAGCCCATCTTGTCGACATAGCCGCCGACGCCGCAGAAGTCGGTCTGCATGTCGATGATGATCAGCGCGGTGTTGTCCGGGCGCAGATCGCCGTTGTAGGGCCAGGGATAGGGATCGGCGGCGACGTAGCGTTCAGTCATCACGAGGTCCTTACGAGGTGTCGGTTTCGTCAGAGCGCCGCTTCGCCGCCGGGCGCGGCATCCTGCGGGCGCGGCTTGGCCGGGGCATTGGCGAGATCGGCGCGCGTCGCCAAGCCCTTGAGGAACAGCGCGACGCCCAGATACGCCAGCGCCACCAGCGGTGTGCGCGCGATGCCGATCGCCTCGCTGTGCATGAAGCCGAAGAAGCTCAGCACCGCGCCGGCGGCGGCGAAGCCGGCAGCCTTGGCGAAGGCGCGGTCGATGATGCAGGCGGCCATTGCCGCCAGGATCAGGCTGCTGAGGATGGCGCCGCTGCCGAGCAGCTCCAGGCCGTGATAGAGCACGCCGGTGCCGGCGAGCTTGTCGAGGCCGACCGTGGCGGCATTGGTGCCGGCGGCGGCCAGCGCGTTGTCGATCATCAGCTTGCCCCAGGCGGCGACCTGCGGGATCAGTGACAGGATGATCGCCGGCGCGTGGTTCTTCGGCGTTTCCTGGAAGGCCTGCGCGCCTATCAGCATGCCGATGTAGAGCAGGATCGGCGAGATCGCCACCACCGGGATCAGCGCCATCATCACCGCGACGATGCCGAACCACGACAGGATCAGGACCATCACGCCGGTCGCCGCCGAGTAGCCGATGCGGCCGCCGATCGCCTTCCAGCCCGGATGACCGATGTAGACGGCATTGATGAACGGGTTGCCGAGACAGCAGCCGATCAGGCTGACGACGCCGTCGGCGGTCAGCACGCGCGTCGTCGGGTAATGGTCGCCGCCGGCCTCCGCCGACTCGACGTTGTCCATCGCCTCGACCAGGTCGTAGATGCCGAACGGAATCGCGGTGACGAGGATCACGCTCAGGTATTCGAAGCCGCCGAAGACGTGGCCGAACGCCGGCAGCGGCAGCGAGAAGCCGAAGCTGGCGAACGAGGCGCCGAGCTTGTCCACGCTCATGCCACCGAAGTTGAGGCCGAAGGCCAGGCCGCCCCAGGCGATGAGCGCACCGACGGCGATCGCCACCAGTCCGGCCGGAATGCCCTTGAAGTAACGCACGCCGCCGAACCAGCTCGTCAGCAGGATCGCGAAGCAGACGATGCCGATCAGCGGGTCCATGTACATGTCCAGCGCCGGCCGCAGCGAGATGAAGGCGATCGACACGCCGGCCAGGGCGCCCAGCAGCGCCGCGCGCGGCGTGATCTTCTTGATCCACGGCGCGACGAAGCCGCCGAGCATCAGCACGAAGCTCTGCACGAACACCCAGGTCAGGCCGGCTTCCCAGCCCTTGACCGGATCGCCGCTGGCCGCGGCGATCGGCAGCATGATCACGAACACGACGACGAACATGTGCGGCACGCTGATGCCCGACGGCAGCGCGCAGACATCGTTGCGGCCGGTCTTCTTGGCCAGCTGGTAGGCCAGCCAGGCGTAGTAGAGCGTCGACAGGAACAGCATCAGCCCGGTGGCCGGCAGGATGCGGCCGAAGATCAGCTCGTCCGGCAGCTTCAGCACGTAGCGCAGCAGCGCCGTCAGCGTCAGCAGGTTGACGAGGATATTGGTGCCGAAGCCGAAGAAGGCATTCCAGTCGCCCGGAACCCAGATGCCGGGCTTGGCCACGGCGGTGCTCGTGCTGCTCATCGAAACCCCCCTCGTCCCCCGCAGGGACTTTATTGCAACGCGGCGATCACCCGCGCCGAATCGGAAACCCAGCCGAAGATGCCGCCCTGCGCGCTGATCATGCGCAGCGCGGCCTGATGGAATTCGGGGAAATACGAGGCCGCGCAATCGGCCGGCACCAGGCATTCGTAGCCGCGGTCATTGGCCTCGCGCACCGTGGTGTGCACGCAGACCTCGGTGGTCACGCCGCCGACGATCAGCGTGCGGATGCCGTGGTTCTGCAGGATCAGCTCGAAGTCGGTGCGGCAGAACGTGCCCTTGCCGGGCTTGTCGATCACCGGCTCGCCGGCCTGCGGATACAGCTCGGGGATCAGGTCGTGGCCGGGCTCGCCGCGGATCAGGATGCGGCCCATCGGCCCGCGGTCGCCGATCTTCAGCTCGCCGCGGCCGCGCGCCAGCTTGGCCGGCGGCGCATCGCTCAGATCCGCGCGGTGGCCTTCACGCGTGTGGATCACCAGCAGGCCGGCGCGGCGCGCGGCGTCGAGCAGGCGCCGGCAGGGCTCGACGGCGGACTGCAGCAGGCTGACGTCATTGCCGAGCATGGCGCCGAAGCCGCCGGGCTCGAGGAAATCGCGCTGCATGTCGATCAGCACGAGCGCGGTGCGCGCCGGCTCGAAAGCCAGTTCGTACGGCTCCGCGGCTATCGTTCTGCTCATCCCCGTCTCCGGCCCGCTGTGGCTGCCGGATCGATATCGCAGTATCCATGCCAGGATACTTTGTTGCATACATCAACAGGCCGCGTTCGCTGCGCCCCCCCCGGCGCATTCAGGCCATGGCCGCGCGCGCTGCCAGATAAGCACGCCAGCCGCCGAATTCGCTGATGTCGCGCGCGTGCGCGACGCCCGCGTGCTCGCAGATGAAGCCGTTTTCGAGGCTGCCGTCGACGAGCCGCAGCTTGCCCAGCCCCAGCGGCGCGCCGATGCCGTCGAGGAACGAGGCGAGCTCGGCCGCCGGCATCTCCCAGATCTCGACCTCGATGCACCGCCCCGCGGCATCGCGCACCAGTGCCGGCCGCAGCGGCGGCCCGCCGGGCAAGGCGTAGAGCCGGTACTCCGGCGCCGTCTGCGTGGCCCGTACCAGCCGCGCGCCGCGCGCCGTCAGCTGGCCATTCAGTGGCAGGCCCTGCAGATGCGCGCCGCAGACCGCCACGCGGACGCGATCAGCCGGTAGCAGGGCGCGCGGCGACGCTGCCGCCGGCTCGCCGTTGAAGCGGCCGGCGACCGCAAGCAGGAACTGGTCGGTACAGGCGCGGCCGAACAGCGTCACGCCCCAGGGCAGACCGTTGCGCAGCGTGCCGGCCGGCACGGCGACGGCGGCGTAGTCGAGCAGGTTCATGAAGTTGGTGTAGGTGCCGAGCACGCTGTTGTAGCGGACCGGCTCGGCGCGCAGTTCGGCCAGCGTGTAGGCGCGCGGGATCGTCGGCGTCAGCACCAGATCGACCTCGGCCAGCTGCGCGTCGCAGCGCCGCTTCAGTTCCTGCAGCACGGCGCTGGCGCGGATGCGGTCGACCGCGGTGGCGGCGGCGCCGGCACCGACGATCTCGCGAATCACCGGCAGCACCGTCGCCTCGCCCAGCCGCGCACCGAACGAGGCATAGCGCTCGGCGGCGCCGGCCGGCGCGTAGAGCAGCGTCGCCGCCTGCAGGAAGGCCGAGAAATCCAGCGGCACGGCGATACCGCCCAGCGCCTGCAGCCGCTCGCCGGCCTGCGCGAACAGCGCCGCGCCCTCCCTGCAGCCGAACCACGGCATATCGGCATAGCGCGGCACGCCGAAGCGAAACGCGCCGAGCCGGCCGGGGGCGGGCACCGCGTTGGCGAGCGGGTTGCGGCGCCCGTGCAGATAGGAAGGGTCGTCCTGCGCGCACAGCGCCAGCAGCTCGGCCGACTCGGCAGCGCGGCCGGTGAAGAAGCTGACGCAGTCCAGCGACGGACAGCAGGGAAACACGCCGCGCGCGGAGACGATGCCGCGCGTCGGCTTGCAGCCGATCAGGCCGTTGAGCGCCGCCGGCACGCGGCCGGAGCCGGCGGTGTCGGTGCCCAGCGCGAAGCTGGCCAGCCCCAGCGCCACCGCCAGCGCCGAACCGGAGCTGGAACCGCCGCTCGGGTAATCGGCGTGCACCGCATTGCGGCATTCGCCGTAGGGCGAGCGCAGGCCGCTGAGGCCGGTCGCGAACTGGTCGAGGTTGGTCTTGCCGGTTGGGATGGCACCAAGATCGAGCAACCGCTGCACCACCGCAGCCGACTCCGCCGCAACCGTGGCCGAGCCGGGATGCGCGGCGGTGGTCGCCACGCCCGCCAGGTCGATGTTGTCCTTGATCGCGAACGGCAGGCCGTACAGCGGCAGGCTCGCCGGATCGGCGGCCTCAAGCCGGGCCAGCCAGGGCTGCAGCTGCGCGTCGTCGAACAGCTCGATATAGACGCGGAACTCCGCGTTGAGCTGCCGCGCGCGCGTCTGCAGTGCCGCCAGCAGCGCGCGCGGCGTGGTCTGGCCGCTGCGATAGGCCGCACGCAGGGCGGCGAACGAAAGATCGGGAATGGAAGGTGCCGGCATCGCGTGCCCTCTGTGTGTCCATTCTTGTATGCAACACTCCTGCCGGGCTTCTGCCTACAATGCCGGCGACACCCTTTCGCAAGCGACGCGCATGAACGCAGGCAGCCCGATCCGCGCCGGCTCCGCCCACGATGTCTACCTGCGGCTGAAGGCCCTGATCATGGGTTTCGAGCTGTACCCCGGCTCGCGCGTCACCGAAACCGAACTGGCCGCGCGCTTCGGCGTCAGCCGCACGCCGGTGCGCGAGGCCTTGCAGCGGCTGCAGTTCGAGGGCTACCTGACGGTGCGGCCCAAGCAGGGCTGCTTCATCCGCGAGATCGACATCGAGGAGATCGATCAGCACTACCAGGTGCGCATCGCCCTGGAGATGTGCGCGGTGGAACTGGCCTGCACGCACATGCCGGAGCGCGCGCTCAAGGAACTGGCGCGGCAATGGGACCCGGCCTATCAGCCCAGCGAGGAGCCGGACGTCGAGGCGATGTCGGAACGCGACGAAAGCTTTCACCTGGCGCTGGCCGAGGGCAGCGGCAACCTGGTGCTGGCGGACTACCTGCAGCGCGTCAACCAGAGCATCCACATCATCCGCCGTCTCGACTTCACCAACGAGATGCGCATCGACCTGACCTACCAGGAACACCACGCGATCTGCCAGCACCTGATCCGCCGCGATGTCGTCGCCGCACAGCAGGCGCTGGCGCAGCACATCCGCCGCAGCCAGCAGGCGGCCAAGACGCTGACGCTGGAGCAGTTGTCACGGGCGCGGGCCAAGGCCCGGCAGGCGCGGGTCTCGTAGGCCGGCGGCTTCAGGCCGCGCGCGGCGCTGTCGCCTCGGCGCTCAGGGCATCACGCAGCTGGCGCAGCAGCGCGCCCCCGTCACCGCGGAACGACGAGCCGTGCATGCAGGCCAAGGTCCGCGGTTCGAGGCGGGCGAGCCGGTCGAGCATCTCACCCGCATTGCGCACCGGGGCATACGCGAAGGCCTGCCGAAGCGCCTCGCTCGAGGCCCAGATCGTCGCCGACGACTCGGTCAGCGGCGGCAGCTCGTTGCCGGGCTGGCTGAACAGGTCGCCACACAGCAGGCTGCGGTCGGTCTCGTCGAACAGGTAGCCGCACTCCATGCCGTGCGGAACATGCGGGGTGTCGAACCAGCGGAGCGTATGCCGGCCCAGGCATAGCGTCTCGCCATCGGCCAGCGCGCGCGGCGGGCGATCGGACAGGTCGGCCACCGACACCATCGCCGCGACCTGGCTGCACAGCGGCTGCGCGTCCGGCGCCACCGCCAGCCAGTCGTTCAGCGCGCCGCATTCGTCGGCCTCGACGTGCGAGAAGCCGATCCAGCGCAGCGCCTCGGGCGCGAGCACCTGCCGCAGCGCAGCGAGCGTCAGCGCAAACAGCCGCCGCGGCCCGGTGTGGAACAGCAGCGGCTCACGGTCGACGAGCAGGAACTGGTTGAAGCTGAAGCCGCCCGGGATCGCCTCCGGCGGCACCGGCGTGCTGATGCGGAACAGGCCGTCGGCGATCTCGTCGATGCGGGTTCCGCTGGCTGCCTTGACGTTCCCCATTGCCCACCTTCCGTCTGCGTGGCCGCTGCCGCGCAAGCTACCACCAGATCGGTGGTGAACACAGCCCGGCGCGGCAGCGGCAGGCCGACGGAGCGGACCGCCGAGTTCAGCCCGAGACCGAGTCCGCCGCGCGCAGCATCGCCGCGGCCTTGTTCATCGTCTCTTCCCACTCGGAGCGCGGGTCGGAGTCGGCGACGATGCCGGCGCCGGCCTGGACGTGGACCAGGCCGTCCTTGATCACGGCGGTGCGGATCGCGATCGCCGTATCCATGTTGCCGTCCCAGCCGAGGTAGCCGACGGCGCCGCCGTAGATGCCGCGCTTGACCGGTTCCAGCTCGTCGATGATTTCCATCGCGCGGACCTTGGGCGCACCGGACAGCGTGCCGGCCGGGAATATCGAGGCCAGCGCGTCGAGCGCATCGTGCTCCGGCTTGAGCTGGCCGGTGACGTTGCTGACGATGTGCATGACGTGGCTGTAGCGCTCGATCACCATCTTCTCGGTGAGCTTGACGCTGCCGGTCTGCGAGACGCGGCCGACGTCGTTGCGGCCGAGGTCGATCAGCATCAGGTGCTCGGCGATTTCCTTCGGGTCGGCCAGCAAGTCTGCGGCCAGTGCCGCGTCTTCGGCGGCGTCGGCGCCGCGCTTGCGCGTGCCGGCGATCGGCCGCACCGTCACCAGGCCGTTGTCGACGCGCGCCAGCACCTCCGGCGAGGCGCCGACGATGTGGTGGTCGCCCAGCTCCAGGCAGTACAGGTACGGCGAGGGATTGAGGCGGCGGATCGCACGGTAGAGCTGCAGCGGGTCGGCGATGAACGGCGCGCTCAGGCGCTGCGACGGCACCACCTGCATGCAGTCGCCGGCGGCGATGTACGGCTGCACCTTGCGCACCGCGTCCTCGAAGCGCTCCTGGCCGAAGCTCGATTCGAATTCGGGCGGAAACGGTGAGCTGGCCATCGGCAGCGGCATCTGCGGCACCGGCTGGCCGAGCAGCAGCTCGATGTCGTCGAGCCGCGCCTGCGCGCGGGCGAGGTCGTCGGCGTCGTCGATATCGGCGTGGGTGATGATCGTCAGCGTCGCGCGCTGGTTGTCGAACACCACCAGTTCCTCGGCGCGCATCAGCAGGATGTCGGGCGTGCCGACCGGATCTTCCTTGACCGGCCGCGTCGCGAGCCTGGGCTCGAAGTAGCGCACGCAGTCATAGCCGAAGTAGCCGACCAGGCCACCGGAGAAACGCGGCAGCTTCGGATCCGGCTGCACGCGGTGGCGCGCCGCGTAGGCGCGAATCCACGGCAGCGGATCGGCCAGCGTCTCGCGCTCGGTGAGGATGCCGTCGCGCGTCACCGTGAGCTGGTCACCGACCACGCGCAGCACCTCGCGCGACGGCAGGCCGATGAACGAGTAACGGCCCCACTGCTCGCCGCCGACCATCGATTCGAACAGGAAGGCGTAGGGGCGCTGCACCAGCTTGAGATAGGCGCCGACCGGCGTATCGAGATCGCCGGGCAGCTCGCGCGTCAGCGCAATGCGGTTGTAGCTCGCAGGATTCTGGGTCATGAGATCGGTCAGGACATATTGCGGGAATCGTGACAGCGGACGCGGCGCAGGCCGCGGGCGGTGAACCTCACCACCATCGCCAGCAACGCGGTCCCGGGATCTGCCGATTCATGAGCGTGAAGATTCTTGTTGGTCTTACTTGGCGCCGGCGATCGCCTGGCGCATCGCGGCGATTGTAGCCGCGTAGTCCTTCGATCCGAAAATCGCACTGCCGGCGACGAAGGTGTCGGCGCCGGCGGCGGCGATTTCGGCGATGTTGTCGACCTTGACGCCGCCGTCGATCTCCAGGCGGATCTCGCGGCCCGGGTTCTGCGCCACGTAGGCGTCGATCAGCGCGCGCGCCTCGCGCAGCTTGCCCAGCGCGCCCGGGATGAAGCTCTGGCCACCGAAGCCGGGGTTGACCGACATCAGCAGCACCATGTCGACCTTGTCCAGCGTATAGCGCAGCACGTCGAGCGAGGTCGCCGGGTTGAACACCAGGCCGGCCTTGCAGCCGGCGCCGCGGATCGCCTGCAGGCTGCGGTCGACGTGGCGCGTCGCTTCCGGGTGGAAGGTGATGTAGCTGGCGCCGGCCTTGGCGAAGGCGGCGGCGAGGTCGTCGACCGGCTCGACCATCAGATGCACGTCGAGCGGCGCGCTGATGCCGTACTTGCGCAGCGCCTCGGCGATGCTCGGGCCGAAGGTCAGGTTCGGCACGTAATGGTTGTCCATCACGTCGAAGTGGACGATGTCGGCGCCGGCGGCCAGCACCCTGGCGACGTCATCGCCGAGCCGCGCAAGGTCGGCGGAAAGGATGCTGGGAGCGATCAGCGGAGCGAGCTTGGTCATCGGCAGCGGGACCTGGCGCCGCTGGCAGCGGCTGCGAGTGGGAGAAGTTTTGCGGGCCGGCATTATTCCAGATGCAAAAAAGGCCTGCGCGGGATCGCCGCGCAGGCCTCGCTTCGCCCTAGAAGCCCTTCATTAAAACCTGTTTAGAACTTTGCGCGCAGCGTCACGCCCCAGGTGCGCGGATCGCCCGGCTGGCCGACGTAGAGACCGCTGCTGCCCGAGGCGGCGGACAGCAGTTCGAAGTACTCCTTGTCGCTCAGGTTGCGGCCCCACAGCACCACTTCCCAGCCGCTGGCGGCGCGAAAGCCGGCACGCGCGTTGTACAGCGTGTAGCCGCCGACGTTGAGGTAGGCCGACTCGGTGGCGCTGGACGAGAAATCCGAACGCGAGCTGGCATCGCCGCCGACGAAGTAGTCGCCTTCACGGCCGAGCAGGCCACCGGTGACGGCGTACTCGCCGCCGAGCGAACCGGCCCACTTCGAGATGCCCGGCAGACGCGTGCCGGAAGCATCGACCACCTGCGTCAGCGGATCGCTGCCGCCGCTGAGTTCCAGCGGCGACGGCGCGTCCTTGAACGACACGTACTTGCCGTCGGTGTAGGCCGCGGTCAGGAAGCTGCTGAAGCTGCCGAGACGGGCGTTGCCGTCGAACTCGACGCCGCGCACGCGGACCTTCTCGGCGTTGGCCAGATAACCGCGCAGCGCGCCGACCGCGTTGTTCTGCACCTGCGCCTGAAAGTCGTCGATCTCGGTGTTGAACAGCGCCAGGTTGGCGGTCACGCCCCGCAGCGGCTGGCTCTTGAAACCGACCTCGAAGTGATTGACGTCTTCCGGCTCCACGGTCGCGGCACTGATGGCGACATTGCCGTTGGCATCGGTCGGCAGCGCCGCGCTGTTCATGCCCACCGACTTGTAGCTCTTGGCGTAGGTCGCATAGGTGTTGAACGTGTCGGTGACGGTATAAGCCAGCGTCAACTGACCGGAGACATTGGTGTCGTCGACGTCGGCCTGGTAGGCCTGCGGCGACAGCACGCCGCGCAGCAGCGTCAGCTCGGCCGCGGTCGGGTTTTCCGGGCCGCCGTAGACGGTGGCCTCGAAGTCCATCTTCTTCTTGTCGTAGTTGAAGCGCAGACCCGGCAGCAGGCGCAGCCTGTCGGTGATCGCCCATTCCAGCTGACCGAACAGCGCGGCGCTCTCGGTATCGAAGTCGATGCGGGTGTTCTGGCCGTAGCCGTCGAGCAGATCGGCGCGATAGCCGTTGGCGCCGGGGTTGAGCAGGAAGCGCGCGGCAGCGGCGCCCTGCTCCTGCTTGTGCTCAGGTGCGGACTTGATGTTCTGGTAGAAGCCGAACACGCCGACCACGTAGTTCAGCGACGGCGTGATGTCGCCGGTCAGGCGGATCTCCTGCGTGAACTGCTCCTGATCGGATGGCGCGGCGGAAATCGTCGTGATCGGCAGACCGAGAAAGTCGCGATCGTTGGACGGACGCCATTCCCAGAAACGCCAGGCGGTGATCGAGCTCAGCTGGCCGATGCCGGTCTTGATGTCGGCGGTCAGCGAGGCGCCGCCCATGTCCTGCTGCGAGCGCCACGGCGTGTCGGAGTCGGTGAGGCGATCGAAGGGATCGGTGCTCGGCACCGTGTAGCCGAGATCGGCGGTGATCGCCGCGTACTGGCGGCTGGCCGAACGCAGCGTAGGCGCCACGCCGGCGTAAACCTGCGCATAGCCTTCGGGACGCTGGCGCGTGAAGTCGCCGGCCAGGGTCACCGCGACATCGTCGGACGCCGCGAACAGCAGCTGTCCGCGCAGGCCGAGGTTGCTGAGATCGTTGAGATCGTCCTGCGTGCTGACGTTGTAGAGAAAGCCGTCGCGCTGCGTGCCGGAGAACGACAGGCGGGCGGCGAGCTTGTCGCCGATCGGGCCAGTGATCGAGGCCTTGGACTGCACGAAGCCGTAGTTGCCGAACGACTGTTCGATCGTCGTCTCCGGTGTGAAGCTCGGCTTCTTGGTGGTGATGTTGATGGCACCGGCCGTGGTGTTCTTGCCGTACAGCGTGCCCTGCGGGCCGCGCAGGATTTCGATCTGCGAGACGTCGATGAAATCCAGCGTCGCCGCCGCCGGACGCGCGATGAACACGCCGTCGACGTAGAAGCCGACACCCGGTTCCAGACCATCGTTGGTCAGGCCGTACGGCGCACCCAGACCGCGGATGTTGATCGCCGAGTTGCGCGGATTGGTCGAGTAGAACTGCACCGTCGGCACCAGCTCCTTGAGGCGGTTGACGTTGAATGCGCCGGTCTGGTTGAGCAGGCTGTCGTCGACCACCGAGATCGGAATCGGCACCTGCTGCGCGCTTTCCTCGCGACGACGCGCGGTGACGAAGATCTCCTCGACGCCGCTGCTGGCCTGCGGGGCCGCCTGCGCGACTTGCGTGGC